>JANNLO010000250.1:0-14608 GCA_031396835.1 Snowella sp. SOY_38_metabat_116
GAAGCCGGACTCCATGTTGAAGCAGATATTGATCGCAAGCAATACCCGATAGGTCGGAAAGTGTCAGATGATGAGTTAGCAAAAGTGAATTTATTCCAGGCTGATTTTCATGGCGAAAACTGGAACTATGTTATCAAGCCAGAGGTGTAAACCGATGACTTATTTATTTACACTGCCTTAGTCTAAGTGTGTGTTTCTTAAGTGGGAAAGGAGTATCTTCTTCTTTGAGATTCAATTCTTTTGCGTCCTCATAGAATCTCATTAAGCAAAGCTGTGAATCTAAATCCGTGTAATCTGTTCTGCGTATTTTTCTCATGGTTGTTTTTTTGAAGTGGATTGTGCGATTACCCATCCTGTAAAGAAAAGATACTGTGTTTTTGGCTAATTGTCAAGTTACCGCGATTACTTTCTTTTATGAAGGGAGATCGCCTAACAGCATTATTCCAAGAATTTTATATTGTTGTTTAACAAATCAAGGTTAAAATAATCACTAAATAAAGCAGAAATAAGAATTTTTATAGATAATTTAGGAGATTGGCAAAATGAGAGAATCAGATATTGGAACGAACATAACTTCAAATAGATTTGGTTTAAAAAAAGCTACGATTGAAAAGATTATTGCTGTATTTTGCCAGTATTTCAATATTCAAAAAGTATTATTATATGGTTCCCGCGCTAAAGGAAATTATCGCAATGGTTCCGATATTGATTTAACTTTAATTGGCGAAAATATTAGTTATTCTCAATTGTCAAAAATAGAAATACAAATTGATGATTTGTTATTGTCCTATTGCTTCGATTTATCTATTTTTAAGGATATTGATAATCTGGATTTAATTGATCATATTAACCGTTTTGGTCTTGTTTTTTATGAAAGAAATTTTGAAAATTAAAAGGCGATCGCGTTAGTTCTGTTTTGCTAAAAATATCATCGCGAGTTGCCCATTACATATTAAACTTAAATTTTAAAGAGTTAATTTAATTTATGGATGTTCAATTTAGAGAATTTAATCCGTTTGATCTGTGGATCTGGTTGGAGTTTGAAAATACTCCTTCGCCGATGGAACAACAATATATTGAAGAAGTCTTTGATTCGTGGTTTTATTTGGGCAAATTAAGTGCTTTTAATGCGGAAAATCTTCAAGTTCAAGATATGGGAATTGATATTGGTTATATGAATTACGACAGTTCTTTAGCCACTGAAACGATGATGGCTCCCATGCACAATATGGCTGATTTTCAGTATGAAGAAACCTGGGGACGTTGTTGGTTTGATTTGGGAACCAGTGATTTAATTGCAATCGATATTTTGGTTAATGCGTTAACTCAATTAGATAAAGAATTTGTTCCTATCAGACAATTGATTTTTGGCGGCGAAAATGAAGATTGGCCTGTTGACCCAAAACAGCGATCGCTCTTTGATGAATTTGCAGGTAATGTTGATGATAATTAATTATGACAAACTATCAAATTGATGATCGACAATGGTGGGTTCAACGTTGGTTAGAATTGCTAGATTCCTATCGTTTTAAAAAGCGTTTAGAACGGGCCAGAAGTTATGCCAGGGAAGGTCACATTTTAAGCATTGAATTTGAAAATGCCCAAGTTCTAGCCAGCGTTCAAGGTAGTGAAGTGGAACCTTATCAAGTTTCTTTAAATCTTGATCCTTTTACCGATGAAGATTGGCATTATGTGATTGAAACTTTGACAGAAAAAGCGATTTATTCAGCCCAACTTTTAGCGGGACAAATGCCAGAAAGTATTGAACAAGTCTTTATTAAAAATGGTTTAAATTTATTTCCTTTTAATTTGGCTGATATTCGTTCTCGTTGCAGTTGTCCTGATAAAGCAAATCCTTGTAAACATATTGGTGCGATTTATTATCAATTAGCCGATCGCTTTAGTGAAGATCCTTTTGTGATTTTCCAATTGCGAGGACGAACTAAATCTCAAATTCTGACTGAACTTCGTCAACTCCGTAGTCAAAACAGTTCTGGAGAAAAAATACAGGCGATCGCCTCGAATTTAAGCCCTTTAGATCAACCTCTTCAATCAATTAAAAAAACTCAAAAATCAACGCCATCAAAAAGTAAAATTCTAACTCAAATTGAAAAATTTTGGCAGTATGACGAGCCGCTAGATTCTTCTCTCATAGTTATTACGCCACCGACTAATCAAAAAGATATTTTGGAGCTTTTGGGAACGTTTCCTTTGTCCGAAGAAAATGCTCAACAAGTTAAACAATCTCTCCAACAAATTTATCAAACAGTTAGTCAAAAGGTTTTAATGGTAGCTTTAGGTCAAGAAGAATAGTTGCCATTAAGATACTTTTAAAAAGTTATAAAAGTGTCGATTATTCGGAGTTTGCTCTTTGTTAATCTTCACTTTTTAATATGGAGTTTACAACCAAAAATAATATTTCAAAATGCCGATTAACTTGAAGTTAATTCTTATTAAAATTCAAAAAAAACTAGAGCGCATAATTTCTACCAAATACGCCCTAGCTGATCTAACTAATTGAATGATAACTAGTTTTTAAACCTAGCGGATATACTCTTTCAAAATACTATTGCGATTGGGATGACGAAGTTTTCGTAAAGCTTTAGCTTCAATTTGTCGAATTCTTTCCCGTGTCACATTAAAAATTTGTCCAATCTCCTCTAAAGTTTTCATTCGTCCATCGTCTAAACCATAACGCAAACGCAAAACATCTCGTTCACGGGGACTAAGAGTATCTAAAACACTCTCCAAATCTTCTCGCAACAAATTTTTAGAAACTTCATCTTCTGGAGTTTCACCATCTGCTTCAATAAAGTCACCTAAGCGAGAATCTTCTTCCTTCCCAATCGGCGTTTCCAACGAAATAGGCAACTGGGCAGATTTAGCAATAAAACGCAATTTCTCAATTGTCATTTCCATACGATCAGCAATCTCTTCTTCCGTTGGTTTACGGTGCATTTCTTGAGAAAGAATTTTAGTAGTTTTCTTAATACGAGAAATGGTTTCATAAAGATGAACTGGCAATCGAATAGTGCGAGATTGATCCGCGATCGCGCGAGTAATCGCCTGACGAATCCACCAAGTAGCATAAGTCGAAAACTTATAACCCTTTTCATGGTCAAACTTTTCAGCCGCTCGAATTAAACCAAGAGAACCTTCCTGAATTAAATCTTGAAAAGACAAGCCCCGATTCATATATTTTTTGGCAATAGAAACCACCAAACGGAGATTCGACTGCACCATCTTATCTTTAGCTCTGCGATCTAGATGAAGACGACGAAGGAAGCTTTTAAAATATTTATCAGCCTGAACATTCCAACGCTCTTCAATATCAGTATTATTGACTGGCTCTGCCAAAAAGCTATTTATTTCTTTTTTGTTCGGCTCTCTGTTCAGCTTCTCTACTAAAATTTGCTTAGTCTGATCAATTTTCCAAACCTGTTTTCCCCATTCTCGATCATTGGGTTCCCGCTTCAATTGTTTACAGATGTCTTCGCGAATAAGTTCTAGAGTCAGCAAATCAGCAATTTGACGGGCCAATTCAATTTCTTCTTCCGCTCGCAAAAGTCGAATACGCCCAATTTCTTGGAGATAAATCCGAATCGAATCTTCCGTATAAGGTTTTTTCTTACTAGGATCACGGCGACGAGAGGCAGTTATTTTTCGAGGTTTCTTGGTACCGAGTTCAGTGGACGATTCTGATTCTTCAAGGTCTTCTATGGCATCATCCTCATCTATGTCTTCCGTGTCAATGTAGAGAGATAAATCCATAGAAGGTTCTTCTGTCATAGTTAATAGCTCAGTAGTAGCCTGCATCATGCCGTTTCCTCTTGCTCCTTTCGTGCAAAACTAAACAATATAGGGTTAATTAGATCGGAAATAAATCCGCACTGGTATCTGAATGTCTGCTCAATTACATCCAACTTTTCGGACTAAAAATCAGCCTCAAAATCTTTTTGAAAAAATAACATTTCAAAAGAAGAAATCTTTAAGACAATCTAGACTAGATTAACTGTTCCAAATGCTTTATCGGAAATCAATAAAAGAGAAGACTCAGATTGATTGTAGCTTTGAAAACAAAAAATCGGTTGTTTTTTTGCTTAACTTATAAAGTTGCAAAGAATTGATTAGACTCAGAAAAAAATGGGATTGCATTCATCCATGAAACTCCCTCAAAAGAGAGATCAAATGAATGTCTTGTTTGGGTTAATCTATTCAGTATCGAATTAAGAAAATTCTTAATCAGATTTATACTCTGCAAAACTCACCTCAAAGGTAAATCATCAAGAGCAAATACCCAAAGTCTCAACCTTTTTGTCGATTTCTCTCTAACCTGAGAAAATCTAATGGGTGAGGCATCAGGGAATATTAATTCTTCCCAGACATTAGAAGAATAAACCTGCTTTAGCAAAAAACCTTTCGTCATTGTAATGAATTTCACAAAAAAATGCAGTAAAAATCATTAAAAATATTTAAGGTGATCGCGGCATTGGCATAGTAAAAAAGTTCTTGGATGATTCAAAGCTTAAAGAAAATGTGCTTCTTCAACCACTACCTTAGCAAACACTTAAGAAATTGGCCCCAAATCGAGGAACAACTGTTAACAAATATAAACTTTTAGATAATTTTTTTAGCCACCTCTCTCAAAATTTCAACCTTGAAAAACAACGATTGCTATCTTAATGCTAAGAAAAATTTTGATTAAAGAAGTCCTTTAAATAATCCTAGTCCGTCTGTCGCGTTGAGTGCTAAATCGGCGGCGCGTTCGGGGTGGGGCATCATTCCTAGTACGTTTCCTTGGGGATTGCTAATTCCTGCGATGTTATTAAGTGATCCGTTGGGATTGGCTTCGTCGGTGATTTCTCCTTGGGCATTGACGTAACGAAAAAGAATTTGCTGGTTGTCTTCCAGATTTTTCAGGGTGTCGCTATCAGCAAAGTAGCGGCCTTCTCCGTGAGCGATGGGCAATGTTAAGATTTGTTGCGGTTGATAATTTTTTGTCCAAATTGATTGGGTTTGTTCGACTTTGAGGGAAACGCGATCGCAGATAAAATGCAAATCTCGATTCCGAACTAATGCGCCTGGTAATAATCCTGCTTCTGTGAGAACTTGAAAGCCGTTGCAAATTCCTAAAACATATTTTCCTTGGTTGGCGTGTTCGATCACAGATTTCATGACATTAGAAAAACGAGCGATCGCGCCGCAACGTAAATAATCGCCATAACTAAAACCGCCTGGAATTACAATTACATCTAAATCAGAAATATCTGTGTCTTGATGCCAGACAAAGCGAGTTGGTTGCTCTAAAATTCCTTTTGTTACCATGTCCACATCGCGATCGCAATTAGACCCTGGGAAAACGACTATGCCAAATTTCATTATTTTTCTCTCATCCAACGGGAGTTAATTCAAAAGAATAATTTTCAATGACCGTATTAACTAAAAGTTGGTCACACATTTGATCTAAATCTTGTTTTGCAGTTTCTTCATCGGTAGCATGAAGCGTAAGCTCAATATATTTACCGACTCTGACTCGTTCAACTTCTGAATAACCTAATTGTTTTAATCCTGATTGAACCGCCGTTCCCGCAGGATCTAGGACAGAAGGACGAAGCGTGACATAAATGCGACACTGATATTGTTGAGACATTAAATTAAAATAGAAACTAACTAACAACGGTTGTAGATAAATGAAAGCTCCCCTTACCCGTTCTCAAGAGCGACTGTTTCGCCTGCTGAAAACGTTAAATCAAGCGATGTCGGCTCAGGAAATCTATTTAGAACTTCGACAACGCAAGGAAAGTATTGGGCTTGCCACTGTCTATCGTGCCTTAGAAGGTTTAAAACTGCAAGGGGCGATTCAAGCACGAACATTAACCAACGGCGAATCGGTTTATAGTTTGAGCCAATCGGATCAACATCATTTGACTTGTGTGAATTGTGAGCAATCAATTCCTATTGCAGAATGTCCTGTTCATGATTTGGAAAGTAAGTTAGAATTTGCCCATAATTTTAAAGTTTATTATCATACGTTGGAATTTTTTGGACTTTGTGAAAATTGTCAATTAGTCGGTGAATAATTTGAATAATAGCAAGATAATTGTTGATCATTTTATTCTTTTTGATCAAACATTAAGAGTCATTATTGAGTAATTATTTAATTTAGTTTTATCTGATTTAGAAATTATTGCTAGGGCAAAAAGTTTAGCGAAATTATTAAATAGTCTGTAGTTTTTATCTTTGTAAAAAATAAGTTATTAATGTTGCAAAAAGAGTAATTTTGGTTTCAAGAAATATGAGTGGAGTAAAAAAAGATTATCAAACTATTAAGAAATAAGAAAATAGTAATTATTTTAAAAGCAGATTCTTTTTCCTCCACTTGGAACAATTAGGAGGTGTTAGAGGATCTGAAGCTTTATCTTGTGTGATTTCTTCAATTTTTCTTTGATTAGCTTTTTGGTCTTCGGCGATCCATACCTGTTTCTTATCATCAAATACGCGTTGTTCAGTATATATTGCTTTTTCCCAAAAGCAGGCTGACTTAATTTGTTCATTAGTTAAGTTTTTAGCACTGCCGAGATAGGCACTTTCAAGGTAGGCATATTCGAGGTTGGCATATTCGAGGTTGGCACGGTTGAGGTTGACACTTTTGAGGCGGGCAAAGTTGAGGTTCGCATTTTTGAGGTTGGCACTTTCGAGGTGGGCAAAGTTGAGATTGGCACTTTTGAGGTTGGCACTTTCGAGATGGGCAAAGTTGAGGTTGGCACTTTCGAAGTTGGCATATTGGAGGTTGGCAGCGATGAGAAAGGAATTTTCGAGGTTGGCAAAAGTGAAATCTGCTTTGTTAAGAAGGACAATTGGAATAACGTTGGTATCAGACTTACTTAAGCCTGATTCATACAAAAATTGCATAATCAAACCCTTCCGTTGATTGTATTTTCCTTCCTGAGCCTTTTGTTGATCTTGTTCACTATTCAGTTGTGCCAACGTCGTTAAAGTAATGGTGCGAGCAATACTTCTACTTTCACTATTCTTCTTCGAGTTTTTCAAAGGATAATCTTTATCTAAAAGCGATGCTTTCATATCATTAATGTAGGTTTTCAGTAATTCATCTTTCTGTTTTTCTTCTGCAATTTTCTGTTGCTGTTGCCCATTCAAATAGTTAAATAATATTCCACCCCCAAATACGATTAAAGGAAGCGAAAGGCCTGTGAAAATATCCCAACCTTTTTTTTCGCCAATTCCTGTCCATCGCCAAACACTGATTAACGGTCGCCAGAATCTTTCTCTTTCTAATGCTTTAACTGCCGCATTCCAATTCTCTTCGGGTGACTGCTCCTTATTTTTTTCCCATATCTGATGCGCTTTTTCGCGAATCTCTTTATCCGTAAAAGGTGATTTTGTGGGTTTGACAGGTTTTTCAGGGAGCATAAAGAATCCAGAATAAATCTCTATAAATTATCACACCATTGGTAAAATACACCAACTTACTCAGAAAATGCGATTCGCCTTTTTTTTTGCTTAACTTAATTAAAAATCGGTAAATTGTAGAATTTCTTAAAGTCACGAACCCAAAACTGATGCTATTATTGATGAGATTAAGCGCATCATTTTAGACATCATGCCATCCCCCAGTGTTCGTACAACCCTTGCGATTCCTACTGACTTACTCCAAGCGACGGATGCTTTAGTGAGTCAGGGAAAAGTTAATAGTCGTAATGAATTTATCGCCCAAGCTCTTAAACACGAGTTGGCCTCCCTCAAAAGAGCCGAAATCGATGAATCTCTCTCAGAAATGGCTCAACAACAAGACTATCAAACAGAAGTTTTAAAAATGGATAGTGAGTTTGCGATCGCGAGTTGGGAAGCGTTGGAATTAGGGGAAATTGACACTCCCCGCCCTAAAGGGCTAGGATTCTTGGGCTGAATCTTGCCTCTACCAGCAATGCTAGTTTTGGTCTTACAGTCTCATGTCTAGTCCGACTACACCTTTTACAGCAAGCACCAATAATGGACTACTCCCCAAGCGTAAATTTGCGCGTGTCCCGCGCTATTTTATTTCTTTTATCTCCCACCTATGCCATATTTTTTTTAGAGGGCAGTGAGGTATTGGGGCAATCCATTGGGATTGGTGACACTAGCCTTTGTGCAACGGTCAGTTCGCGTGCCACGACTACAAATCTGATTTTCCGCTTATTTTTGATAGTATCAGAAAGCCGTCCTAAAGGACGAGGTTTTTACCCAATTTTCTGATAATCTTTGATTTAACGGCGGGAGTGTCGTGTCAATGGACAAAATAACGGGTTAGTGTGAAACCCCCCGCATTTATTCAGTGGGGTAAACTTACTATCTAACGACAATATTTTGTGAACAACGACATTTAATTATTGAATGTAAATAAATTCGTAAAAAACCAAGCCCGTGATGAGGATTGAACTCATGACCTCACCCTTACCAAGGGTGTGCTCTACCACTGAGCCACACGGGCGGGCAAACACTAATGAAAATGTGGTGGGCCGAGCTGGATTTGAACCAGCGTAGGCGTAGCCAGCGGATTTACAGTCCGCCCCCATTAACCGCTCGGGCATCGACCCATTTACATCACAGCTTATAATCCTAGCATACTTAATGGCCAAGTCAAACATTTATTTTTTAAATTTATTTTCAACCCGATATCAACCACTCCGATAACTCTGCCATGGAGGGATAAATCGCATCCAATTTGTTTTGTAAAGGTTGAAGGGTTACTTCATAAGCTCTAATTTTTGTTTCAAGTTGCATTACATCTCGTTGCAATTGATTCCAATCGTTTTCATCCTGTTGAAGATCTTGAGTTTTAATCTCTTGCTCTTGTTCAAGCTGATGAATCATTTCCTGAATTTGTTGGAGGCTGCGGTGAATATGCTGGATATCTGCTTCCATTTTTTGCCTTTCTGCTTGAGTTTCATGTTGTAAAACATCGAGTTGATCAATAACAGGGTCAAGGTTAATTGTAGAATAATTGGCTTCTAAATCGACCATTCCCTGCCGACGACGAAGAATCCGAAGATGTTGGACTAATATTGATTGTCTCTCCTTAAGATTCCGACGTTGACCGACTAGGGTTTCATCTAACATCCGTTTTCTTTCTTGTTCTTCTCCTACTTCTTCTTCTATGGCAATTCGTTCATAGTCATTAACCTGTGACAATTTTATTTGTAATTCTTCCACTGATTGACATTGTAACGTTAGTTCTTCTTCTTGATCATTCACAAAACGGACTAATTTTTCTAGATCTGCTTGCAGCTTTTTGATAATTTCTTCAAGTTCACTTAAAGGTATTTTCTCCAAAGCAGAAAGGTCAATTTTGGACTCAACAACTGTGTCTCCTGAACCGACTGCTAGGCGATAGAGTGTTTTTTGTAATTCTTCCGTGCTTTGTATTTCTATGCTCAAGCGATGTAGGGATTCTTGTTTATTAATTAAAACATTTTGTTCAACCGCCAGTTGAATTTTGGAACTCTCTAGGGAAGAGCGCACCGAATCTAATTCTTGTCGGCGGAGAATTAAAATCTCTCCCTGTTGTTGTATTTCTTGATGAAGCTGCTCGGCTTTAGTTCTATTTTTTTCTAGATCTTGCCAGTGGCCATTAAAAATATCCTGTTGTTGTTGGGCAGATTCAACGACTGTTTGTAAGCTGGTTGCGATCGCCGTGATGCCGTCGGGATGAATTGCAAGTCGATGAATTAAAGATTGAATTTTGTTGGTTTCTTGAGGTGCTAAATCGAGGAGATTGCCGAATTGCTCTTGTAGCGAGAGGAGTTGTTGCCGTTCTGAATCAAGACGTTCCCAGGCGAGATTAACTTCTTGTTGTTGTCGATTAAACTGACTAAGTTCAATGGCTCTATTTTCAAGTTCTGACTCTTTTGTATCGATTTCTATTTCTCGACGAGAGAGTTCTTGGCTTTGGAAAGTCAGAGATTGTTTCCATTGCTCGATTTCTTCTTGTTGATCTTTTAGTTTTTCTGATAAACGAGATAATTTTTGCAATTGACGAACGACTTCTGGCGCAGCAATATCGGGTTTCCCCTGAAGTTGCCGATTACTGGCAAGCTGCACTGTCCAAAGAGTGCCTTCTCCCGTAATTTCCATCTCATCTAGGGTGAGAATTTCTTCGTTGGGCAGAGAACTCCAGGTTTGATCGCTGTGTTGACAGGCCAAAAGTTTAAGGTCTGTTTTAAGAAGGCCCAGAAAAGTCCGAGTTTGTTTTTTAACTTCTGCTAGATAGAGCACGACTTGAAATCCTGCTGATGTTTTCAGGGCTACCAATACAATGGTCTTTCAATATTAAAGATAACCTAAATTTTGCGCCATGCCGATTCTTTATCACTTTGACTTAAATTAAAGAAGGAACGAATCGAATCTTTATCGGTCTTATCAATTATTCAGGAATTCGTCAAGTAAACTGAAGGATAAAGGAGTATAAAAAAATTATACAGGGCATTAAGCATAAAAAAATTATGCAAGGAACCTTAAGTGAAATCGATCTTCGCAGCATTTTGCAATTGATTGAGTTGGGACAAAGGACTGGAGAACTCTTTATTGAGGCTTTTGGTTCATCCATGCGGAAAATAGAGAATTGCGTCGATCCAGAAAAAATATCCACAGAGAAAAAAAATCCATCGTCCCCTCTAGAAATAAGGGCGGGTTGGTTTGTTTTTTTTGTCAATGGCCAAGTCGTTTATGCTGCGGCTCAAGGTTATGGTCAACTGAAACGCCTTCGGGATTATCTCCGACGCTACAATGTGGCTGATCAGGTGCAATATTTGAATGATTCGGCGATCGCCGCCACGAATGATCCAGAATATGCGTATCTTTGGTTATTGCTCGAAAAAAATATTCTCAATCCTAGTCAAGCACGAAGCATTATTAGCTGCATGGTTCAAGAAACCCTGTTCGATCTGTTGAACTTGCGCCAGGGAACGTTTATTTTTGAATTGGGCCATGCTCTAGATCCGCCGATGATGGCTTTTGAAGTAGGAAAACTAATTAGCCAAATTACTAAACAAGTTCAGGAATGGAAACAGTTTCATGCCCATATTCAATCGCCCGATCAAGTTATGGTGATTACCGATCAAGAAAAATTACAATCCACTTTATCGGCTCCCCTTTATCAACAGTTGGTTTTTTGGGCTAATGGCAAGACTTCTCTACGTCAACTGGCTCGTTATTTACATCGAGATTTACCAACAGTGGTGCGGGGCTTGTATCCATACATTGAACAAGGTTTATTGCAAGTCAAAGATCCCGTTCTGGCGATCGCCTCGCCCTCGAAAATCCTCTCTCCTTGGGACACATTTCCTTCTCTTCGATCGCCGCAAATTGCCTGTATTGACGATGATTTGACCATCGGTAAACAAATCGAATTTATGGTAAGTCGGCACGGATATCAAATTACGGTAATGAGCGATCCCCTGGAAGCCCTTTCTCGACTGTTTCAGTTTCAGCCCGATCTCATTCTTTGTGATATTACTATGCCCCAATTAGATGGCTACGAAATTTGTGCAATGTTAAGACGCTCCACTGCCTTTCGTCAAACTCCTATTATTATGCTGACAGGGAAAGATGCCTTTATGGATAGAGTACGGGCGCGAATGGTTGGTGCAACTGACTATTTAACCAAGCCCTTTGGAGAAGGAGAATTATTATTTTTGTTGGAAAAATATCTGAGTTTACGCTGACCCACTGGCTCAATTTCATGCTTACTTTTAAAATATTTGTAATTTTTTCTGGATGATTTTTTGTAAATCTGGGCATATTAAATAGGGCAAAACTTTCTATAAGGATAAATGAATGTTATTTTAACTACTATCATAGGAATGAGAGAAATAGCTTCAATCAGTTGGCTTGAACTCTAATTTTTTAGCGAACCATGCCGATAGGACATTTATGAGCGAAGTTTTGCTTGTCGAAGATAGCCCCGTTCAGCGAGAAATGATTTCTGGCATCCTCAAAGATAATGGTTGGAAAGTAACAATAGCTTGTGACGGTGTGGAAGCCTTGGAACAGCTAAAAACATTCAACCCTGACTTAGTGGTGTTAGATATTGTCATGCCTCGAATGAATGGTTATGAGGTTTGTCGTCGGATTAAATCTGACCCCAAAACCAAAAATGTTCCCGTGGTGATGTGTTCTTCTAAAGGAGAAGAATTTGATCGCTATTGGGGAATGCGTCAGGGAGCAGATGCTTATATTGCCAAACCATTTCAACCCCTTGAGTTGGTCGGCACAATTAAGCAACTTCTCCGAGGATAATGCCAGAATTTCAGTAAAACCGATAGGAGTAAAAAACACTTTCATGGTTGATCCCTCAGAATTTTTAGCTAATGCAAATCCAGAAAGTCTTGATGCTGAGTTCCAAACAATCCAAACTTTGGAAGGAGATCTTCATTTACTTTTTTTTCTGCCCAATGGTGAACAATTTGCTTTACCGGCGATCGCCATTCGGGAAGTCATGCAACAACCGCCTTCTCGGATTACCCCAATTCCCAATGCTTCGCCCTTATTACTCGGAACAATTAATTTACGGGGACAGGTAATTTGGGTCGCGGATTTAGGCCAATTTTTGGGTGATCCGACTGCTTTAAATACTGATCGGGTCGAAATTCCTGTGATTGCCATCGAAGACCAAGAAACTCTTTTAGGATTAGCGATCGAATCACTAGGAAACATGGAATGGTTAAACATAGAACACCTCCAGACAGCCACCAATATCCACGATCATATTGCCCCCTATGTGCAGGGAGAATGGATTTCTGGTGCTGAATCTCCCCAACTATTGAGACTTTTAGATCATGTCGCTATTTTAAGATCGGCACGTTGGGCTGCTTAATTAAATCAACAATTATTTTAAAATTAGTAATTATTTTTATTTTCTCGATTTTAATTATTTATTTACATTAATTATTTATTTTTCGTTTTCTTAAATTCATTAACCGACCACCGACAGGAGATAGGCAAATGGCATCAAGTCAAGATTACGCTCATTTATATGGACAAGCCTATGTTGCTTATGGACAGGGAAGTTACGAAGAAGCTGCAATCCATATTCAAGAGATGTCTGCTGCTTTTCCAGAAGATCCCAATGTTTTGTTGCTCCAGGGACATATTTATGTCGGTCTAGCACAATATGATGTGGCACGGCAAAAATATCAAGCAGTTCTTGGATTAACCGAACGTCAGGATTTGCGAGATTGTGCGGATCAAGCCCTGGCGCAAATTCGAGAAATTCAGGGAGGCAGTGATTCAGGAGTGATTAATGCGGGAATTATACCCAATAAAGGCTCTCAAAGCCAGATTTCCCAGCCATTTCAGCAAGACCCAAGTTTTGCTAAAGAAACTGATTTCCCTGAGTGGAATGAAGCAGAGCAATCTGGAGATTGGGATAATGATTTTGATGGACTCGATTGGGATAGTTCTGTTTTTAATGATGAGGATTCGGGAGAACCAACTCTCGGACAAGCCCAACCACCTTCACAAACTAATCCCTTTGTGGGTGTGCCGAAATCTAATACGGGAAATATTGCTTCCAATGCAACTGTAGATGCTTTTTCTTCCAATCCTTTTGCTTTTGATGCGGCATCTGGCTTAATTGACTGGAATTCAGAAGCTTTTGCGGACGAAGAAAACTCGATTGATCCTGATGACAATGAGGAAAAGACTTTTCTACCAGAAATAGGAGAATCGACTTTTATGGTTCCTCCTGATATTGCAGGTCAGTCGTTTGATTTTGCGAGTTTTGGTGATCAGGATATTTCTCCTTTGGGTCAAGAAAAGCCAAGCGCGGGTAATGTGCCGACTTATCAACCTTGGCAAGGTAATAAAAGCTTAGATTCTTTAGATAATACTCCTACTGTTCAAGTATCTCCTCCTAATTCTGGCTTAAGGGAACAGGAATCTAATTTTGTCTCTGATGTCAATAAGTTTAATGATCCCAATTTAAATAATTTCGCCGAATTCGACCTAACGGATATTGCGACTGAATCAACTGATCCCACGATGTTTACTCAAGGAAGTGTGGACTTTCCCATGAATCCTTCCTTGGGCGGCAGTGAAAACTATGATGAAGAAGCCGTTCCAACGATCGCGACAAGTACGCCGCCTGGCATGAGGAATTGGTTAAAGCCAGAGGCAACAATTGCAGGAGACTTAACAGGAGTATCCAGTCGTTTTGTCAAACCAACCGTAGAAGTTGATCCAGGCTGGCTAGGATGGTTTACCAATGCTTCACTCCAACGTAAGCAATTATATTTCGCGATCGCGACAGGAATAACTTCTGCTCTAGCTGTTTTGATTGTGGGCGGTATTGCAGGAATAGTTAGCCCCAAAGAAATATCTGCTCCGACAAATACTAGTAAGGTAACGGGGAAAAAGCCGAGTCAAGCCGCTAAAAAAACTGAAAAACTTACTAAAGCATCATCTTCAGGTGGAACCCCACTTTATGTTTTAGCACTGGGTACAGGACTCGTCAGTTGTGGAGGTGCTTTGCTCTTAAGCCATCTCTTAATTCGTCAAATTAAAGGGACAATTGATGATTTGCAGAATCAATTTGATGCCATTTACGAAGGCA
>JANNLO010000252.1:0-2027 GCA_031396835.1 Snowella sp. SOY_38_metabat_116
GCAAGGATCACATCTCCCACTTGTACCAGCGATCGCACGACATATAACCCGTGATCAATCATCAAAAGTTCACTGGTGAGACTGCCTTGGGGGTAATGCAGACGAAATTGATTCAACATAGCAAATTTTAGTAAATAAAAACTGAATGAATTGACCGAGGAAAATGGTTATTTAACCAAACTTTCTAGCTATTATTGGCTTTGACTTCGATCCTAGCAGAGAGAGCGACCTCTGACGACTCATTTTAGTTTTTTTGTACTAACTTAGCAATTGGTGTTGCTCATGATCAACATTTTTTGAACTTATTTAAACTTATTTGAAGCTAATAGAATAAAGTCTTGCCCTAAAAATCGTCCTTTGAGCGTGAACCATAACGGCCCTCTGATTGGTACAATATAAACTTAAATCTAAAGAATATCTTTAGAAATTTAGTAAAAAGATTATCTGTCGTAGGTAACAATTCCTATCGAATATCAAGATCAATCTCAAAAACGTCCTCTGAAAAACAAACCGCGATCAAAATTGAAGTACGAAGAGATGAAGCGTGTTCTTTGCAACCACCCCAGTTAATTACTACTAATTGTAACCCTTCGTTAAATTCTCACTTCTAAGCTTCTGGTGACACCCTCATCGTCAATCTAGAAAATTTCGCAATTCTTATTCAGGAGCCGTTTACGCTCATAATGTTTGTGGCATTATTTATTCAGTATCAGATGATTCTTTGAGTTTTTATATCTGAAGTTCAAATAGATAAAAGTTCACTCTCGATCGCGGTCTCACTTTCCCTTTCTTTTAAAACTTCTACACATTAAGGATTATTATTCATGGAATTTTCAATCGCTACACTTCTCTCACATTTTACGGATGATAAATTAGTTGCAGGAAAAGTTTTAGAAAAGAAACTTAGCTGCGAAGATGATGAATCTGTTGAAAAGCTACAAATTGTCTTAGATGCTCTAGAACGTATTGGTATATTAGAAAAAGAAAGGGGAAAATATCGGCGGGTTATAGAAGAAAACGTAGTAGAAGCAAAACTCCGTTGTTCTAGTAAAGGTTTTTGTTTTGCCATTCAAAATGTAGAAGATGCTGATGATATTTATGTCAGAGAAACTCAATTGGGAAATGCCTGGAATGGCGATCGCGTTTTAGTAAAAGTAATCAAAGAAGGGACCAGAAGACGTTCTCCAGAAGGCGCAGTGCGATTGATTTTGGAACGAGCTAATCCGTCATTACTAGCTCAAGTTAAGTGTGAAGACAATCAATTTCGGGCTGTACCTTTAGATGACCGACTCTTGTTTGAATTAAATCTTCAAGAAAATGGTCAAGACTTAGCAAGTGCTATAGATCATCTCGTTCACGTCTCTGTTTTACGCTATCCCATTGGCACGAATCCACCCCTCGGCAAAGTTACCAAAGTCTTAGGAAGTGATGCAGAAGCTGCCGCCGATACAGATATTGTTTGTTGTAAACATGACCTTCCCCAAGCTTGGAAACCCGAAGTTCTACAAGCCGAGAAAATGTTACCTAATGGCTTTGAAGAAGCTGACTTAAAGACTCGTCAAGACTTACGCCAACTCCTAACTTTTAGCTTTGCAGACGATACGCCAAGAGAGAATTTACCTTTTATTGAAACTGCTTTTACCCTCGAAAAAATACAAAAGAAATGGCAATTCGGTATTCATGTCAGCGATGTCGCTCATTATATCCAGCCAGATAGTCCATTAGATAAGGCCGCAAAAAAACGAGGAACTTCTATTTATTTAGGCGAAAAAGTTTCTTCTTTATTTCCTGAAGCTGTGACTCGCCTTTGTTCTTTAATTCCAGGAGAAGATCGTTTAACGATTTCCTTCTTTTTAACCTTAGATGTTAATGCTCAAATTGTTGGTTTTGAATATCAACCAAGCGTAATTAATGTTACTCAGCAGTTAAATTTTGCTCAAGTTCAAGAGCTTTTATCCGACTCAGAAACTATTCCGACTGAGCTTGAAGATTTAACAGAAAAACTCAATCAACTCTTTTTTACTTTT
>JANNLO010000275.1:0-22461 GCA_031396835.1 Snowella sp. SOY_38_metabat_116
GGTCAGACTACATGGTTACGATTCTTTAACGGAAGCAATTGCTCATTTAAGCCATAATGTCAGGTATATTCTATCTTTTTGCACTTAAATTCCTACAGCCTACCGATTTCTTTTGCTATAGATAGATTGAAACAGCCCTAACTTTCTAAGGGGGGTTGGGGGGGTTTATAATAAGCATTTTTTAATAACTCAATCCATAAACGAAGACGACAAATTTGCACAGAATTTTCATTAATATCTACTCCAAACAAACAATTTTCAATAATTTTTTGCTTCTCATGAAAAAGCGTTTCTTGCACTCGCTGACTTTCCTTACTTTTAGAATTATATTCAAATAATTTAGCCTCCTCATCCGTGATAATTAACTCATCATTTGCTATTTCAATAACATATTCCTTGAGAACCTTACCTTCTCGATCCATCAAAATCTTAAGCTCATGTTTGATCGCAATTATTTCATTTAAAGCAGATACCAAAAAATGACCCGAACCCACCGCAGGATCGCAAATTTTTAGACTATTAATAATCTCATTAGCTTCTTTTTTGTCATCAATTTTATTATATAAATCAATCAGATCTTGGCAATTCCAACCCTTAACTTCATTGAATTTTTGAATAACTGCTCGTCGAATAGTTTCCCGACACATATACATCGTAATAAAAGCAGGCGTAAAAAATGAACCGTCTTTATAACCATTAATACGCTCAAAAATTAATCCTAAAACCGACGAACTAATTAAACGTTTTCGATCCTTCTTAATAACACCAACTTCCTCACTACCAAAATCATAAGAATTTAAAAAAGCAAACAAATATTCCAACCCATTCATTTCTCCCGTTTTATTTAAAATTGTTTTTGGAAATAATGGTAACAACTCATTTCGTAAATTATCAATAACAATCATCTCCTGTTCCAAATTCGTTGGCTCAAATAAAGAACTATTCAAATAAGGAATTTTAGAAAATTCTTGCTGAATCGTGCGATCGCGCTGATCCATTGGAACCGCTAAAACCTTAAAGAAAAGCTGTTGTAGATCAGCATAATTTTTGATTTTCTCAATATTTAAAAACTTAAAACTAGCCTTATCTTGCTTGTGATAACTTAATAATTGCGCCTCCAATAACTTTAAAAATAAAATCCGATTAACCCAAACAATTACTAATGCCAAAGCTACAGAAAATAAACGTTCATCCTCCGTTTCCCCATACTTTAAAGGATCACTCAAATTATTCAACTTATCTAAACTTTGTAGCTGTGAAATCACATTTTCTAATAAAGAACCATTATTTCTATCATTTTCAGTTTTCCGTTCAATTAACTTTTTACTCTTCGATTTAACCACCGTTAAACCAATAATATGTAATAACTCATTATAAAATCCTTCATCCAAACGATTACTATCATTCGCAGATGTTAACTTTAATAAATATTCAGGCGATAGAATTTTAAATAAATCCACCAAAGCCGTTTCGTCCGTCACCAACTCCAAATTAGATTGATAATTTCGTAGATCAAAATAAACAAATTTTAATTGATTTTCAACAGATGCGATCGCAGGTTTCGCAATATTTTTATAAAAAAACTCAGTATCCTTACCAGATAATTTCCCTTCTATAAAATCATTAAAAGACTTTTCTAAAGACTTCACAAAAAACTGTTCAAAATCCTGAGCATCAAAAATAAACCACTCATAAAGATTCGTAATTACAAGCTTCTTAACTTCCAAATTTTTATGAACAATTCTTTCTTGCAAAAAATAATATAATAACTGTTGTAATGCCTTAACATTAAGCTGATTAATCTTAGGCATTTCGCCAACATTTCCCTTCGGTTTTTTAAACTCTAAAATAACACCGACAGGACTATTCGCCTCTTTTCCAATATGGATAACCAGATCACTTTCACCCTTAGCATAATTTTTAGTATTAACAAAATAAGGGTTAGCTGTCTCATCATTAGGCTTAAAAGTCTGCTCAAAAAACTTGATAATTAGATTTTTGTGAAAACCTTCTGTTTCCGACTCCTTAATTTTAATTTGTTCCAATAAAGTCAGTAAATTATTCCGAAAAGGATCAACCCGACTTTCCTGGGGACTAACTTTTAAAAATGCCTTATTAACCGCGATCGCTTGTCGAGGTAAGAGAAGATTGTTTATAGGTTGAAGTTGCTCGATAGGTTGAGTAATCTGCTCAGATTTGGTCATAAAATTATTAACTTAAACTTAGAATAATAGAAGAATTTCTTAAGTATTATGCAAACGAAAATAAACAAATATTATACCCTAAAAACTTATTTTAAAAAAGATTGTTTTAGAAACTTCAAAGGTCTTAAAAATATTCCTAAAATTAATCCCAAAGAAATAATTTCATTAGGAACTTTTTGTTCTTTCCAAGTGCCAGGCTGACAAAATAATTTCTCGATTAATTTTCTTTGCTGTAATAAAGTTAAATCTTTAAATTGAATTTTTATCTTTAAACTTTTATTAGAAGGAATAACAGTCATAATTTCTGCTGACAAACATAAATCTTGATCAATTATTTGTACTTGAATAACTTGATTAGAATTTTCTAAAATCCAAGGGTTATCTAGTTGATCTATATTTATTACTGCACCGCTTTCAGAAAGCTTTATAATAGTTCCCTGAATATTATTTTTAGGATTACTTAACACAATCTTTTGATGAACATCAAACCACTCATTTAAATCAAGTTTAGGAGGATCTAAAAAACAATATAAAGTAGCAATTAAAATAATTAAATTATAAATATTCCAGAATAGAGCGACATTAAAAATTTTGGCCGAATAACTCGTAATAAAATTAGCATAAAAACTAACTAAGGTTAATATTAAAAAGACAATTAAAGGAAATGCTAAATTCCAGTCATAACTATAATTTTTTCGATATAATCCTTTAGGTGTAACTTTAAAATAGCTATCAAAAGGATTAATTAAAGTTTTAATAACTTCTTTATTTAAAGCAATGCAACCAACTAATGAATAAATTTCTGAAAAGAAAATAGAACGAGAAGAATCATTAAACCAGCGATAACTAATGACTTGCATTAAATAATAAGGTAAAAAGAAATAAATGATTTCTAAAGATGTAATTTTAAAGGGAACAATCTGAAAGAAAGTATATAAAAAAGGAATCAATAAAAAGATAATTCGAGGAAAAAGATTGAACCAATTCAGCAATCCTTCTAAATGCGCTAAACGTTGTTTAAAGTTTAAACCTGAAATCGTTAAAGGATTAGAATTAATAAAAAAAGCTTGTAATGTGCCTCTTCCCCAACGCGCTCTTTGGGCAATATGAACTCCAATTGTTTCAGCAGCAAGTCCAGCACTCAACTTCTCTGGTAAATAAACTAATTCGTATCCTTTTGCTGAGATTTCAATACCTGTAAAATAATCTTCACTTAATGAATCGGTGACAAAATTACCAACTTCTTTCAATGCACCTCTTCTCATCACAAAAGAGGTTCCTGAACAGATAACACTACTGGCACTATCTTTCATTATTTGCACTTGGCGATAAAATATTTCATCATCAGAAGTTAATATTTTTCCCAGTCCTAAATTTTTAGCGATCGCATCAGTATTATAAAAACTTTGAGGAGTTTGAACTAGTCCAATTTTAGGATTTTGAAAGAAGCCAACTGTTCGAGTTAAAAAATTAGTTGTCGGCACAAAATCAGCATCAAAAACAACAATTAATTCTCCATTTGTTTGACTAAGAGCGTGATTTAAATTCCCTGCTTTTGCATAAAGATTATCAGGCCGAGTTAAATAAAAACAGTTTAATTCTTCACAAAGTTTTTGAATTTCTGGTCGTTTTGTTTCATCTAAAACATAAATTTTTTTGTTATTATAATTTAATGCTTGACAACCAATAATACTTCTTTTTAAGATAAAATCAGGCTCATTATAGGTCGGAATTAAAATATCAACACTCGGCAAATATTCTCCTGATAAAACTTCTTGACTATAATTATTTGCTTCTTGATGGCGATCTTTAATTTGAATTAAAAACGAAAACAAAATTAAGCTAATCACAATGCCAATTAGTTCAAAACCCAAAAGTAAAAGGCTGAACATTCCATCCGTTGGATTTGATAAATTTAAGCTAGATAGCGATCGCCAGAAAAGATAACGGAGGGTTAAAGCTAATTGAATCGCAATCATAATAACCCTTGACCATTGATTGGAACGGGTTGAAATTCGAGTAATAATTTGAACAACAATAAAGATAAAAATAGCGGGGAAATAGAGACTAAATTGATTATTAAATTGTGGAGTTTCTAACCATTCAGGCGGATTTTGTTGCCAAATATTTAACTGAGCAAAGAAATTACTGACAATATTAATCTCTAAATACCAAGCAATTGATAAGATTAAAAAACTACTTAAAAACCCTAAAAAAACTAATGTTGCAATTCGAGCTTTACAAAATATCCAAAAGGACTTTAGAAATAAAAATAACTTCTTTTTTCGATCAGCAAACTTGGAAAATAACATTTTGTTTCTAAAACTAAAAAAGATATGATCTGACGATAAACATTATCATTCTAACTCATCTCAACTTAGTGACAGTTTTTTTCCTGTCCACAATTTTAAAAGGTTATTTTTTCGATGACAAAGAGATTTATAACCATCAAGATCTGTATTCCATATAGCAATATTCATGCGAGTGAAGTATATAAAATTATAGTATTTCTGAAGGTGTAATGTATAATATTTATAAAGATACAAAAGAAAATCAAGTAATATTTATTCTAAAATTAAAAATATATGAAAAAATCTTTTTCTAGTAATTTTTCAACTCATCAATCTTGGATTTCTGTATTATTTATAATACTTTTGTGTCTTGGTATCTTCTTTCGATTTTATGATATTGAAAATAAACTTTATTGGCATGACGAAGTTTATACAACTATTCGCGCTGCTGGCTTTACAGGTGAAGAAATCGGTGCAGAAATTTTTATTAATGAATACCAAACACCCAAAGATTTATCAAAATATCAAGCGATTAAAATTAATAGTTCCTATCAAGATGTGATTAATTCACTAGCGATTGAAGACCCTCAACATCCACCCGCTTATTTCTTAATAACGAGGTTCTGGATGCAATTGTTTGGCAATTCTTTAACAGCTTTACGTAGTTTGGCAATCTTGATTAGTTTGATTTCTTTATTGTTAATTTATTTGCTTGCTCAAGAACTATTTCAAGATCAATTCGCCGCTATTTTATCCACTATTTTTTTAGCTTTATCACCTTTTGATATTCTCTTTTCTCAGATTGCTAGACAGTATAGTTTATTTACATTAACTGTTATTTTAAGTAGTTTATTTTTTCTAAAAGCACTTAAAAATAATGATCTAAAAAATTGGCTTTTTTATAGTTTAAGTTGCACATTAGGACTTTATACCCATTTATTTTTTATTTTAATGCCGATCGCACATTTTTGTTTTATTATCATTAACACTTTTAAAAGAAAAGAAAATTGGCAATCAATCAAGTTTTTTATTATTTCTGCTCTCTTAACTATAATGTTGTACAGCCCTTGGCTATGGGTTTTAATTAATAATTATCAACGAGCTTTTACCGTCACAAGTTGGGCTTATAGTCCACTAGATTGGGTTTATAATTTGAAGTTATGGACATTGAGTTTTACATCTTTACTGATTGATATTAATCTAGATTTTAATGGTTTACAAAACTATTTATTAAGATTACCCTATCTTATTTTGATTGGTATGAGTATTTACACTATTTATAAAAATAAACCATTTTCTACGAGCTTATTTATCACCACATCTATTTTTATTCCCTTTCTTCTTTTAGCCGTTCCAGATATTATTTTAGAGTCTCGCCGCTCGACTATAACTCGTTATTTAATTTGTTCTTTTCCTGCCATTCAACTATCAATTGCTTACTTATTTGCTAACAAGTTACGAACCCAAAAATTAGTTTGGCGAATATTATTTGGAATGGTAATTACGCTTAGTCTTGTTTCTAATGTTCAGAACGCGATCACCGATTCAGGTTGGGCTAAAATACCAAGCAATGGTAATAAACAAACTAACCAAATTATTAATGCTCAAGAAAATTCTTTATTAATTGGCGATCGCGGCGATGATTACACAGGTTTAGGCAATTTATTATCTTTGAATTATTTTTTTAAAGCTAATGTCAAACTCTTTCTCTTAAGCACACCTCCAAACCTAGAAAAATTGCGAAATGTATTTCAAGAAAATCACTCAGAAATTTTTATTTTTAGACCATCTCAATCTATTAAAAACGCTTTAAAACAATTGGGAAAAATTATTGAACCTGTTCCATCAGAAGGTAATTTATGGAAAATAAAATCTGAAAAATAAATGAATTATTACCTAGTTTAAGATTAACAACTTTTTCATCTATCAATACCATTTTAGCTAAACAAATAGAATTAAATCTCTCTTAATTTATAAGATAAAATTATAGGGTAAAAAAGTGTTATTTTAACTAGATTAACACCAAGATTACTTATTAATAATTAAAGTTTTTGTTCATAATGGGAGCAATCTTCACAAGGGCCACCAGGATTAATAGCACAGCGTAAATAAGGCGATTTTGCATTATTACGGCAACTAATATCTCCTATAAAATCTCGACATCTTTCTACAGGCTCAGAAGACAAGGGAAAAAATTCTCGATCTAAACGTCGCCGATAATTATTTAATTCACGAATACGTCTCATTCGCCCACTAAATTGCCGCTTCGCTCTACGAACAAGAATAAAAGAAATCAAAGCTGGAATTAAGGTAGCAAGAAAAATAACAATAAACCCTAGCACTGTGTTAACCCAACGTAATAAAAACAATAAATATTCATAATTTTATTTTAATATAAGTTTTAAATGTATAAGCAAAAAACACCCAAATAGAGGTTATTAAAACCAGAGGAATTTGGGTGAAGCGAAAATTATATTTCAATTAAGAAAGTAAGGCAAAATTTAAGCTGATTCATCCCCATTCTTACGAGGTTGAATTACGCCATAACCGCCATGATTACGGATGTAAATAACATTGATTTCCTCTGTATCTTTGTTGCGGAACATATAGAAATCATGATCAACAAGTTGCAATTGTTCCCAAGCTTCTTCAATCGAAATAGAGGGAATAGCAAAATATTTCATCCGCACTGTTTCTGAAGGTAAAGCGGCTGTGCGATCGCCGATTAGATCTTTATCAACAGGTTTTTCTTCAACAATAGTACTGGTTTTAACATGAGTTTGACTTTGATCAACCAAACGTTCTTTATATTTACGGAGTTGACGAGCAATTTTATCAGAAACAAGGTCAATACTGGCATAAAGATTTTCGCTACCTTCTTGGGCTCGGATCACCGTACCATTAGCATAAACCGTAACTTCTGCCTTATGTTTATTAGTGATACGTGCATTGCGAGCAACAGACAAATGAACATCAACTTTTGTGGTAATCCCTTGGAAATGTTTAACAGCTTTTTCGAGCTTTTCTTCCACGTAAGTGTGAATTGCATCGGTAACGGTAATATTATTGCCCTGAATTAACAGCTTCATACTGAATTCTCCCTACTCAATTTAATAGTAAATGTGGTGTAAATTAAAAAAATCAGACTAACTTCAAAGATGATTTAGCTAACAAAGATTGCTCATTATAAAAACAATCTATTAACAAAATATTCTGAATTTAGATGGATTCATAACTATTTATGTCCTAAGCATGAAATAGTCAAACATTGGATATTGTCATAGCAAAAAAGATTTTGGTCTTTTCCTATCACCCTTAGATTTGAGATGAACTGTTGCGATTTTAGGGTTCGCCTCAAGGTCGCTTACTCCTTCTTTAACTTACTTTCTATTATTAGACTAGCACTTTGTATTGCCTAAAACCTAGTCTTCGTAATCATTTTTATTTTTGTTGTATCTCTTTACATTATCTCAGTAAAAATCAGGAGAATTTTATGATATTTGTGCCTTCTTCAATTCAAACGCAACGATTTTGTCGATTAGAAAAATTAGGACTAATGAACTATCAGCTAGCTTGGGATTATCAAAAATCGCTAGTAGCAGAACGAAAAGTTAATCCAATGTTGGAAGATGTTTTGTTGTTATTAGAACATCCCGCCGTTTATACCTTGGGAACAGGCTCTACGACTGATTTTTTAAAATTTGATCCCCAAGACTCACCCCATGAAATTTATCGCATCGAACGCGGCGGCGAAGTCACTTACCATTGCCCAGGTCAATTAGTGGGTTATCCAATTCTCAATTTGCGTTTTTATCAGCCAGATTTACATTGGTATTTACGACAATTAGAAGAAGTCATTTTGCAAGTTTTACAAAGTTATGATTTACCCGCAGAAAGATTAGACGGCTTAACGGGTGTTTGGGTAAAAGGTTATAAAATTGCTTCAATTGGGATTAAGGTAAGTCGTTGGATCACAATGCACGGTTTTTCGATTAATGTTTGTCCTGATTTAACTGGATTTACCCATATTATTCCCTGTGGAATTATAGATAAACCAGTGGGAAGTATAAAACAATTTTTACCAGAAATCACTTTAAATCAGGTACAAGAACTTTTTGTGCAGATATTTTCTCAAGTTTTTCAGATTCAGATCTTGACAAAATAATTGGAAGAAAATAAATAAAATTTTGTGATTACTAATGAGCAAAAAAATTAGAGAATTAAAATAAATGCTGTTAGCAAAAGATTTGTATTACGAACAAAATAAAGGAATAATAAGAGATGAAATTAAAAACTCCCACAAAAAAATCTCCCAAAATGCTTGAGAGATTAAATAAGTTCATTGTTGAGAAAAAGTTAACGCTTCATATAATTAACCAATAAAAGGAGTGTGAGCAAAACCTAAAAACTGAGGATGACTAAAGCAGAAAGCCCATACTATTCCTACTACCGCGATCGCAGCTAGAGTATTTGTAAAAAAGCGACCACTTTCAGGATTAGCTCCTAACCCTTTATCCTCTTTTCCTGCTGTAAAAAATAATGACCAAGCTTGGTTACCAGAAATAGGTTTGAAGCTGTTGAAGTCTGAACGAAAGACTACAGGTGCAAACAGATCTTTGTTCGTGTAAATATCATAGTCGGAATTCATAGTTTTAGCCCCAAATTATAGAAGGATTTTGTAATATTTAAGATAGAATGAGAAAAATGATTAATCTCTCTCATAAACGACTCAGATTCTCTTTTTACCAATATTTAGAGACTGTTTAACCAACCGATAACACCATGGCCCGTAACAACTTCCATGATTAAGAGAGAAACAAAACCAATCATTGCAAAACGACCATTTAATTTTTCGGCGTATTCTGTCCAACCAGCTTGCACTGTTTCATCAACATAAACTTTGGGTTCAACAGCAAAATTGTTTAAACGGTTGTCTGAATCGAGGCGAAATCCGCGTGTTGTAGAAGTCATAATCTTAAGTTCCTTGATGAAATGAATGTTTCTTTATGTAAACAAATATAACACTATGTTAAGAAGTGTGTCAAGTACTTGACAATTTAAATTAAGAATATTTCTCGTTTCCTCGGCATGATCGCAGAAACGAGCAATCAGGTTCACCATAGTTAGTTGTGTAGTAGTTGTATTTTGATTGATTGTCCGATTTTCAAGAGCTTGTCAGAATAGATTTCTGAAAATTTATTGTCTATGGTTCTGAGATTAAGGGGGTGCTAGAAAAAAAGTGAGCGGGCTGTAGAAGTTCAGGATTTTTTTTGTTATTTTTTGATCAAGGATAAAGGCGATATTTATGTAGATTATTTGGCAAAAGTTAAGACATTAATTATCTTTTTTCTGAATAATCAATCCGCGATCGCATTTTTAATTGAGGAAACGAGTCGCAAATTTGAAAACATTTCCTTATTTTAATAACAAGTAATACAACTGCCCGTCATCACTCATTAAACCAGCGCGATCGCCAGCTAATTTTCCCGTTCCCATAAAAATATCCACACGGCCCGCACCTTTAATTGCACTGCCCGTATCCTGATCCAAAACATAACGACTCACCCATTCTTTTTGTAAATTACTATTAGGAATTTGAGTTACTAATACCGCTAAAGCTGCTGGTGGCATCATCGATTTATCTGTTGCAATTGATCGTTCAGCGATTACAGGTAAGCCCAAACTTCCCGTTGCTTTAGTCGTCGCAGAAGTTTCTCGAAAAAAAATAAAACGATTATTGCGAGGAACATAGCGATCAACGGCTTGAGGATGTTTTTCCAGATAATCAATAAGAATTGGCAATGTCAACTCACCTGCTTGAAAAATACCATCTTTAACCAACTCTTTTCCCAGACTGACATAGGGATAATCCGTATTTCCATCAAAACTCACAGAAATCGTTTTTCCATTAGTCAAACGCAATTTAGCCGAACCTTGAATCTGCACCAAATAAGGTTCTAAACGCTCTTTAAACCAAGCTAATTCATTGCCTTTTAAGAGTTTATTTCCGCCTAATCCGTCTTTTCCTTCTAATTTTGCTCTCGTGGGATGAGGTTTAGTCCAGCTGGAAAAATTAGCGGGTTTACGATAAAGTGGATAGCGATATTCTGCCGTTTTTTGGCGACTAGCTGTATAAATTGGTTCAAAATAGCCTGTAAAATGTACTTTTCCCTGATTATCGTTACCTATCGCTTGATAAAAAACAAATTCTTTTTTTACTGCTGCTTGTAAAAATTCAGGCGATCGCGCTTGTTTAACTAAAGTACGAAATCGGAGTAAAGAACGTTTAACTCGCTCTAAAGTAACGCCTTTAACAGGATAGTTGCGATAGGCTTTAGCCGCATTAGAAGTATTGAGATAACGTAAACTTTGATTAATTGCTTGAAGTAATTCCCCGCGATCCTTTGTCCAAATTTGGTCATCTCGACCTACAAGTTCAGGATTTTGAAAAGATTGAACAGGAGTTAATGGTAATGTTTGGGATAATAATAAATGGGGTATATTGGCAATAATTCCTAAGCTAAAGAATGCGACTACAATTACTTTTTTTACCATAATTTTTCATCAAATAAATAAACAGAATTAAACTTAAAATACTTTTATTAATTACGCTGAATTACGCAATTTTTCTCGTATGAAAGTAGCTAAAATGGATTTTATAACTTAATACCTAAAACTTGAGTATGCGCTCCTCTGGCTTGAGTTACCCCAATTGTCTGCTCAGAAGCTTCAATCATTGGACGACGCAAACTAACTACAATAAATTGGGCAAGTTTTGCCTGTTTTTGTACCATACGCGATAATTTTTCTACATTAGCTCCATCTAAAAACATATCAACTTCATCAAATCCATAAAAAGGCGATGGCCGATAATGTTGCAGTGCAAAAATAAAACTTAACGCTGTCAAAGATTTTTCTCCTCCTGACATAGAACTTAATCGTTGAATCGGCTTTCCTTTGGGATGTGCCACTAAATTCAAGCCACCACTAAAGGGATCTTCAGTATTATCTAATTGTAAATAACCATCTCCTTCAGAAAGTTCAGCAAAAATGTTTTGAAAATTAATATTAACTGCATCAAAAGCTTCTTTAAAAGAACGTTGTCTTAGGGTTGTAAAATTCTCTACTCGTAATAATAATTCTGTTCTTTCTGCTTCAATTGTTGCTAATTTTTCTGACAATTCTAATAACCTAGTTTGGGTTTTCTCATGCTCTTCTAATGCCAACATATTAACGGGTTCCATTGCTTCCAAACGCTTCTGCCCATTGCGAATTTCTTTTTGTAAATTTTCTAATAAAATTGCGTAATCTCCTGTTTCTGGATCAAAATTTTCTAATAGCGGAATCGTCGGCAAAGGATTGGGCAATTCAATTGCTTGAGCAGTTATTTTTTCTTGTAAAGACTGTAAATTTGCTTGACGTTCAGCTTGATTAATTGTTATTTTTTCCAGTTGCCAAATAATTTGTTGGTGCTGAGCTTGTTGAGATTGTAAAAGTTGTTCTAAGCGATCGCGCTCTTTTTTGGTTTCACTCAATCGATTAGATAATTGTGATAGCAGAGTTTCGGTTTCACTAATTTTTGCATTAACAGAATTTAATTCACTCGTTAAAGTTTGTTGTTGGCTTGTAATATCCATCGTTTGGGCTTGATTTTGTTCAATTATTTTTTGAGATTCGGCGATTTTTTCCTCAAGGCGATGGGTCTGATTTTGTAGATCTTTTAAGGAAATTTCTCCTTCTCTTAGGGCTAGTTCTTTAGCTTGTAATTGAACTTCTTGTGTTTTGATTATTGCTTGAATTTCTTGCCATTCTCGATGAGTTTGAGAGCTTTCTAACTCGGTTAATTTTTGTTGTTCTTGTTGTAATACTGTCTCTAAATGGGGAATTTCTGAACCTAAAATTTCTAATCTTTGTTGAACTTTTACTAAGTCTTGACGGTTTTGATTAAACTGTTGAGTTAATTCATTTTTCTGTTTAGATAAGCGTTGTATGTCTCTTTCTAGTTGTTGTAACTCTAACTGATCTTCTCTTGCTCTTTGACGAACTTCCGTTAGTTCCTGAGATAGAGTTTTAATTTGAACGGCTTTCATGATCAGCCCTTCATCGTTCCGTCCTTGCACCCTTTCAATATCACTTAATCTTTGTTTTAGCGATCGCAGTTCTAATGAATCTTCTAATTTAGTTACCCCAAAACGAATCGAAGGCCGCGAAGGTTTACTGCCTCCTGTCATCGCGCCACTACTTTCTAAAATATCGCCGTCTAACGTAACTAAACGTTGTTTGCCTAAGTGGGGACGAGCAGTTTCTAGACTTTCAAAAATGAGCGTGTTGCCATAAATAAACAGAAAAATATCCTGATAACGAGGTTCACAATCAATCAAATTTACTGCCAAATCAATATAGCCTTTAGCATAATTCAAGTTAACATTTCCGTGACGAGAAGGACGAATTTTAGTGAGCGGTAAAAAAGTTGCACGACCTGCTCTAGCGTGTTTCAACAACTCAATTCCTGCCGCCGCAATGCCATCATCATCTACTACAATATGGCCTAATCTCGCTCCTGCTGCAATTTCTAACGCCAATTGATAACGCGGATCAACTTGTCCTAATTGAGCGACTAATCCACAAATACCTGGCAAATCAGACTGCAAAATCATTTGTGTTGCATAAGTTCCTTGAATCTCACTTTGGGCTTGTTTAGTTGCTTCTAATTTATCTAATTGACGTTGTTTTTCTCGTTGTTCTGCCAATAAACGATGCTGAGTTTCTTGTAATAAACTGCGGTCTATTTCACTATCACTAAGATTTTGAGCAAGAGTCTGGATATATTGTTCAATCCCTCCCATTTCACCCGATAGGCGGGCTGTGTCTGTTTCTTTTTGGGTTAATTCCTGTTCTGTTGATGTTAATCTTTGCACCATTTCACCGATAATCTTTTCTAATTGCTGTTCTCTTTCTCGTAGTTGAGCTTGTTCAGTTCTTTGGGGCGTTAAAGTTTCCTGTAGGTTGGCAATTTTACGATTTAAAGCAGTTTGTTCTTGTACCCAGGTTCCTGAAGCTGAGGCGATCGCATTGGATTGTTCTCGTAATTGTTCGACATTAGCTCTAAGCTGATCTCGATCTAGTTGTAACTTAGGCAAAAGATTACTTTCAAAATGAGATTGTTCTTGAGTTGATCGCAAGAAAGCTTGTTGATATTGATCCAATTCTTGACGAGTTTGGGCTAAATTTACTTGATATTGTTGAGCAGAATTTACAAGCTCTTGATAACGTTGTTCTAATTGTTGTCGTTTTGCTTTTTGGATCGCTAATTGAGAGGCAACAGATAATTGTTCTTCTTCTCCTAATGCTTTAACTTGAATATTTAAAGCTTCAAATTGCTGGCGGGTTTGTTCGATCTGAATTCTGAATTGATCCAGTTTTTCGGTTAGGCGATTATTTTCCTGTTCTGCTTGCTGAAATTGAGTTGTTATACGGGTAATTTGCTGTTGTATTACTTGCCAATTTAAAATAATTTCCCATTGTTGTTTTTCTTGAACTTGCGCCCTTAATTTTTGATATTTTTCTGCTTGAATTCGATCTGCTGCTAATCTTTCCAACGATCGCGCGAGTTCCCTTTCAATAATACGACAACGATCTTCTCGATCCCGAACTTCTTCAAGTGTTGCTTTTGTTTTCTCAATCTTGCGATCAAATTCAGCAACTCCTGCCAGTTCATCAATAATTTCTCGTCTTTCTTTGGCATTCATCGTGATAATACGAGTTACATCTCCCTGCAAAACCACGTTATAACCTTCGGGATAAATGCGTAATCGGTTTAATTCAACCTGTAATTCCGTTGCTGTGACTGTTTCTCCATTAATAGAATAAGTGGAGGAATAACTACCGCTCTTGGTCACTTTTAATCGTCTCGCCACCGTCCATTCTCGACTGATATTTATGTGCTTTCCTTCACTTCTTTTGTCTGCTTCTGTTTCCTTTGGTTGTTCATTGCCATCAACTATTTGTGGAATTTCTCCTAAGTCTGACACATCAAAAGTTACGGAAACATTGGCTTCAGTACTGTTACGATTACTTGTGTGGGTATGATTAACCAAATCGGGTAAACGTTCGGCTCGCATTCCTTTAGAACTAGCTAGACCCAAGCAAAAGAGAAGCGCGTCTAGAATATTGGATTTTCCTGAACCATTGGGGCCAGAAACGACAGTAAAACCAGGCAAAAAAGGAATGGCTGTTGTGCCACCAAAGGATTTAAAGTTTGTCAGTTCGATGCGTTTGATGTGAACCATGCACCGTCAAAAAAGTTGAAATATTTCTTTAGTCTAACAACGCTTGACAGATGTTAAACAAAAAGGGTTCCATTCTCAAGTTACCAATCAACTGATTTCGTGCAACATCCAATCTCGAATAAGCTGATTAACTTGTTCAGGAATTTCATCGTGGGGACAATGGCCTGCTTGTAAATAATGTTCTGTTAAGTTTTGATAATATTGTCGAAATTTCGCTCCTCTTTCCTGGCTTTTCATCCAAGGATCGCCTTCTCCCCAAAGCATCAACAAAGGACAATTGACTGTGGCTAATAATTGATCGACGGAATCTCCTTGGGGCGTTTTAAAAACCGATGCAAAAACTTGGGGCGCACCGCGATCGCAGGAAGGACGATAAATATCTTCGACTAATTGTTCAGTGACAGCCGTTTTGTCGAGATAAACTTTTTCTAGAGTTTTGCGAATATTTTTGCGACGACGGACATATTGAAAAAGTAAATAACTTGCCCAGGATTGTAACAGCACTGTACGAATTATTTTTTGCAAAGGATTGGATTTACTAGCAACTAAAGCATCAGTGAAAGGGCCAGCACTATTCAACAAGATTAGTCCTTTACTTAATTCAGGATAATAAGAAGCTAGACAGAGCGAGGCATATCCACCTAAGGAATTTCCCGCTAAAATGGCTGGTTGTTGAATAACTTCTTGAATAAAAGCTTGAAGTTGATCTCTCCAAAGATTGCCGCCATATTGCAAAACGGGTTTAGCAGAGCGTCCAAAGCCTAATAAATCGATCGCCCAAACCTCAAAATCTTCTTGAAGTTCTGCAATATTTTTGCGCCAATGATCTGTTGAAGCTCCAAATCCATGCACCAGTAGTAAGGGCGTACTATGCTTTTTTTGATCCCCAGCTTTCACATAATAAATATTGTGTCCTTGCCATTGCCAGTAGTTTCCAAGGGCTGTATCGGGATGATTTGAGGTCGTTTGCATAAATTTAAAATCTCTTCAGTCGTAGGTTTTATGGATGGATTGTTATATTAAGTTATATTAACTAAAATAATGATGTTACGGCAAGATGACTGATCGCGTGAATTATTATTAATATTAAATACTAAAGATAAATATGAATTATTTGATTTTGACTGGGTTTATCTTATTTACTTTTTCTTTATTGCAAACTTCGATTTCTTTTGCTCAATTATCTCCTACAAATCCAATGATTCAACAAATACCTAATTCCATCACTTTTGAAGACGCGATCGCCGAGACTCAAAGCCTACTCGAAAAAATAGCAACTCAGACTATTACTAATTTAGAAATACAAGCAAAAATAACAAATTTAGTAAAGAGTGAAAATGGAGCTAGAGGTTTTTTTGTCACTTATTTAACTGATGAAAGACCTTTGATTGATTCACCTTCAGTCGAAATTATTCAAGCTTTGCGCTCATCTCCCAATATTGTTGGAGAATTATTGGTAAAAAATTTAGCAATGTCTTCTGCCACAGTTTTGTCCCATCGTCGCAATCAGGATGAAGTAATGGCTCAAGGTTCTGAACAAGTGCGCGATCGTACTTTGTTTTTAATTGAAGCCGTTAAGTTACCTATTATTAATGAAAAAATCCAGGAATTAGAAAAAAGTTTAACTACAGATCAAGGAGAATATCGAGCTTTTCTGAAACGTTGGCAATATGACACAGAACAAAAAAAGGCGATTCAATCAGCACTTCTTCAAGTAAAAAGTTAATCTAAGAAAATCCTAAGTTTTAGTTAGAAAATAAGTTTGCGATCGCGATGAAACAAAGATTTATAATTGATTTTAATTTTCTAAATTAGGTAAAAGTAATTTTAATTTAACACCACAAACCTTACAATAAATTGCATCTTCATCATGAACAGATAAAGGACAATCAAGACAAGTTTTAGAAGAACTACTTGGTGTTTTTAATAACTGTTTAATTAGATCTCCAACTTGCCAAGGAATTAAAATAATACCTGTTAAAATCATTAATACCGTTAACATTCTTCCTGCTTGCGAAAAAGCGGTAATATCGCCAAAGCCCACTGTTGTCATCGTGACAATTGAATAATAAAGCGCATCAAAAAAATTGCGAAATATTTCTGGATGTCGGGGATGTTCGACTTGATAAATAAGACCAGAATAAATAAAAAGACTTGAAAATAAGACTAAATAAATCCGAATAAAAATGACTTGATTTTTGACCTTAAACTTAACAGTAAATAAATCACTATTGGTTAAACGAATTAACTTTAAAAGACGAAACCAACGGAAAATTCTGAAAAATCTAACATCAATTCCCCCTAAAAATAGAGGAATAATAGAAATTAAATCAATAATTGAAAAGAAATCAAAAACAAATTTAAGTCGAGATCTAGCTGCCCAAAGTCTTAAGCTATATTCAATAGTAAATAGGATAAGAATAAAATGATCTATTTGATTAAGAATAGTTCGGGTTGTTGTAGAAATTGGATAAGTTTCAATAACAAAAATAATGAGTGAAAATATCGTTAAAGCTAAAATTGCTAAATTAATACCAACACCAATATTAGTATTAACTTCTTCAAAATATCCAGCTATTTTTTCCCGATAACGAGGTGAGAAATTAATCATTTTTCTTATTATTTAAAATACGTCTTTCATGCTCCGTAATTTTCCAAAAACCTCAATCGGATCAGTAGATTTCATAGCATCTTGCAACGCGATCGCATCCCATCTTAAAAAAGGATTGGTACGTTTTTCTTCTCCTAATAAAGAAGGAATTGTGGCTTCTCCTTGCGATCGCATTTTTTGTACTTGTTGATAACGATTTTGTAGAGCGAGATTATCAGGATCAACAGTAACAGCAAACTTGAGATTTCCTAAAGTATATTCATGGGCGCACCAAACTCGCGTATTATCAGGCAATTGGCGTAATTTACCGATAGAATCTACCATTTGCGCGGGAGTTCCTTCAAATAATCGACCACAACCGCCAGCAAAAATTGTATCTCCACAAAAAAGTTCTCCTGTTTCTTGGGATGATGAAGGGGCAAAATAATAGGCAATATGAGCGCGAGTATGACCAGGAATAAAGAAAATCTCTGCTTCTCGATCAGTGAAATTAACGCGATCGCCTTCTTTGAGATAGACCATTTGTCCTGGAATTCTGCCCCGATCTTCTTCCCCGCCATAAACGGTTAATTGGGGAAATTTTTGCATTAAAGCTCGATTTGCACCAACATGATCACTGTGATGATGGGTATTAAAAATAGTAACTAATTCCGCGCCTAAAGCCGCTAAACAATCCAAAACAGGTTGAGGTTCGGCGGGATCAACAACGGCCGCAAGATTTGTTTGGGGATCATGCAGCAAAAAAATATAATTATCTGAGAGGGCAGGAAGACGTTTGACTTGTAACATGAGTTTATAAGATTTAATTCTTTCAATTAATGTTAACGATATTGTATTGTTTTCTGGCTCAAATTTCTGGCTCAAACTTGTTTTTAATATCGTCATTCCCATTATTCGCGCTATCGGCACAATGCCCATGAATTCAGATTGTATTATTGTTCCTTTGGATGTTTCTACTTTAGAAGACGCGATCGCCTTAATTGATCAACTGCCTGAAGTGAATTTTTGGAAAGTTGGCTTAGAATTATTTGTTAGTACGGGGCCGAAGGTATTAGAAATCCTTAAAAAACGCAATAAAAGAATCTTTCTAGACTTAAAATTTCACGATATTCCAAATACAGTCCTAAAAGCTTGCCGATCAGCTAGTGAATATGATGTAGATTTATTGACCATTCATGCAACATCAGGACGAAGTGCTTTAAAATTAGCGGCTGATGCCATGATTCAATCCCAATCTTCCACCAAACTTTTAGCAATTACCTTATTAACCAGTCTTATTTCACGAGATTTACTGTTTGATCTTAAAGTCAATTTAGAGCTACCAGATTATGTTTTACAAATGGCTCTTTTAGCAAAAGAATCGGGCATTGATGGAGCAGTTTGTTCTCCCCAAGAAGTTAGTAAATTGCGAGAAGTTTGCGGCCCTGATTATCTTTTGGTTTGTCCAGGAGTTAGACCAATTTGGGCCAGCAGTGGAGATCAGCATCGAGTTATGACTCCATTAGAAGCGATCGCAGCAGGAGCCGATTATTTAGTAATAGGTCGTCCAATTACCTCAGCCGAATATCCCGCCGAAGCATGGTCAAAAATTTGTCAAGAAATTACTTGAAAGCTCTAATAAGTTTGGGAATTGTTAGTTTTTTAAATGTAACTTTAGTCGGGGATAAAGTGATGGCTCAAGCAACTTTTTCTCAATCTGCCTGTCCCCAAAAACTGAAAACTTGGACATCGAAAATGTTGGCGGATTTACCCAGCTACACTAATCGCGTGACTCAGCGCAGCATTATTAACCATAGCCAAAATCTAATAATTCGTAACTATGTGATTATTGCTAGCACTCCTGAATTTGAGCCAATACCTTTGACTCAAAAACAATATCAACCCGTTTTTCCTAATACTTCTCAACAGCTTTTTTTTACACTTTTAGAAAGACAATATGCAACTCAAAGAGTGATTGAATTACAACATCATTATTGGGCTTTTTTTGATCTGACCGAGCAAGGATGGCGTTTAATAATGCTTTTTTCTCAGTTAGCTTCCTTAGACAAAAAAGATAAAGTTAATCCACTTTTGGTCACTCAAGAATCGGATAATAGCGCGATCACCCAAGCCATTCGCCTTTGGTTACGAGATTGTAATGCTGGTGCGATTAAATTCACCACTAAAAAATGAGGAAATTAGACGAAATTAACTTTTAATTTAATTTATTAAGTTATTCAAAATTTATAGCCTGATTTAATAATACTTTCTCGCCAATTATCAATACTTTTTTGGGCTGTGTTATAAAGAACATTTTGATCAGCAGGAACTAAACTTGCGGCGGCGATCGCATCTTGCCAATTGCCGACTTCAGCTCGACCTTGGGCAATTTCAAGAATAGTCTGACTCCAAAAAGTAATTCGTTTTTGCGCTTCGGGATAAAGTTGAGAATCTGGAGTAATTCTTCTTAATTCTTGAATTGCGCGGATAAAATCTGAAGCTTGATGACGTTTGAGATGAATTTTTGCTTCTTCTAAAATAATTTGATCCGTATTTTTCGGTTTACTTGGTTCCAGTTTCAGCAACGAACGAAAAGAAAATATAGCCATTCCCAAAAGAATTAAGAGTGCAAACAACCAAATTAATCCTAATTTTTGCGATCGCAGTAGCGCAGGAAAAGAAAAATTTATTCGGCGCAGAGTAAATTTACGGAGAGATTGCACTTGTTTGATGCAAATTATCGCTGGATTTTTTCGCTGAATATTAGTAGGAAAACTTGAAATCGTTGCTTCCGTAGGCAAAAGCGGTTGTTCACGAGCATTAATACTAGAACTGAGAATAATTAACGGATTTTCATCATAATAATCTAGGCGATCGCGTAGATAAAACTCCAAAATATCCAGGTTTAAAGAATTTTGATAATAATGGAACGCATCTGCCAAAGCCTCAGCCAATTCTCCCTGATTTTCCTGAAAACGATTAAAATGGAGAATTAGATTAATTCCTTTTTGTCGAGCTTGTAACAAAAATTCACTACTAACGGGATTTCCGCGTTGAATAGAAATTAAATCTAAAATTAATAACCCAGGAAAATGGCTCTGGGGTTGAAAGTTTTCTAACAGCGATCGCAAATTAAGAGCAGTATCTTCTAAATTTTGGAGATCAGCATCAATCGGAAGTAAATAATTTTGGCCGTCTGATTGGGCAGCATAACCCTGAAAAAAGACGATATGAGCAACTCGATTGAGAACTTTGAGCAAATTATTACGATTTGGATAAATAACTCTTCCCTGACCCAATTTTGACCGATCAGTCAAGAAAAGAGCCTGTTTCTCAGATAGTTTGAGAAGGTTCCGTAAAAAATAATGTAACCTCCAAAAATCAGACTCTGAATCGTCTAAATGCGGCAAAAACCGATAATGGCAAATGTCAATGAGAATAAATCGATAATTTTCCATTGTGCAATGTCTAACAGAAACATTTAGAATAAAGAGATTGTCAATTTTTAAAAAATTAAACCAATGGCCTGTCCTAAAAAGAAAACCTCAAAATCAAAACGTGATAAACGCCGTGCTAACTGGAGAAAACTCGCGGCAGTTGAAGCCCAAAAAGCTCTATCGTTAGGCAAATCCATTTTAACTGGACGGTCTAATAGTTTCGTCTATCCCAAACCTGAAGACGACGAAGAATAATAGCAACGGATGGACTCAGGGCAGGCAGCTGTCCTCTTAGTCCTTTCATTTTATTAAACTATCTTCTCCTCACTCAGCAATTTTTAGCAAATGTTAGGAAAATTCTTTAAGAAACCAGACTCCCATTTAGGTGATCGCGTTCCCCCCGGCCAACATCTCACGGAAGGTTTTCCTGTCCTGACTTATGGCCCCACACCAGGGATAGATTTAGAAACTTGGCAATTTAAGATTTGGGGTTTAACATCGCCCTTAACTTTGTCTTGGTCAGAAATACTGGCATTGCCAAAGCATGAGTTTACGGCAGATTTTCACTGTGTTACTCGTTGGTCTAAGCTAGATGCTCGCTGGACAGGAATAAAAATTACGGATTTATTAAATTTGGTGGAGTTAGATCCCCAGGCAACCCATGTTTTGCAGCATTGTTATGGGAGCTATACCACGAATCTTCCGTTATCAGATTTTGTGCGAGATGAAAATTTTTTGGCGTTTCAGTTATTTGATGAGCCGTTAGCTCCTGAACATGGCGGCCCATTGCGCTCAGTTGTTCCTCATCTCTATGCTTGGAAAAGTGCGAAATGGATCAATGGCTTGGAGTTTTTAGCCCAAGATGAAGCAGGTTTTTGGGAACGAAATGGTTATCATCATCGCGGAGATCCTTGGTTAGAAGAAAGATATAGTTAACAGTTAGCTATTACTGCCCTAGATCGAGCTTTTTTTGATTATAAAATACTTACATTAAATAGATAAATAGAATAATCGTATCTGAATTAACGATCTTCTAAAACGAATCTGGTTAGAGTCGATGTTGGGTAGTCGGGTCAGATTGGAGAGTCACCTCTCCGCACTGCCCTAAGAACCGAACATGAGACTTTCGCACTCATTCGGCTCAAGCCCTACTTCAAGCTTAAAAACTTGGATTTAGAATGTACCTGTTTGTGACACGCTGCGTGTAAATGCCTTAGTCAGCAATTCTCATTATGGAAATTTAACTACTATTAGAGTGGAGATCGGCGTTGCTGAATCAAGCTATGAATCAGTAAGGAATAGGTACTTCTTGAAACTTCAGATAATGAATTAATAAACGGATAGAGTATCCTAACATCTCTACTGACTGGGAATAGCACAAAGTTTTACGATGCAGTCGGGCAAGATAATGGCTTAAACGTGTGTTCTCACCCTCCACCCTGGTCATATAAGTCTTACTAACTAGGGCTTGCTGAATAAAGCCGAAAGCGTTATTGAAAAGGGGCTGGGGAGATTTAGCGAGAAAGAAAGTGCGAGAAAAAGGTCTAGAATGAGTAAAAAGGCTTGCACCCCCTACTTCCAGAACCTTGAACGATGTACCCCAAAAAAGAGTCCAAAAAATCCACTGTTGAAAACTTCAAAATACCAAAT
>JANNLO010000283.1:0-7935 GCA_031396835.1 Snowella sp. SOY_38_metabat_116
GCGGCATTAACTATTGAATTCGAGCTTGTGGAGTTTGAATTAACTGTTATTCCGCCAGGATCTTCTACGCAAAGTTCATCAACTTGGGGATCTCGTAAAGCTACACAAAAAGGTAAATAACGGGGCGTTAACCGTGTCATAGCTGCCAATAACTCAGCCGAAGCTGTTTGATCGACAATATCGGTAATTAGCACAATTAAGGCACGACGGGTTTGTTGGCTAACGACTTTGGCGACGGCTCCCATGTAATCAGGTTCTAATAAAACAGGTTGAATAGGCGTTAAACCTTCAATTAATCGAGATAGATGCGGTTGACCCCGTTCGGGCGGAATCCAAGCGGTAATGTCTCGGTCAAAAACACCGATTCCCACGCGATCGCCGCGATGAATGGCAGTCAAAGCTAAAGCTAAAGCTGTATTTAATCCCCAATCAAACCGTTTTAAGCCTTTTATTTGGGCTGTCATCAAACGCCCTCGGTCTAGCAAAATTATGACCGTTTGTTCTCGATCTGGCTCCAAAACACGCACTAAAGGACGTTGACGGCGAGCGGTGGCTTTCCAGTCAATGTAGCGCAAGTCATCTCCCTGTTGATATTCTCGCAATTCAGCAAATTCTGTTCCTAATCCTCGTCGTCGAGCTTGTCGCATTGATCCCGTATTTTCTAGGGCTAATTTAATTGAGAGCGATCGCAGGGCTAATAAGTCGGGATAAACGGCAACGGATTGAGTCGCGGTGATTGTCCAGCTATGCCAAGCTAGTCCCCATTTTCCCAACTGGCGGAGATGCAAATTTCCCCATTGATATTGTCCCCGTTGTTGAGGATGGACGGAATAAGTCAGAGTTCGGTTTTCATGACTGAGTAAGTTGGCAGTTAATTCAGGGATAGAAGCGGAAAAATTGGCGGGATAATCATCTTTAAGCCGAATATTTGCGGGATGATGCTGATTTTTTAACTGCAATTCTACCCAATTATCTCGACCAATGGATAAACGAGATAGGGGCGATCTGATTATTTCTATGCGATCGCGTTTGACTTGAGAGAAATCTATTAATCCTAAAACCAAAAGGCATAAATCATAAAATAATATTATCCCCAAGGCAATTTGTTGGGAAAAAATTATTGCGATTAAAACGGCGATCGCCCCACCAAGTACCAGAAATAAATAAAAACGAAGGGTAGGAATCATGATTAATTTTGAATTTTGCTGAGCAATAATGATTTTAGAGAAAGTTTTTTAAAAAGCTATAACTTCTGCGATCGCCGAATCAGCTTGTTGAATTAACCTCAAGAACGGCCCTGTTTGTTCTGTTCCTCTCACACTCAGATCACTATGACAAAGATAAACCTTTTCTTCTGCCCGTCCTAATAAATCCCAGAGTATTCTTTCTAAACGGGCTTGATCTAACTGTTGTTGCTCTTCTGTTGTCCATTCCCATCCCGACCAGTCGCGTAAAAATAAAGGGGCTGCAAATAACTGAGCCGCTCCTCCTTGAGTCCAGAGCAACGAGCCTGCATCTAACCAAAATTGCCAACGATGCGATTTTCGTAAAGAACGGTATTGAAAAATGGTGGCTAAAGTAATGCCGCTTAATTCTTTACCCAAAGAATAGATGGGGCGTGGATTCGCGGTAATTGTGCCTCGGCGTAGCAACTGAATAAATAATTGAAGTCTTGAAGTTTGGGTCTGTTGCCAATCTTCATAAAATTGCAAGCGATGTTCTACTTCCCAAAAATGTTGAGCTGTTTCCATTAATTCTCGCAAGGCAGAAACTTGATCGTAGGTGAAGTGAGTATTCGCTGGCAGTAATTCCCGAATTGCTCGATCTAGCAAAAAAGTAGGATTCATCGTTTGTTGTTGACTTTGCTCAGTTTTAGCTTGGGCAATCCAGTTCACTAAATTTTGGTAGGCTGTTGTTGCTTGATAACCAATTCTGTCCCAACGAGCGAAAGTTTCAATGGCTAATAATTCGGGTTTTTCGGTGTTGATGAGATAGCAATAATCTGCAATTAATCCTGCTCGTACGGGATCAATTTCAGAGAAAAGTTGTTTTGGGGAATTTTGTCCTGTTTTTGGTTTTTGGCTGAAAATAACTAACATTTCCGCTACATCGTCGCGCATGGCTAATTTACCAAGTCCTGGATAAACTAATGCCAACAAGGTTAATAAGGCTCGGATCAAGGGAGAACTAATTAGCGATCGCTGTTCATTGAAGGGAAAAACAGGGATTTGGGCAGCAGTCAAGGTTTCCATCAGGGTATAACGAGCGATTTCGTCTAAACCTGGCGCGATAATGACAATTTCTTCGGGGGAAATTAGTTTTGATTGAATAGATTCAATAATGAAATTTGCCATTGTCTCAAGGAGTTTTGCCCGCGAGGTGGCTTGAATAGATTGAATCGTATTGGGTAAGGACAGATTTAAAAAAGGATCGGTGACCAGTTGTAATAAAGGAGCGGCCCATTGCTGAGCTAATCCTGATGGTTCGGGCAATTCTTCAATCTGACAAAAGCTGGCTAAGCCTTTTAAATAATCTGGATCGGCATTTAAGCCCAATCGAATCTGAGCCTGGGGATTATAGGTAAATATGCCTGGAATATTTTGCTTTAATAAAATTTCAAATAAATCTCTGGCGATCGCAGGATAATCGTCCACATCATCCGCAAAAATACCTTGATAGCGGCGCAATAATTGTTGTTGATAGCGAGAATTGGGTAACAAATAACGCCAATAAATTTCAGAAATTAGTCCATAAGTTAAAAAACCTCTTTCTAAACACCAATTTCGCCAATTTAATAAAAACTTTTGCCTTTGTTGTGGTGAAAAATCTCGTCTTTGAGCAATAGGCCAGCCCGCTTCTAAAATAATGGCAATTTTTTCTAGGGCGATTCCCGCCGCACCAGCTAGTTGCATTAAATCCAAGGTATCTCTAATCAGACGAGATTCTTGAGACAGTGAAAGATCGCCTTGAGAAAATTGTAAACGCCAGAGCCGAGTGGCCAAATCTTGTTCAGTTTCAGGGCGTAAACGTAAAGGAAACTGGGCTTTAAGTTCTAAAACCTCAAATAAAAGCGGCCAAAATAAAATTACTTCATCAGCGATAAAACCCAGAAATGTTTTACAAATTATAGGATAATTACCCACAGCTAAAGCCAAGCGATCGCTCAACTGCCGTCGAGTAGTTTCATTCGCTGCAAAAATCAAAGCTGAAGCTCGAAGAATATTGGGTTTTTCTGGGATTACTAAGCTCCGTTGGTGATTCACCCAAGCCGTAAAATTCTCAATAAGCCGATTTGTTTTGCCACTGCGGGTAATGCCATTTAGCCAAACTGATAATCCAGACACCTTTTCTCCTCTAGCCAATCTGTTAAAATAGCTGATATGCCTACGTTTTCGGTTTTACAATTCTTCTAATGCTGACGACCGAATTTTTCTTCGTTAAAAGGTCAACTTGTTATTATGACATTTAATACACTGTGGAACAATACGACACAATGGTTCACGGGAACGCCAGAAAGAGCTTTAGAACAAGCTTATCGTGCTGCCGAAAAAATTAAAGATATCGAAGATCAGCACTTTCAAGGACAAAAAGTTTCTGCTGAATCTGGTGATTACGGAATTAGTGTTATCACTTATTTTATAACAGAAGTTAAGCGTTATTTACAAAAAATCAATGTTAACATGGCGGTCTTTAAAACCAGTCGCCTATTCCTTAGCTTATCAGAGATTGAAAAGAGCAAAACAGATAAACAACTTTACGGTGATGATGTCGTTTATATTTTAGATAAATTAAAGTTTATTGATCAAATTGTTGAACATTATAAAAATTTTAGTCTTGACAATAATAAATCTAATTTACTGCCTTTAGAATCGCCTTCTAATTCCGATATGGGAAATTTTAATAAAACAACAATCAGACCCAAAAAAACTAGAGAAGTCCAGGGAAATGATTTTTTTCTTCAACAAGATAGTGATTTTCAAAAAGCGAATAGTGCCACTCAAAAATCTGACGTTTTACCGCGCTCTTTTTTAAGAACTGTTGATCGTATTCGTCAAGCAATTGATCCTCAATCGGGAGAAACGGAAAAAAAGGTTCTTAATCAATATCGCACTTCTCGCTATAAAACTGCCCTTTCTATCAAGTTTATTTTAATGTTAATCATCGTTCCTTTGCTAACACATCAACTTACTAAAACTTTTTTTTTAGCACCATTAGTTGAAAAATATTTTAGACATCACGAAGAAGTTATTTTTATTAATCAAAGCTTAGAAAAAGAAGCTTTTACAGAATTGAGAAACTATGAAGAGTCGATTCGCTTTCAAGGATTGATGGGTCTTGCTCCCAAGTTATCTCCAACAGAAACAGAAAAAAAATTAACAGAAAAAGCAGCAAAAATTTCTGAACAATATCGTAATGTTGGTTCGAGCGCGATCGCTAATATTTTTGCCGATTTATTTTCCCTGATCGCTTTTAGTGTTGTTTTGCTAAATAGCCGACGAGAAATTGAAGTTGTCAAAGAATTTATTGATGAAATTGTCTATGGATTGAGTGATTCGGCTAAAGCTTTTTTGATTATTCTTTTTACTGATATGTTTGTTGGCTTTCACTCTCCTCACGGTTGGGAAGTTGTTTTAGAAAGTATTTCTCGCCATTTTGGCTTGCCCGAAAATCGAGATTTTAATTTTCTTTTTATTGCCACTTTTCCAGTAATTTTAGATACAGTTTTTAAATATTGGATTTTCCGTTATTTAAATGGAATTTCTCCTTCTTCTGTGGCAACTTATCGAAATATGAACGAATAAATCAATGCGAAAACTACTGTTAATCAAGAAAAATCTTCGGGAATGAAGAAAGTGTATGATATAAAAATAAATAATTGTTTTCCATTGTCTATTTGTCTAACTTTAAATTATAGTAAAGGACTTTAAAAACCATGATCGGCGGATTTTTAGTAAAATTTCAGTATTTGGGATCATTTTTGCCCATTGATAGCATTTTTTCCACTCAAGGCATTATGGTGATGCTTCTCGGTGCTTATGCTGTTGCAATGTGGATGTTTTTGACCAGTGCGCCGAAAGTTCATACGGTCATGGTTTCCGATTTAGAAACTGCCAAGCGATTTTATGAAGGATTGTTAGAATTGGCGATCGCGGATGTGCCTTTGCATTATTACTACAATTACGAACAAACCTTGGGAGCCGCAGGTGTAGATTCTTTTTATCTGTCTGCAAATACGCCTTTAGCACCCGCTACACGGTTTAACCAAAGTGAAGGATTATGGTATCAATTGAAAAAAAATACGCAATTGCACGTTATTGGTGGAGCGAGTTACGGCACAAAAAACCGTCAACGCCACGTATGTTTTGACCACGATTGCTTAGAACAAATTTTATTACGGGTTCAATCCCGAAGATTACGCTACAAAATTCGTCGCAATAAACCCCTTAATTTTTTAGTCAAAGATTTGGATGAACGGGTCATTGAAATGGCAGAAGTGAATAACTAAATTGAATAATAATCTTCGTCATTTGGAGTTAGCAGCTTTTGATTATTAGAAAAACTTATCGCACGATCAACAAGAGATCCATTAAATTGTATTCAACTTTGACTCTTGAGCTTTGTCCAAGACTGTTCAAAAATAAAAATCCCCCGACTGCGACCGACGGAGGAAAATTTTGTGATTAAAATTCAGAAAAAGATTAACCGCCAAAAATTTGATTTTTTAAAGCGTCAAATTCAGAAAGCAACTCTTGACGATTAGAAGCTTTCCACAGATAACGCCAGACAAACCAAGCGGTGTAACCCAATCCGATCAACTGCATCGTCGGCGCAAGCAGGGGAACATCATCGATCGCATCGAGAACAGCGACGAGAATTTTGACACTAACAATCCCTAAAACAATGATTCCAATTGAGACCAACGGTTGTTGATTTTCTGAAAAAAATTGACCAGCATATTCAGGAATTTTACCCAAAATATCCCAAACGGGCTGTAACCATTCTTGCCAAGGCTGCTCGCTCAGGGGAGACTTTTTGCCAGGTGCGAGGGTTCCGAGGTCAGCTTTTAACCCTGGTGTCGTAATTTTTTGTTCCACATTAGATTCCATCTTCAACAACTCCTTCTGCGTAGATTGAACGTTTACGGCTGACAGCTACCTAAAAAAAGGCACTGTTTGCTCTTGCCAATATTATCAGACACTTTTGATATCTTGATCGTTTGGGAAAATTTGTTTGATATAAATCTATGATGATTTGTCCTTATATTGACTAAGATTTGTGAGCCTTAACTCTTTTTGAATGAATTAATCATTGTTGTCATCAACGAAAATAACTATCTTGAGTTAGATTTTTTTTAAGAAACACTGGCGAGAACAGAATTTTGTTGGGATAAAAGAAGAGTGGACAAATCTAATTGACGACAATTAATTTCACAAGAATTATTAGGACTTTCAATCAGTGTCACTTTTTCTAGTTCTGCACCAAGCTTGCGAATGGGTTGCTGAAGAAGAGAGGCGATGTGAAAAGCAATATTTTCGGCGGTCGGAACAACTTGGGCAAAATAGGCAATATCTTTATTTAAAAATGTGTGATCAAAGGGTTCGACAACATAATCATCAATCACTTTTTGCAAGGCTTCTAAATCCACAATCATTCCCGTCCGAGAATCCATTTCTCCCGTGACTGCCACTTCTAAATGATAATTATGACCATGACCATTAACGCGGGCGCATTTGCCATAAATTTCGGTATTTTCTGCGAGACTCAATTCGGGCAGAGCCAAACGATGGGCTGCACTGAAATGGGTTTTGAGCGTTAAAGTTGCTTCCATAAAATTTCCTTGGTAATCAGCCCAGAGTTCAGGGTGTTCAAATAAACGAATCTTGACGAGGGGTAAATGGGGAATTAGACGCTTCCAAATGGCTTTGGCAATGTGTTCTGTGGTGGGTAGAACTTGCTGAAATTCGGGCCAGGCATCATTCAAATGAGAATAGTTCAGTTGACTGATTATTTCTTCCTTGATAACTCGTTTAACAGTGGATAAATTTTCTACCATGCCATATTTGTCGAGTTCGCCGATGAGAGAAACAAAAAGAACGTAATTATGACCATGACCAGGAAAACGGCCAGAAGCTGCAAATTTTTGTTGATTTTCTTGTTCCGTTAGTTCAGGCAGCCAGTAGCGATGACTAGCGGAAAACTGCGCCCGACGGTTGATGATACATTGCATGGTTTCCAGCAGGATTTGTAAAATTTTGTAAAGTTTTCTAGTTTCTAAGATAACCTACGCGGGGAATCAATGGGAATTTATGTTTCTAAATAACGGGTGCGAAAGTTCTGGCGATCGCGGTTTTAATTAATTTTATTTAATATTATTGCGGCTCATCTCACAAGTTTGACAGAAACTTTAACTGTCAGTCACTTTTTTATTGTCTAATTCTTATTGCTGATTTTTAAGCGCGATCGCCAAATAAGCTTGTCTTTTTTTATACGCATTCGTTAGACTAACCAAAAGCCTACTGAATTTGATCAAAAAAATATTATGGTAAAGCAATCCCGACAATCTTGGGATACAGGTAGATTTTTTCAAACCCTGATCTATTTTGAAGCTATTCCTTTTTTTAGTTGTCTGCAACGCTTTTTTTCTCAACAAACAAAATCTCAGTTAATAGAACTTAATAAAAGTATGGATATTATTTTGGTCGCGGGTGCTACTGGCGGAGTTGGCAAACGAGTTGTCAATAATTTATTAGCCAAAAATCATACTGTTCGAGCCTTAGTTAGAAATGCAGAACAAGCTAGACAATTACTTGGTGAAAAGATAGAACTTTTTGAAGGAGATATCACCATTGCTGAAACTTTAAACCCAAAATTAATGGAAAATGTTACGGCGGTAATTTGTTGTATTGGCACGAAAGTTCAGCCTGTTGAAGGAGA
>JANNLO010000304.1:0-10257 GCA_031396835.1 Snowella sp. SOY_38_metabat_116
TACCGACTAATTTTCCTGTTCCTGCCGCGATCGCCTCTGGTCTTTCCGTGTTTTCTCGTAATACCAAAACAGGTTTTCCTAAACTGGGAGCTTCTTCTTGCAATCCGCCTGAATCAGTTAAAAGGAGATAGGAACGTTGAATTGCACCCACTAACTGGGCATAATCTAAAGGTTCTGTTAAAAAGACGCGAGGATTATCACCTAAAACTTTTTGGATCGGTTCGCGTACGGTAGGATTACGGTGCATAGGCAGCAATAAAGCCGTATCAGGAAATTTTTCTAAAATCAAACGAAAACCCTGCAAAATATCTGTCAAAGGTTCTCCCCAATTTTCTCGACGGTGAACAGTGGCGAGTAAAACCCGATAATTTTCCCAATCTAATCCTGGAATTAAACAATTTGGCTTTTGATCCGCAACCGTTAATAGGGCATCAATCACTGTATTTCCTGTTAAATGAATTTCTCCTGTGACTCCCGATCGCTCCAAATTTTTCATGGCCATCTGAGTTGGCGTAAAATGGAGTTGGGCTAGTTGAGAAATTAAGCGACGATTGGCTTCTTCAGGAAAAGGATTATAAATATTGTCCGTCCTCAAACCAGCTTCAACATGACCAATCGGAATTTGTTGATAAAATGCCGCCAAAGCTGCCGCCAAAGCCGTTGTCGTATCGCCTTGAACAATGACTAGTTGGGGATTAATTTTTTCAAATAATTTTTCGAGTCCCTGCAAACTGCGATGGGTAATTTCCGTCAGCGTTTGTTTGGGTTGCATGATTTTAAGATCGTCATTCGCCTCAATCTGAAAAAGCTGCATCACTTGTTCTACCATTTCCCGATGTTGTCCCGTCAAAATGACCTGGGTTTGGAAATCTGCATGACGACGAAATTGTTGAATAACGGGAGCTAATTTAATCGCTTCAGGACGGGTTCCTAGGGTAATGCAAATAGATAGTGGTGATGAGTTCATGGAGAAATAAAAGAAGTGATAATAGGCGATCGCAAAGACCAGAGCAAACACTATTTTAATCAAGATTACCGATTTTACAATAGCAATAAAAAAAGAAGACAGATAGCGTCTCCTCATAATTTTAAAAATTTCTTTCGGGATGCAAACCCTTGAATTAAAAAAAGATTAACCCACAACCGTCAGAATATCTTGAGCATGGGTAGCCGTTTTCACTTGTTCATCAACATGGCTAATTTTACCCGTACTGTCGATAACATAAGTAACCCGCAGAGAATAAGCTCCCTTAGCGACATCGTAAGCATTGGTAATCGCTCCATCCGTATCAACCAAGAGTTGGAATGGCAAGCCATATTTTTCTTTAAAAAGTTGATGGGAAGCTTGATCATCTCGACTCACGCCTAAAACAACAACCTCTTTTCCTTGATATTCCGCGTGATTATCCCGAAAACCCTGAGCTTCTACGGTACAGCCTGGTGTATCATCTTTAGGATAAAAGTATAAAACAACGGTTTTTCCCGCAAAATCAGCCAAGGAAACAGCATTACCCTGATCATCAACAGTTGTAAAACTTGGTGCGACGGTTCCGATTGCTAAGACCATAATTCCTCATTTTCGACAATAATAATTACTGACTCTGATCATAAATCTTTATAGACTTAAAATTCGATGACCTGAAGTAGAGTTTAATTTTCTTTGAAAAGTTTAAATTATTTACGTCCAATAATCGTGCGATGACGAGGATCACTGGATACAGTAATTTCATGTTTAAAACCAACGGAAGTCAAGGATTTTTCTACATCAAAAGTATAGTAATCATCACTCCAAGGCTCGGTACTTTTCATTAATACAAACAAAGCGGGCGGTAAATTTTGAATAACAGGAGAAAGAGGATTATTATCAATAATTCCAATTACGCCACCAGGACGCAAAATTCGCAAAATTTCTTGGAAAATAGCTTGAGTTGCTTCACGGGGTAATTCATGCAAAACAAGCTGTAGTGTCACCAAATCAAAAGAATTATCAGGAAAATGAGTGTCTTCTGCTAAACCATGCACCCATTCACTGATTTCTGAATCTGTATCACTAATTTTAGCGACTGAAAGCATATAGGGCGATAAATCCAGACCTACGGTTTTGACGGGTTCTGTTTGTCGTTGTTGGTAATAACGATGCAAAGCAAACGTCGAAATTCCTACCGAACAGCCAATATCTAGAATATTCGTCACAATAACAGGACTATAAGCAGCTAAAACCTCTAAAAAACTGTTTCTTAACCGTTGATGAGCCGTTTGCCAGGACAAAGATTCATCTTTCCAAATCCGTAATCCCATCGCATAGGTTGCAGGAATTGCTTCAAAAGCGGCTTGCCAAGATAAATTTCCTGAATCATAAGCGTGGAAAGGCACTTGATAATAATTGGGATAGGAAACATTCGGATTTTCAAGTTCCCTAAACAAAGTTTTGACATCAGAACGTTCAAAATCTTCGCAATATTGTCGCCAAGCAACGCCATTTTTTTCGGCCGTATTAATTAAAACCCGTCTCGCTTGATGTTTCATCACTTGATAAAGCGGTTTGGTTTGAATGAGGAGATTCACAAATCGAGAAAGCAGGTCATTTCCCGCCCAATCTGGTTTTAGTTTAGTGGACATAACAATATTGATAAGAGTTTACCTAATTTTAAGGGATTAGGGTTTCGGCTAATATTCCCAAAATCAATATTTACGCTCCTTGGGTTCAAAGTGGTTAATGACAACGGGCATATAGTTTAACTCAATGCCTGCAGGCGAATAATAGGCCAAAGTATGTTGCAAAAAGCGTTCATCATCGCCAATTTCTTTTTAATAGAATTATCTATGAAGTTCAATTTGTTTAATAACAATTATTCTAAATTAATACTCGCGCGATCACGGCCTTGATTTTTCGCGGTATAAAGAGCTTTATCAGCTTGACAAATTAAATTTTCTAAACTATTTTCTGGGCTAGGAATCAAACTTGCAACCCCTAAACTGATGGTGATCTTTTCACTGATTTTTGATTAGGCATGGAGAATATTTAAAGCTGCGATCGCATTTTAGTTCGCCTCGTCCCCAAACAAGATCGCATTTTTTAGGTTGAAAGGGTAAAGGACGATCGCTGTTTTCTATGCTCCGAAAATTTGAAACTGATAACATTAGTCAATTTGAAATTATTTTCAAACAATATAGTATCTAAGTTATAGTATCCTCGCTAATGATAATTTGCAAAAAACTCTTTGGCTTGCAACAATACTGTTTTTATATCTGTCGCTTCCTCTTAGATACAAATTATGCAAATTATTCTGTTGCCCACTACACGAAAAATACGTTTTTTTATGCTCAACAAATTTTTTTCAGTTAAAGTAATTTCTATTGTTGCTATTGTAACAGTCTTAATTGCTGGGTTTTTTACTCAAGCAAAAAGCATCAGTCCATCATCTCCTATTTTTGATCCAAGGCCAATTGTATTGGATCATTCTAATTCTCTATCCACTGAATTTAATCAAGATCCTGAAAAATTTCTGCCTAGTGAGTCAAAACGGCGTTGGTCTAAAGAAAATAGTTCTAGCATTACTAATACCAATGATCATTATGTCAAAGAGGGACAACGCAATCTTTCTCCTGATGTGACACTTAGAGATGGTTTTCATTTCGAGTTAGGAAACAGAACCACCGTTAACTATAATTAATTCTAGTTTATGAAAATCAATAGTTAGCTCAATTCCAAATTAATAAAAATCTAGTTGTTACTCCACATAAATTCTATGAATTCAAGATACGCAAAAGTATTCACATTGATACTCTCTTTTGTTTGGAGTTGTACCGTTTGGTTTATTCCATTAGAAATAAATGCTCAAATAGCAATTGCCTCTGATTTATCCATATCTCCTTCAATTGATATAGGCCCCTCAATTAAGGTAGAAAAAGTAAATTTAGAATTTTTTAATAAATACATCTATGAAACTACAAAAAATATTAACCAAAATTATTATTTTCAAGATAGAGAAGATAAGTTATTAGAAGATTTAAAGAAGAATGGGATTGATTATGTTAAGCCTTTAACTTATTATGGTAAAGGTGTAGAAAAAATGAGGCAAGGAGATTATGAAAGTGCTATTGGATACTATAGTGATAGCTTAAGCAAAGGGACTTGTGCTGAATTTTATATTGCAAGAGGGCAGGCATATTTTCAGAAAGGATCTATTCTTCTAGATAGTGATTCTAAAAAAGCGAAAACTTTTTTTGATAAAGCAAATGAAGATTTTAGTAATGCGTTGAATGTAGATCCCCTATTTGTAAAAGTTGACAGTATGGGTTTGGATCGTCAAAAATATGTTGATCCATTATTAGCTAGAGCAGGTTTATATATTGCACTCCATGATGATCAAAGTGCTATTAATGATTTGAATGAAGCAATACGAATTAATCCGAATTTCTATAATGCTTATTTAACAAGAGCTAATATTTATAGTAATCAAGGAGATTATGTAAAGGCAATAGATGATTTGAATACTGCGTTGATGTATAAGCCTAAATTTTCAGCTGCTTCTTTTCTTTTGGGAACTATTTATGTTAAACAAGAAAAATATCAAGATGCCATAACTCAATTTGATGAAGTTTTAAAACTTAGGAACCAAGTAGAAGATGCCCAACAATATTTGGCACAGGCTTATTATTCCAAGGGATTTTCTGAGCTTATTTTAGAAAAAAATCAAGATGCTATTAATGATTGTACAGGAGCGATTGCTTTAAATATAAATTTTGATGCGGCATATTTAGGTCGAGGAATAGCTGAATTTAACTTGAAGCTATATCCATTAGTAGTTAATGATTTTAATCGGGTACTTCCCAATTATAGTAATGATCCTAATTATGAAATAGCTTATTATCCTTTAGCAGTTTCTTATGTTAAAACTGAAAAATATCAAGAAGCTAAAGATACTTTTAAAAAAGTAAGTCAAAAGAATTCTTACCAATCTGAATTTTACTATAATAGAGGACTAGCCGAATTCAATCTTAAAGATTATAAATTAGCCCTTGATGATTTTAGTCAAGCTATTTTGATGAACTATAAGGTTCCAGAGTTTTATTTTTTGCGAGGAAATACCTTTTCAAATTTAGATAAAAATGAAGAAGCAATTCTTGATTATAGTCAAGCAATTAAATTAAATCCTAAATATAGTGAAGCATTTTATGAAAGAGGAAAAACTTACGATAAACTCAGTAATTATAAAGAAGCAATTGAAGATTATAATCAAGTTGTTTTAATAAAACCTGAATTATTAGATCCCTATTTATATTTATTTCGTGGAATAAACTATTACCATCTAGGAAAATGGACTGAAGGACATAAAGACATTGATAAACTCTTAAGTATATATCCAGAATTTAAAGATAAATTTAAATATTTTATTGAGGTTGAAATCTTTCCGTTAGCCGATGTCAAAGAAGTTTCTGCTGCTGTCATGTCAATTGATGTAAACTCCGATGGCATTCTTGCGAGTGGAGGGTATGATGGTTCTATCTCACTTTGGCAAGTAACTGATAGAGGGCTAAAAAAGGGGAAAATCCAACCAAATGCACACTCTCGCCGAGTTCGTGATCTTAATTTTAGTCCAGACGGAAAAATATTAGTGAGTGCAGGAAATGATCACATGATTAAATTATGGGACGTTAATACAATGTATTTAATTGGTAATTTACAGAACCATTCAGATAAAGTAGCTTCGGTAGCAGTTAGTCATGATGGAAAAATTTTAGCTAGTGGTAGTGATGATCATACAATCAAATTATGGAATTTAAAAACAGGGAATGAGATTTATTCCCAAGACAAAGTTTGGGGTTATATTAATGATATTAATTTTAGTCCTGATGATCAATTTCTTGCTGTCTCTATCTATAATAACAAAATAGCTTTACCAAAAATTGATAAAGATGCTCATGTTATTAAAACAGATATGAGTATAGATAAAGATACTCAAAAAATTCGTGATCTTGCTTTTAGTCCAAATGGAAAACTTTTAGCAAGTGCAAGTGATGACGATACTATTAAACTGTGGAATCCTCAAACTGGAAATTTAATTCGTACTTTAAAGGGTCATTCAAACAATGTTACATCAGTAGCTATCAGTCCCGATGGAAAACTTTTAGCAAGTGGAAGTGACGACCATACAGTTAAGTTGTGGAATCTAGAAACAGGAGATGAACTGATAACGCTTACTGGACACACCAACTATGTTCAAGATGTTGCTTTTAGTCCAGATGGTCATTTTCTTGCCAGTGGTTCTTATGACAACACAATCAGAGTTTGGCGTATGCCCTAATTCATTGGTTAGAGTGCATCAAACGTAATTTTGAAAACGCGATCACAGCCCTGAGCTTTAGCCGTATAAAGAGCAAGTCACTCAGTAATTGGAGATTTTCATTAAGATCATCTACAAGCAAAATATTGCCTTTAGTCAGAGTAGATTCGAGCATAAAAATAATAGAATAATTCTATAGCTTATAAAGTAATCGGTAAAAAAATGATTTGATCCTGATATTCATCAGCGAAAGAGATTTCAGCAATAAGCAATAACTCTTCTATATTTTCACCAATAGTTAACTGAGGATCAAGGATAAAAATACCATGAATATGTCTATCTTGCTGAAGATGGTCTTTTAAATGAACAGGCATTGAACGTCTGTTATTAGTGACTAAAATAAAATCATACTCCTCGCACCAGACTAATATTTCGGGGTCTTTAGTTCCTCTTTTCGGTGTTAGAGGTTCTCCGATGACTAAAATAACTAACTCAGGTCGTTTTAATCTTAGCTGAGTTGGATAGAGGGGATTTACATTTTCATCTACTAAATATTTAAGAGACATGAATTTGAGATTGATTTAATTTTTGTTGATACATTTTTTTAAATCTAGTCACAGAAGAGGGTGGACTTAATTGCTGTTTTTTTCTTTGTTGATGACCCCATTCTAACCAGTCTGTGATGTATTGACTAACTGCTTCTTGATTGTGTAAATAGTAAAGAATTGTGGCATAAATTTGTTCCATGCTAATTCCAGAAAAGTGTTTGATAATTTCTTCAGGCGATCGCTGTTTATAGATGTATTCATAAAGAATACTTTCAATACCAACTCTGGTTCCTTTTAGCCGAATATCATTCTCGGAGCAGAATTCAAAATATTCTTCTAGTTGCATAACGTAATTTCCTATGATTTTGAATAATTGATTTAGTCGTTCATCTATTCAGTTTTAAAAAATATCAGATCAGAGAGAATTAGGCAAGCAAAATCGTGTTCAAAACCCTTCCCTCCAAATCATCACAAAATTAATATTTACGTTCCTTGGGTTCAAAACGGTTAATAACAACAGGCATATAATTTAACTCAATACCTGCGGGGGAATAATAGGCCAAAGTATGTTGCAAAAAGCGTTCATCATCGCGATCGCAGAAATCTTCCCGTGCATGGGAACCGCGACTTTCTTGGCGATTGAGAGCCGAAGTTAAAATCATTTCTCCGACAACCATAATACTTCGTAATTCTAACGCCTCAATTAATTCGGTATTCCAAGCAGGGTGTTTATCATCTAGGTAAATTTGATTATATTTAGCTTTAATTGCTTGTAGTTTTAATAAACCTTCTTCCATCACTGATTGAGACCGAAAAACACCGCAATACTCAGTCATACAATCTTGAAATTCTTGGCGAACTTGATTAATTCGCAATATTCCTGATTGATTAATTAACTGTTGCATTTGTTGTTGCGCTTCTGTCAGATAGGATTGGGCATCAAAGCTAGAAAATTTACGGTTTTGGACATAATCTGCGATCGCGCGGCCTGTACGACGACCATAAACCACACATTCAAGGAGAGAATTACTACCCAGACGGTTGCCTCCATGCACTGAAACACAGGCACATTCACCTGCCGCAAAAAAGCCCTCGGTTAAATTATCCGCACTTCGTCGCACTCGACCATCAGTATTGACAGGAATCCCGCCCATACAGTAGTGAATCGTTGGACGAACGGGCATGGGTTGCTCAACCGCATCAATTCCCAATAAACGGTGGGCTTCTTCCCAACAAAAGGGAATACGGCTCATAATTTTTTCTCGGCCCAAATGACGTAAATCTAAATAAATAAAGGGGCCGCCCGCACTCCCATCAAGATTAACGCCGCGACCTGCCCGAATTTCCCTGGTAATGGCACGGGAAGTAATATCACGGGGAGCGAGTTCCATGCGGCTAGGGGCATAGTCTTCCATAAACCGTTTGCCGTCACTGTTAATCAAATATGCTCCTTCTCCTCGGACGGCTTCTGAGATTAGGACACCGACAGGATATAAGCCAGTGGGATGAAATTGCACAAATTCCATATCTTCTAGAGGAATTCCCGCGATCGCAGCCATGGCCAAACCGTCGCCTGTGCAAGCATAATCATTAGAAGTTGTGTTATAAACCCGACCGTAACCGCCAGTCGCAAACATAACAACTTTCGCTCGGACAATCTCTAGCGCACCATCTTCAATGCGATACATGACCAATCCCTTGGCTTCACCTTCTTCTAAGACCAGCCGCATTACATACCATTCGTCGTAAATAATCACTCCATTGTGGCGCAAATTATTGACCAATTCGTGGAGAATCGCGTGACCCGTTTTATCGGCGGCATAACAGGTGCGATTGTGGGAATGCCCTCCAAAAGCTCGTTGAGCAATTCTGCCATCAGCCAGACGAGAAAACAAAACGCCCATGTGTTCCAAATCAATGATGACATCAGCCGCTTCTTTGGTGAGAATTTCGACTGCATCTTGATCGGCGAGATAATCTGATCCTTTAACGGTATCGAAGGCATGGGCTTCCCAACTATCTTTTTCGTCCACATTTTTCAGGGCAGCAGCAATTCCTCCCTGGGCAGCAACAGAATGGGAACGAATCGGATGAGTTTTAGCAATTACAGCAACACTTGTTTCGGGGCTTAAACGTTTGATTTCTAGGGCGGCACGACAACCTGCTAATCCACCACCGACAATGACGACATCATGTTCTAACATCTGCTTGAAGAATAAGTTTGTAAAAAAAAGCTTTATTGATAGTGATTAGTTCAAACACTTTTTAACGGGGATTTGCTTTTAATATTAACAAATTTAAGATATTAATTCAAATACAGTCCTTTGCGTATTCAAGGCGTACAATAACAGCAGTGGGCAAAATAATTACGGAGATGAACAGACGAGACCAGATATTTAACAGCCATTCTCAACAAAGCCTCTACTACAATCTTCGACTTCGGCACAAAACGGCGGATAAAAGCTTTTAACTCCCACCACAGATGCTCTATTGGATTAAAATCAGGAGAATAGCCCGATAAATAGATGACTTTTGTTCCCACTTCCTCCACCATCTCTTTGATACCTTCTAGTTGATGGGCGCGAAGTCTGTCCATTACGACAACAGCACCGTCCCATAACTCTGATACTAAATGCTCTTTGACAAATTTCTTAACATCTTCTCCTTTCATCGACTTTCCTATTATATCAAAGGCTATTACTTTCTCTTGGGTGATGTCTCCTACTACCGTCATTCTTTCTCCTCGATAAAATGGCTTTTTATCGTAGAGTCTTTTTCCTATGAAACTTCTTCCGTATTCTCTCATTATTCCTAGTAAAATAGCCATTTCATCGATAAATACTAGATTTTCTGCCTTGACATCCCTGATTTTTTCCCAATAATCTAAACGCGCTTCCTGGTTAGCTTCTGTTTCTGCCTGAGTTGCTCTTAATGTCTTTTTTTTTTCGGGTTAAGTTTTCTTCTTGCAAAAAACGGCACATTGCGCTTTCACTCAGTCCCACACGCATCTTTTTCAGACAATACTCACAATATTCCGCCAAAGTATAATCAGGATATTCTGCTACTATCTTTTTTACTTCTTCCTTATATTCTTCTAATTGACTTTTTCTTGTTGAACCTACTCGTTTCGGTTTTATATTCCCTTGCTCTCGGTACAATTTAACCCATTCATTGACCGTACTTTTATTTATCAATAGTCTTTCAGCGACTTTTCTTATTGGCAGATTTCCTACGTTATACAACGCTAATGCCCTTTCTCTTAGGTAAGAGTGAGTATATTGTCATACTCCCTTCCCACTCAAGAAATATACATTTAGACTAAGGCAAAAATGTGTTCTAAAGTTCTAGATATTTGTTCTGAACTCATCAAGATTTTAACATCTTTAAGCTTTTGTTCAATTTCGGCAATGGTTACATTTGAA
>JANNLO010000032.1:0-39264 GCA_031396835.1 Snowella sp. SOY_38_metabat_116
CCTATTTCGTCTATAATTCCTGCTATTATTCCCAAATGGTCTATATCTTGAACATCTATTTGCATTTCTTTTTTCATTTTGCTTACCTTAATTTCATTTAGATTAAAATAACATTTTACAATTTAACCTGCTGAATGTGGGATTAAATTCTCTTTTGGCTCTTAAAAACCGTTAAAAACTCATCGAAAACCAAACCAAAATAATCCTTCATCATAAAATAACAAAAAATTGACATCACTAATTCTTCAGTCTCTAACTACAAAACAAAAGTAGCGCAGAACTTGCTGATAACGAGTTAAATATCGATAGAAGGAGTATGTCACATAATGCTATCCCGTTTTCGGGCTTCTTTGTAGGATATTCCCACATTTTGCATCCCCGTGCGCAGTAACTGTCGTTCTAAGAGAGCAAAAAATCGGGCGCGATCGCCACTTCTAACAACAGCTTGATTATGGGCTTCGGCGATCGCAACGGGATAACCATAGCCTTTACTCACTTGAGCTAACATAATTCCGAGAGACTGATCCAACAAATTGCTATCTTCTGCAACCCAAGCGGGAAACTCGATGCGGGCAATTTCAGTTCCCACATTGACATAACAAAAGTAAATGCGTTGAGATTCAGGATAGAGATCTAAAATTCGAGAAGAACTTTTCCAGAGAGGGCCGCGTTGACCTGGTTCCAGAAAATAACGCCAAAAAGTAGCATCTCGCAGGGGCTCAAAAATTTGGCAGGGAGTTTTTACATCAGCTAAAGCATCACAATAGACAGGACAATTGGGTTGTTCATGGATGCACGCTTGTAATCGCAAAAAATTCATGGCTTCGGAACTACGAGCCGCACTGATATAACCCATCAAGGGAATGTTTTTCTGGCGTAAATTTTCCCAAGCTTCTAAAATCGGTGGCAAAATTCTTTCTCTTGCTTCTGTTGCTAAACTTTCTAAGAACCAATAAATTAAGGAACCATCAACCATTGCTAAATTTGGCTCACTATGGGGGCCAGGAGGACTGACCCAACGACAAGCCATTTCTGCCAAACACTGCGCCTCTAAAACTGTTCTTCGGTAACTCATCCATTCTTCGGTACGAATTCCCCAATGTTTGGAAATATAAAGGTCTTCACCTCGATAATAAACTTCAGGAATACTATCTAATAAAGGATGTAAATTTTGCCCATAATGCAACATAATTCGACCAATATTAATTAAATAACAATAGGCAATTTCATGATTAGAAGGGGCGATTTGGGAACCATCTGTGGCAAAAATACTGTGTTTGGGCGTGGATGCTACCAACATTTTGCGGGTTTCTAAGGGTTCGACGGGAATGGCAACCGAAAAAAAGAGGCGATCGCGCCAGAAGTGATATTTTTCAGTTAATTCTTGTTGGTGAGATTGGGCTAAATCTAATAATTTTTCGGCTTTTTCTAAGCGTTGACGACTGGCCGCGACTTCTTTTTTAAAATGTTGGCCAATTCCTGGCATTTGTCCTGCAAGTTTATTGAAATCTAACATAAGCTAATTTTATAGCAATTTGCCTGATTTTGCGATCGCGTTTTCAGCAGTTTAATTGCTCAGAATGCTTGAGTTACACTTTTTCAAAATAGAGAAATTTTGTTGACAGTACGATCAGAAAAAATAAATTCTTAACGTTTTTTCCAAAAAATTCTATATACTTAAAGGATTAAAAATCTGTCGGCGAAAGAAATATTAATTAAATCTAATAAGCATTCTCTAGCAAGGTATTCACTCTAAAATAAAGCCATGATTTACAGCAATTAATTCGCTATTAATATTTAAATTTTTATCTCTGTCTATGGATCGAGGTTGTTATTAAATAAACAAATTAGCCTGGTTTTAGAAGCAAGGCATTAAATAAGCTTTTTCGATGCCTAAATTTCTAATCATCCAGATTATAGAAGGAAAATAAAATCATGTTTTTTCACAAAAAAGAACCGATTCAGACCGTTAAAGTTGACGAACCTAATCCTCGGTTTGCCCAGCTATTGTTAGAGCAATTTGGGGGGGCGACAGGAGAATTAACGGCGGCTTTGCAATACTGGACACAATCTTTTCATTGTGAACATCCTGGAATTCGGGATATGCTGCAAGATATTGCCCTCGAAGAATTTAGCCACTTAGAAGTTGTGGGGAAACTGATTGAAGCCCATACCAAAAATGTGGATCAAACAGACGTTTATAAAAGCACACTTTTTGCGGTACGGGGAGTAGGGCCACATTTGCTTGATAGTCAAGGACAGGCTTGGACTGCCGCTTACGTCAATGAAGGGGGAGATGTGGTTCGTGACTTGCGTGCCGATATTGGTGCAGAAGCGGGAGCACGACAAACCTATGAAGAGTTAATTAAACTAGCTCCTGATCAAGGAACCAAAAAAACGCTCGTTTATCTCCTAACCCGCGAGATTTCCCATACCGAAATGTTTATGCGTGCCTTGGATTCTTTGGGTAAATTGACCGAACCCTTATTTGGCAATATCCCACCCGATAGCACGGTGAATATTTACTACAATCTGTCCCAAGATGGTCATGATGAACGTGGCCCTTGGAACTCAGAACCAGATTTCCGATATATTGCTGATCCGTTAAAAAATCATGAAGAGATGGCAAAATTACCTGTATCTAAGTAGTTTTTGTCCCTAAACTTTTCCTGACCTGATTTCATTGGCAATATTTTCATTAAACATTCTTATTCAATAGCTCTTTCAGGCTTGATTGCAGGGAAGAGTTATTTATTTTTAGTAAATTTTGACGAGAACCTAGGGCAAATTACGTAAACTGAAATTTAATACAGGATACTTTTTAGGAGTATTAAATCTATGTGGAATGCGATCGCCGAGCAAATTAGTCAAACTATTCAACAACCCTTTAAAATTCAACAAAAACGGTTTTTGAGGGGCGGTTGTATTAATATTGACTTTATCTAACAATCTTTCTTTTGTATTTATATTCTTTTTCTTTCTAACTTTTATTCATTAATGTTGAGTTAGGTAAAATTTAATTTGCCTACTACTTTTGTTGACAAAATTATTTCTTTAATTCCATTTTTTATTATCATGTCAGGTAATTTTTTTAATCAAACTAACCTTTCAGCAGCATTAGCTAATTCAGAAGCAACTCGATCAGAATAGGGTTTAATTAACCACCAAATAAAGGGAGAAAGCCAACCGCGCAATGTCACAGAATAAGAAATATAAGTTCCACAAACTGCCGATTCAATTTGATAGGTAATCTTTTGTTCCATGCCTGGAATTGCTAAAACTCGCAAACTCAATAATTCACCAGGTCTAACATTTTCCACAAAAAGACGAATAGGAATCGGGGTAAATCGCGTTACTGCTTGGTAAATCAAACCAGGTTTTGCCAGCAATCCCAAAGGAACATTGGTTTTAGAAAAAAGAGGATGCCAAGAAACATCGGCAAGATTGACAATTTTTCGCCAAAGAACGTCCACTGGAGCTGTACTGATTACTCTATAGGTTTTATAACAAGAAAAACTACAGAATAATTTTCCCTGAGCTGCAATTAATTTGAATGAAAAATTTAGAATCACTTGAAGTCTCCTCACCACTCATCTAAAATCAGGAAATAGTCCTAACATTTGATAAGCATTCTTAACTATTATATTAAGATTACAGCGTCTATGTTTACCGAAAGGTTCCAGCAGGCGTAAAGTAATAAAAGTGACAACGATTCTTTTTCTGGAAAAACTTTGATTAAATCAAGACCAATCCAAAATAATTACAATTAACGACAAAATATTGACATTATGACCGCCTTAATCAACGATACCCAATCTTCCGTAAAAAGCTTTCTCCCTCCAACTAATGCAAAACAACGTGTTAGCCAATTCATGAAGGATTTACAAGATGAAATTTGCCAGGGATTAGAAGCTTTAGATGGTGTTGGCAAGTTTCGAGAAGATAGTTGGGAAAGGGAAGAAGGCGGTGGCGGGCGATCGCGGGTATTACAAAATGGCAATTTCTTAGAACAAGGTGGAGTCAACTTTTCTGAAGTTTGGGGAAAAGAATTACCGCCCTCTATTTTAAAACAACGTCCTGAAGCGGCTGGTCACGATTTTTATGCCACAGGAACATCAATGGTATTGCATCCCCACAATCCCTATGTGCCGACCGTACATTTAAATTATCGCTATTTTGAAGCGGGTCCCGTTTGGTGGTTTGGTGGTGGCATTGATTTAACGCCCTATTATCCCTTTGCAGAAGATGCGGCTGCTTTTCACCGTACTTTAAAAAAGGCTTGCGATCAAACCAACCCCGAATTTTATCCTGTTTTTAAACATTGGTGTGATGAATATTTTTATCTAAATCATCGTCAAGAAATGCGAGGAATTGGTGGAATTTTCTTTGATTATCAAGATGGAAAATCGCCAATTTATCGTGGCCCTCATCCCGACAAAGCGGCTTCTCTTTATAGCAATCAATTACCCACTTTTAATCCTCTCAGTTGGGAAGAATTATTTAATTTTGCTCAAAATTGTGGTCAAGCCTTTTTACCTGCTTATGCTCCCATTGTAGAAAAACGACGTAACACCGAATACAGCGATCGCCAACGTCAGTTTCAACTCTATCGACGCGGGCGTTATGTAGAATTTAATTTAGTCTATGATCGAGGCACAATTTTTGGGCTACAAACCAATGGCCGTACCGAATCAATTCTTATGTCTTTACCGCCTTTAGTACGTTGGGAATATTGCTATACACCTGAACCAAATAGCCCCGAAGCCGAATTAACAGAACGATTTTTAGTGCCTCAAGATTGGGTTAATTGGAAGTAGTTAAGTCAAGTTTGTAGTGTTATTGATTGTTTACTTTTAGTCATAAAAATCAATAATAATTGAGTTTGATTGAGTAAATAAAAAGCAATGATGACTAACATAAAAAGCTAAAATTAAGATCATTTGTTGGCTGTTTTTTCTTTTCAAAATCAATCATAACCAATCATCTTCATCGTCTTCTAAATTAACTGGTTGCACAGAACGCAAAGGAGGATTAATAACTCGATAATTAGCATCTCTAACTTGATTAGAAACAGGCGGTTTTGGGGTTTGTTTTTGGGGATTGCGATCGCCCTGTTCACGGTAAGTATAAGAATAAATTGTGCCTTGTTGAGAACTCGTTTTTGGTTCTTGGGCAACTTCAAAGCGTTTGAGATCTTCTTCTTTTAAGCGAGGTTCGGGTTGGCTATCTTCAACAAAATATACTGGAGGACGGGAAACCAAAGGCGGATCTAAAGGGACTTCAACAGTTACTCGTCTGGGAGATTCAACCGATTCAGGATGGCCAGCAATATCTATAACAGATTTTGAAGAAGTCGTTTCTGCGGGTGACGGTTCATCATTCCAATCATCAATTTCGGGAATTGGATCTTCCCATTGCCATTGGGGATTTGTTGGAGTTTGAATTCTTGTTTTTGCTTCAGTGACTGGAGGTGGTTCAGGGGAGGGCGATCGTGGAGAAGGTGTTGGGCGAGAACGGGGACGAGGGGAAGAAGGAGGTGCGGTTGAAATAACGGGTCTGGCGATCGCGCTTAAAGCTTGCAAAATAAGACTTGTCATCATACCCGCAAAAATGAAGAGAATCACCCACAATCCCAAAGGAAAAGTTAGGCTTAATAAAGCTGTTTTAACGCCATTACCTAACAAAAAAAGCGTCATGGGTTGCTGATTTTGCAGAAAAAAGACAAACCCTGAGCTTAAGATCACTAAAATAATGAGCCATCGCATAACCTAAATTCCTTTTTTAACTCTTTTTATTGCTTTTACAAAGGATTATAACCAAATATAACTCGAAATTCTGGTGGTAATTTGTTATCTTTTACTTAGTCGAAGCAGAGATACGCTTCTTTGCCAATTTTTCTGTATATCTATTGTACCCAAAACGATCTTCCCCTCTGAGCAGAACGGCCCTCCACTTATCTAAATTAATATTCTTCACCTTTGCAAACCTGTTACGATGGAACGTTTCTAACATTTTTTTTGTGTAAATACGAGTGCTAGTGGTGGCAATCCGTCCATTCAATCCCCATCGTGAGTTATCAGTCGTATTTTTGAGGGAACCATGAATGACTCGTTCTGTAAATAGATAAAATTGTCCAGCTTTTATTTGATTATGGTAGGAGCTATCATGACTGGCTTATCCCAATAGGGACAACTTTTTGGGGGATTCACGGAAAAGAGTATTGCACTAATCTTGGTAAAGCCAAGTTTATTTAAAAATTGACTATGATCGGGCGTTAGTTCCATCATGCCGGAATACTCAGTATACACACCTCCTTTTTTCAGAAGACGATAGGCGTGTTTAACAAAGTCAGTGTGCCAATACTTGTAGTCATTTTCACTCAAAACAGCGGGATCAAATAAAATTCCGTCAAAACTCTCATTTGGTAGTGAATCAACGACCTCTTGCCACAATCCAAAGATAGGTGTTACTTTGTGTTTTGCTTGCCGCGCAAACTCTTCAAGTTTTCTAAAAACGTCAGAATTGGCTTCTATTATAAAATGCTCTTCAATTTTATGTTGCTGTATGTATCCTGCTGAGATACCAAGACCGAATCCAACCTCAAGAATGGTTCCTCCCTTGGATGTAGCAATCTTGGCAAGTTCCCTCATTAAAGGCTCTTCCCATCTCTCCATAACTGAACGGTTCAGTATTTCCAACCTGTCCTCGCTAATTTTAGCTGGAGCGTCTTTCCAATCACTGGGACGCTTAGGGAATACTCTGTTCTTAAGTTTTTTATTTAAATCATCCTCAGTTAGGATACCCAATTCTACCGAGGATGGCCTTTCATTTTTTTGATTTGGTAATTCTAGTTCCATGTGTTTTTATTCCTTTTTTGATTTTTTACAACTTCACCGATCGTCCTTCAAAGTTCCAGCAACCGCGAACTTTGGCTGAATAACAGCCATTTTCTATGCCGAAGTTGTTGTAACGGAGTAGCTAAGTTTGAACGCAGCGTTCAAGTTCGTCGATCGACTTCTGAAAGCGATCGGGTTCAACACCCAAAGCGATGCGAAAATGACCAGGACGATCTAAAGCTTCTCCTGGTAATACTAATACTCCAGTTTCTTGCACTAATCGGTAGGCAAAATCTTGACTATTGAGAGTTTTCAAAAAAGGAAAAGCAATCGTTCCCGCTTCAGGTTCGACCCAATCCATGAGGTCAGGATTTCGCTCAATCAATTCGCGCAAGCAAGTGGCATTTTTCACGATCCATCCTCGATATTTGGGCAGGATTTTTCGCCAATTTAATAATGAATGTTTAGCTAAAATATCATTAATTGCACCGACGGTATGGGTCGTGTAATCTTTAAAATCATGGCAGGTTTTAAGAATTTCTGGTGAGCCAATTAACCAACCAATTCGCAAGCCGATAGAGCCAAAACACTTGCCAGTTGAACCCAAAGCAACAACGGAAGGAGACTTCCCAAATAATGAGGGAATAAAGTCCATGTTCTGTTGATGAGGTAAGAAGCGATAATGCTCGTCAGCTAGGATTTCTACTTGATATTTTTCCGCTAGCTCGATAAATCCTTGAATTTCTTCAGCAGAATAGACGACTCCTGTGGGATTATGAGGACTATTTAAAACAATGACTTTAGTTTTTTCATCTACTAATTTTGCTAATTCGTCTAAATTTGGTCTAAATTGTTCTTCCCGTCGCAAAGGTAAGTAGCGGACTTCATAACCCAAATATTTGGGAATTTCATGTAAAATGTGAAAAGCTGGAACGGGAACGACTACATTAGCTCCAGGTTCATAGCGAACGTGGTAATAAATGAGTATGGCTTCTGTGGTTCCTGCGGTGACTAAAATATCTTCAGGGCTAACTTTTTCATAAACTGAGGCGATCGCCTGTCGTAAGCCCAAAGAACCGTAAGTATCATTATTTTCCAAGCTCAAGCTGTACAATTCCGATTCACAGTTAGTCAGAGCCATTAACTCTGCTACCGACAAGCTAGTAACGGTACTTTCTCCCAAATTATAGAGAGCTTTTTCATACTTCAACAACCATGTTTCTAGTAAAGAGGGTTCTATTTTCATTGATTTTATACCCAAATTTAAAAGTCTATTTAGCTTGAGAAACGAAAAGCTTTGTAAGCTAAGCCTAAAGCCTAATTATGTTAAGTGTAGCTAATATACTGGTTATTTTCGGTGGTAATTTAGCATTTTTTCAATGGCACTGGTGGCATTTCCCCGTCGAGTAAATAAACCGCCAGTTTGTCGATCAATTTCTTCATACATAGGGTCTTGGAGATGAATTTCTCTGGATTTGGTTAACAGCCAAAAGGGTATGGCTGGGTTTAAATGATGTTCCAAATGCAAATGTTCATTGTGGATACCAAATAAAAAGCTTTCCCAGAGATTGCCCAAGCGATTATGGGTCATGTACAGATTGATTGTACTTTTGGCAGGTTTGGGATAATGTTCTCCTAATTCACAGAACCAATTAACGATTTGGAATGTTGTAAGATACGGAATAACCCAAAAATGAAAAAAAGAATTCCATTGATTTATCACCGTTACAATAGTTACCAAAACAATCCAAAATAAGAAGAAGAGAGAATAATCTTTGAGAACTTCTTGGTTATTTAACTGTAAAGAAAACAGTCGATTTCTTAACAAATAGATCACTGTTTTTGGGACTCTCAGCAACAGAACGACTCCGACTATGTATTTTAAGAAAAAAATAAGAGGAGTCATGTTTTCGTAGAGGCCCTCTTCCAAATGGAATTTGAAGTCAGGGTCTTGCTGACTATCGCCTAGATAACGATGATGGGCTAAATGGCTCTGTTTGTAAGTTTCTGGGATTTGCAAAATAGAGAATCCTGCAGCATAGCCGAGCAGATCATTGAGGAAGCGATTTGCTGCTAACGTTCCATGTGATGATTCGTGCAGAATGGTAGCCAAGGCTCGCATCCTTGAACCAATTAAGACTAAAGCTATTAAATATGAAAGCAGATTCGGATATGCTTCAGCGATGCTAATTGCAAGACTTATAATTACCACATCTTCTAAAAAAGCTAAGAGTCCAGTTGAGTTATTGGATTGCTTTAGCTCCTGAAGTTGACGTTTAATATCAAGGGGAAAAGCATGGTATGTAATTTTTTCCTTCGATGGAGTTCTTTTGTCACGACTTAAGGTGATAATCATTGTAAAATAGCGATGTTGTCAGAACAAAAGTATGAATTAAGAAAATTTGCAGACAAGGACTTAACTCAGAGTAGAACTTTTTCTTTCACTAAAAAACCAAACTTACAATGGTTTTTAAAGACCCATGAACCTTGCGAGAATTTTGTTGCATGATTAAAATTCCCATCAGCCCTTCAGTACCGTAAAAGCCGCTGAATTTGGTATACGCATTTAGGGTAGTCTCTTGTCCGCCTCGATCAACCACTGTCACTAATTCAGGGCAGGTTCTTGCTTTTTGAAAAATCCAGTAATGACCGATTTGATAATCAGCCAAAATACGGTTGAATAATAATTTTTCGCAAGCGACTTTAGAAAGGCTACCTGAGTAATATACAGCACGGCTTCCCCAGTTGAGGGTAGGGTCTGAACCAGCATACTTAAAATAGTCAGTGCGTTTACTATTACTAATCTGACAGTAGTCTTTTGGACTAACCCAAGAGCCATCCTCTAGATAAAAGCCTTCGGGAGTAATGATATTGGTATAGGGAAATAGAGAACGAACCTCATCGGAGTAGTATTCTCTTGATTTGTTCCAGAAGGGCCACGCAAGAATTATTTTGGCATCATACAGAAGCGTAGGAGGATGATCAAAAAATAGATGGCCTTCCTCGCAGGCTGTCATCCAGTCACTAAAAAAATTGTTGTATCGTAAATCGTAAAACTCATGGGCACGAATAAAATTACACTCTTTCCAAGAGACCGCATCCCAACTGTAGTATTTTAAGCCCTCTTCCCTGCATCGTTGAGTAAAATATCGTTCACTGTGAGGTTGTGATGCGTTATTGAGTAGATGGTGAATAATTGGTTCGCGGCCGAGATAACTCCGCAAAGATTGGGCAAAGTTGCTCGCAAGAGAGTTAGAAAATCGGGTTGGCACCCCAAAATCGTCAGGAAATCTTTGGTAGATCTCTCTAATCTGATCTGCTATTCCTCTTCCACATCCGAAGCATTGAATTTCAACTAGAGCACCTGGGGCTGCTTCATCGGTACGAAAGAAAACAGGTAGCTGCATTTGCCGCTCGGTTAGCTTGAGATGATATTCCTTGCCACGACAGGGGGGCTGTCCAACGAGGACTGTATCAGCGATCGCGGGATCAATTTCACCCCGAAGACTTGCCATAAAGATGTCGCGGGTAATTTTATAAAATTGTGTAATTAAGGAATATCGATCTTGAAAACCCTCAAATGTTGAATCATCCATTCCATAAGGCTTTTGAGCAATTAGATTTGTAAAACCTATACTAGCTTGAGTTCTGGTCTCGATATCTTTATCGATGAATCGATACCAAGGATGATTAGCTATTTGTTGATCAGTCATAAAACTTAATGGCTTAAAACGGTTATTTTAGAATAATAAGGTTAAAAAATACTGGAAAATTTGAGTAAAAACTAAAATTTATTAAAGTCCTAATCTTTCTTTATTTTTCGCCTTTGCAGAGGATTTTAACCAGATATAACCCGAAATTATTGAAGGAGCGAGAACAAAAATAGTTCCGAGAATGATTGGATGTTGTCTGGCATCGGGCGAGAGAAACATCACTGCTAACATAAAACCACAATATGCGAATCCTAATAGGGGAATGCCGATGACGAGTAATGCAAATTTAGTATCTTTATCCATTGTTAATTTTGTAAAAGATTGGTTGAATTTCAATTAGTAGAAATATTGTTTGAACTTATAGTTTAACTTACTTTAACTTAGAGGGTTTGCGACTGATTATAGAAGTAGGAGAATTTTTAAGATAGGGTTGGACTAAAGAAATGGGAGCGGGTATTTTTTCAACGGGTGGAGATGGATTTATCGTATTTTTGGGAATAGAATCAGGAGGAATTAAAAGATGAGATTGGAAAGTAACTAAACGCTGTTGAACATCAATTTGATACTTCAATTGTGAGGAGGCTGATTCTAATACATTGCCAGTATAAATTTGTTTTTCTAATCCTTCTGTCGAGGAAACTAAACTGCCTAAACCATCAACTAATTTACGCAAGTTATCTCGAAAAGTTGGATCTCCCGTCAATTGTTCCACATCAGCAGTAATTTTTTGGGCGTTTTCAAAAGTTGCTCTAGCAGAATCTAAGGTTTGTTGAACTGTTAATAAAATTGTGGGATTATTAAGGTCTTCAGAAATTTTTCGCAAGTTTTTAGAAGTTTCGCTGGCATTAGTCATTAAAATATCAATATTTTTTCCTAGTTGTTCGGTATTAATCGCTTCTAATCCTGTATTCAATTGTTGAATAGATGTATCTAAATTGTTACCCAATAATTGAATTTGTTGACTGGTTATTTGAATACTAGCCAACGTATTTGCAACATTACCCCGATTTTCGTTGACCAAAATATTGAGATTGTTCATCAATTTTGACGATTCCGTGAGAGTTCTAGTAAGGGTTGCTTGATTTGTTAAAACAACTCGGTTGAGACTTTGAGTCAATTCTCCCGCATTTTCGGCAGCTCCCGCGATCGCCGCAGTGGTTTGAGAAACTCCCCTAATTTGATAACGAGCCGTTTTAGATAAAAGCGCAATTTCATCACTCATTTTGGCAATTCGAGCGGCAGCTTGGGAGGCATTTCGCACCGTGCTATTAATATTTCCCACAAAAATTGGGTTGCTATAAACATTACTCAATTTTGTCAAGCTATTTACTAATTGAGAACCCGCTTCTCCTTCGAGACGATCATTTTCACAAATAATTTTTTTTTGAGATTGGCATTCTTTGCTGTTGGGTGCGATCGCCAATGCTTGTTCTGATAATTTTTCTTGGGGAATAATATCAACCGAAGCTTCACCAATGAGACCATAACGACTAATCAAAATTGTGGAAGCTCTGGGGATTCGTACCGATTTAGAAACAATATCGATGACGGCCTCAACCCCATTACTGCCTGGTAATAAGGCCGACACTTTGCCGATGCTCACTCCGCGAAACCGAACAGGGCCACCAACTTGTAAACCACTTGCATCTTCAAATCCCACAATAATTTGGTAACTTTCCCTGCCGAGTCCTCCTCCCCGCAACCAAACTGCGACTCCGCCTAAAACCACCAAACCCAGTAGGGCAAATAATCCAACAGATCCTTCTCTAATAGTTCGTGGCCTTAACATAGGGATTCCTCGATCTGAATAAAGTCACAGAAAAACTCCGAGAATTTGTTTGATTTTTCCCGAAGTTTTAATCTCGTTAATTAAATTTAACCTATTAATAGCAACCACGACTTTCGCTTTTCTAATTCGTTGAAAAAAGTTAACTATTATTCAACAAACTAGCTTTATTGTCGGCTATTAGAAACCTGATAAATTTCAACAAAGTTTAAGTTTTATCTTTCACAGATTTAAAAGTTTGATAGGCCATTTCAGAATGATAAAGATGACAGCGATCGCCGATATCTTTCATTAATTCCCAAGAAAACTTACGTTCCTGTAAATAATTTCCCCAATTTTCTTTGAGACTAGCATGAGCTTTGCGTAAATTATAAGAAGGAATGGCCACGGAAACATGATGGGGAATATGAACATTAATGTCATGACAAAGAATTTCCACCCAACGAGGATAATCGCAGTGAACTGTTCCTGTTAGTTGAGCTTCTCCTGCACGCCATTGCTCGGCTGGACGAAATTGAATTTCAGGAACTGTGTGGTGAACGATGGTAAAAGTGCTCATCCAGAAATGATAGACCAACCAAGGCATTAGCCATAATTTCACAAATCCCCAAACGCCTGTGGTGATAATGAGTGTGGGAAAAACAATGCCCGCAAAAATGACAACCGCCGTAATTGAGGTGATAACTTTAGAGCGATCGCGTTCGGCAAAGTTAGAAAGTTTAAAGTGCATGAGTCCCCAATGAAAAATGGAACCAATCCACCAAAAGCGTCTCCGAATAGCTTGATAAAAGACTTGAACAATAAAATTTGATTCTGCATAAGCTTCCTCTGTCCAAGGATCCCAAGCATTATCAACTCCTACTTTATTGGTGTGGAGATGATGATAATCGTGAAGGATTCGCCAACAATGAAAGGGATAAATTAAAGGTAAGAAAAAAATGTGACCGACTAAATCATTAACCCAACGACGTTTGGCAAAAGAACGATGTCCACAGTCATGCCCAATTACAAACCAGCCTGTCAAAGCCGTTCCTGTAAAAATCCATGTTAAGGGCAGACAATACCAGGGTAAATAGATAATGCCGAGATAACCGACAATTGCCGTTACCACACTCAAACCAACAAATGACCAAGCCTTAAGTCGATCTTTTTCAAAGCATTCGGACGGAAGACTTTTAATAATATCTTTGAGTTGAATATCGGCAGCATCGGACATTATCAACCCATTAGCGAACTTTTCTGTCGTTGCAGTCATGAATAGAATGTTATCTCCATTAAAGAATAAACAAGCTTAGAACACAATAATACCCAAATATTTCTAATAGAAGCTTCAAGACAGCAAAAAGACTGATATTTTAGACTCTAATTTGTTTTTTTTGGATATTTGTTAGCAAAATTAAAAAACTTAACAAACCTTCATAGTTATACCATGACAACAGGTCAATTTTAACGGTGATTTGAAGACGGGCAATCATGAAAGTAACTTAACTAATCAGTATTATTCAGTTGTCAGCTAAGAATTTCTGTTGAGTATTGAAGCTTCGTATTATATAATCACCCACAAACCTCAAATTTTTATCTTTCTCAATATTCCATGAAACAAGCAAAAATCGGTATTATCGGCGGTAGTGGTCTTTACAAAATGGATGCGTTGCAAGATTTACAAGAAGTTCGCATTGATACACCTTTTGGAAATCCTTCTGATGTTTTGATTCTCGGAACCTTAGCAGGCGTTTCCGTTGCTTTTTTAGCTCGACATGGGCGCGATCACCATTTAACTCCAACCGAAATTCCTTTTCGAGCCAATATTTATGCCCTTAAAAAATTAGGTGTGGAATACATTCTTTCTGCTTCAGCCGTTGGCTCTTTAAAAGAAGAAATTAAGCCTCTTGATTTGGTTATTCCTGATCAATTTATTGACCGTACCCGCGATCGCGTTTCAACTTTTTTTGGGGAAGGAATTGTTGCCCATGTTGCTTTTGGAAATCCTTTTTGTGAAAATTTAACTCAAGTATTAGCAGATTCGGTTGCCAGTTTGAATTTATCTGAAATCAACTTACATCGGGGTGGAACCTATGTTTGCATGGAAGGCCCCGCTTTTTCTACGATCGCAGAATCTAATCTTTATCGCAGTTGGGGAGCCAGCATAATTGGCATGACCAATCTTACGGAAGCAAAATTAGCCCGTGAAGCGGAAATTGCCTATGCAACCTTGGCATTAGTCACCGATTATGACTGTTGGCACAAGGATCATGACCACGTCACGGTAGAAATGATTATTAATAATCTGCATCAAAATGCGGTTAATGCCCAAAAAGTTATTCAAGAAACTGTTAGAAAAATTGGCGAAAATGCACCAAGTTCTCTAGCTCATTCTGCTTTAAAATACGCCATTCTTACACCTTTAATAAAAGCTCCTGAAGCGACTAAACAAAAATTAGCTTTGCTCTTACAAAAATATTTATAAATTGTTATGTTAAAAGTACTTTTTAAGGTTTTAATAATTAGTTTAATAACTATTATTTTATATTCGTCTGTCCCGACTTTTGCAGAATCGATGATAACTGAAATAAAAGTTAGTTTGGGCGATCGCGCGGGAAATTTAAAATTTATTCCTAATCATTTTAATTTTACAGTTGGTCAAAAGTATAAATTAGTTTTAGAAAATCCTAGTGCGACTAAACATTATTTCACCGCGAAAGATTTTGCTGATGCTAGTTGGACACAAAAAATTCAAGTAGGAAAAGTCGAAATTAAGGGCGCGATTCATGATTTGGAATTAAAACCGACGGGGCAAGCAGAATGGTTTTTTGTTCCCATGAAACCAGGAATTTACAAATTATATTGTTCTATTCCTAATCATGCTGAATCGGGAATGACGGGCGAAATTGTAATTGCGGACTCTTTAATTTAGAATATTTAAATTGCTTAAAAAAATAAAAGTTATTATAAAATGTTTTTTCTTAATGGCTTTAAAAGGAAAGTTTTTTGTGAATTTTCCTAAAAGCTATTGACTCTATAAAGATAGTTAGTCTAAAAAAATATCTATTTCTAGAAGCGATAAAAGAGGAATTCATTACAAGATTTGAGAAAAACAGCAACGGAAACAAATCTTAATTTAAATTAATCAGATAATTTATTAGGATTTAGTTATAACATTAAATAACTTAAAACAAGAATTATCAAACTGAGATAGAATTAAGAATACTAAAAAAAACTTTTCTAAATTTATAAATAACCTACTTTTCTTATGGCGAAAAGATCTCTCTACGCATCTCCAGTAGGGATTAAACAAGCGAAAACGGCATTTAGTCGTAAAGGCTGGACTCAGGAAAATCTTGCTTTTGAAGTAAACCTGAAAACACGCCAACCTATCTGGAGATTTTTTACAGGACAACCGATTGAACGTTATATTTTTATTGAAATTTGTTCTGTTCTAGAATTAAATTGGCGAGAAATTGCAGAAAATCCGCCTGACGAAATACCTGAATTTAATGAAAAAAGCCTTCCAAATATTGATCTTTTAGTGCAACAAGTGCGATCGCAGCGTCAAGATAAAATTCAAGACCAGTGCGGAACAGTCAAATTATTAGATATTAATTGTCCCGTTAAGTTAGAGAAAATTTATATTGAATTGAATATTTTGCAAGAAATTCCTTCTCAACAATGGTTAGAATTGGCTGATCTACAAAATTTAACGCCCCAGGAATTTAATTATTTAAGTTTAGGAGAAATATCTCAAAAAAGTGTTTCTGGATTTAAAGCGATTGAAGATCATGCCAAAATCAGAATTTTAGGAAATCCTGGAGCGGGTAAAACCACTTTTTTACAACATCTTGCTATTCAGTGTAATCAAGGCAAATTTGCAGCTAACCGAGTTCCCATTTTTATTGCCCTAAAAGATTTTGCAGAAGAATCTCAAAAGAGAGATGAATTTAGCCTTTTAAATTATATTCATTCTGAATTTCTTGCCTCTGGTATTGTTGAACTTTCTGCTATTGAAAACTTGTTACGTGAGGGCAGAATTTTACTTTTATTAGATGGATTAGATGAAGTTCTTAATATTAATATTAATAATGTTTATCATGAAATTTATCGCTTTTCTGAAAAGTATTATAAAAATCTGTTTATTACGACCTGTCGAACAGCAGGAAAAACACTTAATCTTAAAGGTTTTATTGATGTAGAAATTGCACCTTTTATCTCGGAACAAATTGTTGCTTTTGCTCAAAAATGGTTTGCTGAATTTATTAAAAATCCGATTAATGATTCCCATAAACAAGCTGTTCAGTTTATTAACACACTAGATTTACCCCAAAATTTACGATTGCGCCAACTAATTGTAACGCCTTTATTTCTCCATCTTGCTTGTTGGATTTTTGCTCATCAAGGTCAGTTTCCCTGTCCAGAAAGTGAGTTTTATAAGCAGTGTTTAGACCTTTTACTGGGCAAATGGGATGAAATCAGGGGAATTCAACGGGATGAAGTGTCTAAAGGGCTTTTATTACCCCAAAAACTTCGATTACTTAGTCAGATTGCGGCGACGACTTTTGAGCAGGGAGAATATTTCTTTGAAAAACGCAAGATTGAGCGATATATTGAAGATTATCTCAGCGATTTGCCAGATTCATCCACCGAACCCGAAGAATTACAATTAGAAAGTGAAGAAATTCTCAAGGCGATCGCTTTACAAAATGGATTACTAACCGAACGAGTCAGAGGAATATTTTCCTTTTCTTATTTAGCTTTTCAAGAATATTTTACAGCCCGAAAAATCGTCACTAATTCCCATTTACAAACCCTAGAAAATACTTTAGAAGAGTTAATTAGTCATATCACAGAACCACGTTGGCGAGAGATATTTTTGTTGACAGCAGCGATGTTGAGAAAAGCAGATAAATTAGTTCAATTAATGAAGCAAAAAATTGATGATTTGGTCGCACTAGATCCTTATTTACAAGAATTTTTGATTTGGGCTAATCAAACATCTTTAGCTCTTTTATCGCCAACTTTAGTAAATTATACTACTTATTGGATGTTAATTCATCTTCCTGATCTGGCTCCATATTTTATCCTCGCTTACACATTTAATCAAGAAATAGTTCTCGAATTAGTATTAGATAGTTTGGTCTCAAAATGTTCTTTTTTTAATACCGATTCTACCAATGTTCATCTGTGTAATGATCTCATGACTAATACATTAACTGACATGGAAGATGTGCACCTCAAACAATGTTTGTCTGAACTTAAAAATCAACTTCCCGATCCCAGTCAAGGCAAAGCTCAATTTTATGCTTGGTGTCAAGCTCATCATTTTGCTTGGACTGAACAGTTAAAAGCCGCGATCGCCTTACATCGTCAGATTCAACGTCAGTGGAGTTTTACGCCCAAACAAAAGCAGATTTTACAACGTTATTATGAGGCTAATCAATTACTCATCGACTGTCTAAATAGTAACTATGAAATCACGATTGCGGTACGCCAAAAAATCGAAAATAGTTTATTATTACCTCAAAAAGAATGGGAGAAAAGTTTAATCAATAACTGATAGTTTGTAAAGCTAAAGTGTTAAGCTTCTTTCTTGTTGTTCTGCCTCCATTGCTTCAAATAAAGCGAGAAAATTGCCTTCACCAAATCCTTGAGCATTATCGCGGCGTTCGATAAATTCAAAAAAGAAAGTCGGTTTATTAAAAATAGGACGAGTAAAAATTTGCATGAGTAAAGAGGTGTGATTATCTTTAGGAAAATCTAATAAAATTTGTCCTGATTTTAACTGTTGCCACTGTTCAAAAGTCAGAGAGGATTGAATTTTTAGAAAGTGTTTTTCTTCCAGTTTTTGGTAATAACTTGGAGGTACAAATAAAAAGTCTAATCCTAAATTTTTCATTTGATGCACGGTTTGAAAAATGTCGCTTGTTCCCAGGGCAATATGTTGAATCCCTGATCCGTAATTTAGGTCTAAAAATTCTTGAATTTGGGAATTATCAGAAGTTGGTTCATTAATATTAAATCGGATATTATTGCTGGGATCAATCAGAGCTTGACTATATAAACCAGAATTAGCTGTTGTAATCGTAAATAATTGCTGGATATGAAAATCGAAAACTTTTTGATACCAAGCTACCGCAGATTTTAATTGATGACGCTCAACATTTAAAACGACATGATCAATTGCCGTAATTTTTGATTGTAAATTCGAGAAATTATTTGTTAATAAATGAGGTTGAATTTTAAAGGATGAATTAAATATTTGAACAGATTGTAAATTGATATTATTAGGTTTATTACAGTTTTCTAAAATGTTATTTTCAACTTGAGATTCTAATAAATTAAGAGAATTCTTTTGAATATTTTCATAGAAAGGAGGGTTAGTTTTATGATTTTCAATTAAAGTATGTTCCAGACTACCCCAAGCTTTTATTTTGATCATTCTTGAGTTTTTTTGATCGATTAAATCATTTTCAAGAATTTCAATATGTAAACTTGTTAATCTTTGACAAACTGAATCAAAATCTTCAACTTTAAAAGCAATATCAGCGACACCTGGAGGATGTTTTTTGAGAAAATCAGCAACGGGACTAATATCATTTAAGGGAGAAGAAATTAAGAATAAAATGTTATTAATTCCCACGAATTCGGTGATTGTATGAGCGTTAATCCTTTCTCCCAAAAACGAAAATCCCATTTTTTTGATAAACCAATTTCGCGATCGCCGACTATCTGCAACATAGAAATGAATATAAGCAATTTCCATAATTTCAGACTCAGCCTATATTAGATTTTGTAGCAGTTAAAACGCCAAATCTGACTAAACCTCGACGATAACCCCGACTCATTAAACCGAGGGATAAAGCTGCTTCAATAGTTCGCCAACCCGACTTAAATAACCCAAAAATTGCTTCTGGTTTAATCGCTGAATCTATCACCATATCCCAAAAAGGTGCGACCGAAATTGACCAATCATCTGCCCGTAAATCTTTAAAACCACACTTAATTGCGATCGCTTCATAATCAGGCAAAGAAATCACATGGGGCAAACAATAAACCCGATAAATTTCTGCTAAATGTCTTTTTTCATCAGATGTTAAATTACCTGCCAAAGAAGTTGTTGGACGATGACACCAAGTTGCCAAAATCAAATTTCCACCTGGTCTTAAAACGCGATAACATTCAGCTAAAAATTGAGTTTTATCGGGCATATGTTCCCCACTTTCTAATGACCAAACTAAGTCAAAATGATTATCGGGAAAAGGCATTTGGAGTGCGTCTGCAACCTCAAATTGAACTTGCTCTTCTAATCCTTTTTCTTTGGCTCTAATTGTTGCTCTGGCAGCTTGTACGGGAGATAGGGTAATGCCTGTAACATTTGCGTTGAATTTTTCGGCTAAATAAAGACTACTGCCGCCAATACCACAACCAACATCAATAATAGTTTGCGGATGAGATGGAGGATTATTGCGATCGCGATCGGTATAACCTGTCCAAAATAAAAGTTCTTCAATCAGGTCAATTTGTGCTTGACGACGTTCTACGCGATGATTTCCAGATCGCCCGTAGTATCCATGGTGCATATGTTCACCCCAGATTTGCTCCCACAACCCGCTAGAATCATCGTAGAATTGCTGGATTTGTTGAGATAAGTCACTGCTCACATTGTTCATTCGGATTTAACCAGTTTTGTCTTGACTCCCACATTGTAACTAATTGTAACTAATTGCTTAGATCTCAACTTTTATCTATTTTTACAATTGTCAATAACTTAAATCCCCAGTTTTTGTGTTAATTCTGTTTCTTTAGCACGAAATCCAACCAAAACTGCCGCATTATCCTTAACAATTAGTGGACGCTTGAGAAGCATGGCATCTTGGGAAAACGCATCAATCCACTGCTGATCCGACCAATTCTGTTTTTCTGTTCCCAACGCACGATAAGATTGCCCAGAAGTATTTCGCATCGCCTTAGTTGTGAGAGAATTTGCCCAAGCTTCGATTGCTTGACGACTGGGAGGATTTTCTTTGGTGTTAATAAATTCGTAATTGATACTATTGCGCTCTAACCATTGCAAAGCTTTCTTACAAGTTCCACAGTTCGGAATTCCATAAACTTTGATAGACATAAATCATCACTTATTTGTATTTTCCGTCTTCACGATATCGCAAAGTGTTGTCTAAATCATTAAAAGCGATCGCGTTTGTTCAGGAAATTTTTAGAACCTTCAAGTTTCCCATTCATCAAAAAAATCACTAACTGCAATACATTTTGGTCAATCAAAAACATAAGCTACTCATTGATCGTTTTGCATTTTTTATTTTGATCACACAACGCATAATTATATTTCTCTTTTAATTTGAGCTTATTCTCAGCTTCTTTTGAGAGTGCCGATAGAATTATCAACAAGTTAAGACCGCGTTTTTGAGTGAAACCGATTTTTTACAACTTCTGAGTAAACATCAAACCAGATGATATTCATCAATGATATATTATTCTCAACAGTACAAAGCTTTCTAAATTTAAGATAGAAATCGTCTTTGCAATCTAGCCTTGATTTTTCAATTACATTACCAAAATGATAAATCTTTTACCAAAATTTTCTTGCTTTAGTACAACGGTTATTTTGGGACTATTACAATTAGTCTCTTTTCCTGTTAACCTAAAAGCGCAAACTCTTTCTGTGCCTCTCCCTTCTTCTTCTCAAAATAAAGTTCCCGTTACGCCAACTCTGCCCTATCCTCAAGACAAAGTTCCAACTGCTCAAGATAGTTTGCAAAATCCTCAATTAAATGATATTACCAATACTCCTGATCAATTGATAACCTGGGTTTGTAATAATGGCGATCAACAAATCGCAGTTGAAACTAAAGAAATTACTTTTTGGAATCAATTAACTGAAGCTAATAAAAATTGGCAATGTAGTCAAAATATTCCCACTATTGCTGACAAAAAGCGCAGTTTTTCCTGTGAACCCAGTGACACAATGGGGCTGATTAGTGTTTATTGGTTAAAAGGAAAAGACGGAAAAACGACAATGCAAAGCTGGATGGATGGCTTAGCGAACAAATACAATATGGTTTGTACCAGAGCAGAAACCAATATTTATTGGGAATAAATCATAGAATCTTTCTAATACTTTTAGACTTAGAAAAACTTAAATCAAGTTGTAGAATTGTTAGTTAGACCAAACTCTTCAATCACTATTTTTCCGCAGTAACACTATTGATAATTTGGTGAAGAAGCATCCTATTTTTGCAATAACCTGAACCTTAAGCTAGATGATGAAAGTCTCATCTTGATCGTTTTTCAGGATTATTTGCAATGTGAGGATGCTCCTTTTTTTATCTTTACTAATTCCTAATTAGTCTTCTTTAACTCTGCCCGTAAGCGTTTGAGTTCATTTTCTAGCTCACGTATCTTGACATCTTTATCGGTACTTGCTTGGGTCGTGACAAAAGAACTGATAGCTTTAACCTCTTCTTCATCTTCTAGAGCCAAGATGGTTTTGGTAATCACCGACGCAACAATCCCTTTTCGATCATTTTCGGATTTAAATTTGGGATAACTGAGAAGCTTATCTACAATTGCTAGTGCTTTTTTATTTCTGATATCGATAGACAACATGGTAACTTCAACCTCTAATCGTGACAAAATCTACTTAATCTACTCTATCTCTTTTGGTTCTCTTTTTCCATATCTCTTCGAATTAATCTATCTTATTTGTTCCTTTTTTTTGATTAAGTAACTTTGCCCGACTCATTTTCAACTTTTTGCATAGCTCCCCTTTTTCCAAAATAACTGGGTCTCAATCTAGATTTTTATTTCCATAAGCCTTTTTTAGTAAGCATTTTAGGCTTTTGGTAGATGTCATGATTGAGCCCAGTGTTGTATTTATCTAAGCTTCCGAAATGGGTGCATTGGGAAATTTACGGACGTGATGCTCTTTTGCCTCTAACAATTTATAGGAATCTGTCCCCATGCTTTGCCTGAATTTTTGCTCGGTCATGGCCAACAGTTCGGATGCGATCGCTTGCCATTGTTCACGGGTTTGCCAACGAATAACAAAAATAATTTCATCAGGAAGGTCGGGATTAATCCAGATTTCTTTTCCTAAAAAACCAGGTTGAAGAGCTAGAGTCTTTGTCCAAATTTTTTGGTCGTGTTCGATAAACTTTTCTCTAATTTCAGATTTAACCTCGAATTTTAGCCATTCAATAATCATGTTTAATCTCCTTAAATTTTAGTTAATTTTAATTATAAGTTAGATAATAAATCGTGTATTACTTAATTTATGAAATAGAGTTTTCAGAATTTAAGTCAGGATTTTGCAATCTATAATAATCTAACATTTCTTTGACAAAACTTGTACAAGGAACAGCAATTAACACGCCTAAAACACCTGCAATTTTAACTCCAATAATTAAAGATAATAGCACCCAAATAGGGTGAACTCCTGTGAATTTTCCTAATAATCGAGGTGCAATTGCATTTTCAATTAATTGATCAACTAAAGTCGCGATCGCCAAGACTTTAACACCCAACCAAAAACTATTTAAACTAGCCAAGAGACTAATAATAATAATGCTCAATCCACCGCCAAAAGGAAAAAGAGCCATCACTCCAATAATCAATCCAAACAATAAGCCAAAGGGAACATTTAAGACAACAAAAGCTAGAATCATACTAATTCCTAACCAAGTTGCCACGGTGAGTTGTCCGATATAATAATTATGAAAACTGCGACGTAAACCTTGCCTAATCGGAAGTCTTAAAGAAAAAGGAAACCATTGAAAAATCCCATTCCAAAAACTTTCTCCCTTTAATAATAAATAAATGGTAATAATTAAAATTAAACCTGCTTCAAAAATTCCACCAGCCGTTCCTAACATGAAAGTAATTATTTGTCCCGTGAGAGCTTGCAATTGTTCAGGCAGTTTTTCTGAAAATTTATTAACAAATTGACTAAGATTTGTGGGTAGTTTCCATCTAAGTGACCAATCTTGTAAAACTTGCAATTGATGACTACCTGACTCTCCCCAGAGCGGCAAAATTTGCAATAGTTGATTGATTTGCTCGGCTAAAATAGGAATCAGTAATAATGCCAAAGTTCCAATTAATAAAAAAGTTGTTGATAGGACTAAAATTATTGCTTGTAATCGTTGAATACGAGGATGAACTTGTAACCAGCGAACAGGATATCCTAAAATAAAAGCTAAAAGATTAGCAATAATAAAAATACGAATGGGGGATTGAAAATAGTCTAAAAGAAGGAGCAGAACCCAACCATTTAAGACAAGAATTGGGAATGCCATTCCCCAACAAAAACAACGAAAAAATCGAGGTGATAGACGGTTAAATTTCGTCATTGATTTTAAATCATTCAGTTCGCTGAAAATGAGAAATATAAGAGATAAAAACTGAATATTCTCCTAACATATTAGTTAAAGTTAAGCAAGTGGCCTTAATTAATTGTTAGATTGTAGAACAGGCAGGATGCCCATCCCACATTTTATATCTATTATTTCAGCCTACTAAATTGTTTTTTCGTGTTCTACTTCAATCACCATATAGACATTACCTCTGGGGTTAAAATCGCCTTTGATTTTTACAAAAAGTGGGTCACAAGCGGCAACAAAATCGTCAAGAATAACATTAATTACTTCTTCGTGAGAAATATAGCGATCGCGGAAAGAATTTATATAAAGTTTGAGAGCTTTTAATTCGACAATTTTTTCATTAGGACAATAGTTAATATAAATAGTCGCAAAATCGGGATAGCCTGAAAATGGACACTTGCAGGTAAATTCAGGCAGCTTCATCTGAACATCGTAACGCCGACCCAGACGAGGATTAGGAAAAGTAATTAATTTTCCTTCTTCAATGATACGTTCTCCATATTGAGCAGATTTTGGAGTTGATTCAAAATTTTCAGGCGTATTCGAGTCAGAATCAAATGTTTTACTCATGAATATTAGTTGATAAAAATTAACAAAAAAGTCGTTCACAATAATTATCGCAAAGGAAGAGACGTTGCTGGGGAAAAAGCAAGATAAATAAACTTATTTAAAAAAGCAAGGAACAATTTTAATTTTTTATCGTCAAGCACAAAGCTGACTAAAATAATCTGAGACAATTTCTGGGCGATCGCATCAAAATCGAAATACAAAACCCAGACTAGTACAAAATAGATAAATCGTTTAAGAGAAAGCTAAAGTTTGATCCTCCCTAAAGTTTCCGAGAAAATCACCCGTCAACAGTCTTTCTGCCATTTCTATATTTAGCGTCTTAGCCCTACAATAAAAGCTCCGTGATCGCCAAATGTAGTGTTTGCGCTATATTAATAGGATAATACTTCGATGAACCATGTACAAGAATGGCGACAAAGCTGTGTCGATGAGCAGCTAGTTCGTCTTAATGTCACTTCTCTGGCAGGGGAATCTCCCTTGGAACACTTGCTCTATGCTGACAGTTTGCCCCGACGTAATGATGGGCGTGTTAGCAATGCGATTCTCCATCGTTATGATCATAGTTCGGCGGGAGGCTGGTGGTGTTCAGGGATTGATCTTTTAACGGGAGAGTTAGATTTGTGGGGCTGTTTTAAACCCGATTCTCCCCGTATTCATCCCGAAAAAGGAAAAGTTATTAAATATGAACATCCGCCCCAAGCTCCGACGGGTTTATTCGCGCTTCGGGTTCCCATTCAGATTTGGGAAAGTATTGCTGAGCGCGCAGGTGTGGCACTAATAGAAAGCCAGATTGATCTAGACCAACCTGATTTGGGATTTTGGCAATGGCTGATGGAGCATCCCGAAGTTCCTTTGTGTATTACCGAAGGAGCTAAAAAAGCGGGGGCTTTATTATCAGCAGGATACGCGGCGATCGCCTTACCCGGTGTTCACAATGGCTATCGAACTCCTAAAAACGAGAGCGGAGAACGCATTGGCCATTCCCATTTAATTCCTCACTTAAAAAAATTAGCCCAACCCCACCGAGAAATTTATATTGCCTTTGATCAAGACACTAAACCCAAAGCCATTGAATCAGTTAATGGGGCGATTAAGCGTTTAGGCTATCTTTTTCAAAAAGCGGATTGTAAAGTTCAAATTATTACCTGGAATAACCAATTTGGCAAAGGCGTTGATGATTTTATTGCCCAAAAAGGAGAAGAATTTTTTACCGAAGCTTATCAAAATGCCCTACCTTTTGATATCTGGAAAGCTCAAGGCTTAAATCAATTAACCTATACACCTAATTTAGAAATTCATGCCCGTTATCTTCCCAATTTAGAAATTCCAGCACAAGCAAAACTGATTGGGATTAAATCGGCTAAAGGAACAGGTAAAACTCAATTTATTCAAACTCTAGTCGCTCAAGCTTTACTCAAACATCAACCTATTTTAGTAATTGGGCATCGAGTTAGATTAGTGGAAGAATTGTGTTCGCGCTTTGGTCTACCCTACGTTACAGAAATGCGAGATCATCCCCTCGGTCAAGTGTTGGGTTATGGGCTTTGTATTGATTCATTACATCCTAATTCCCAAGCTAAATTTAATCCTGAAGAATGGTCAGGAAGTCTTGTGATTATTGATGAAGTAGAGCAGGTTTTATGGCATACCTTAAATTCTGATACTTGCCGTCACCAAAGGGTTTCTATTCTTAAGTCTTTAAAATCTTTACTAGAAAATGTCTTAGTTGGGAGTGGTCGTGTTGTGGTCGCTGATGCCGATCTGACTGATATTTCCTTAGATTATTTGATGGCTTTAGGAGGTATCAAGATTGATCCTTTTATTATTCAAAATCAATGGAAACCTCAAGAAAAAGAAGCTTGGACGGTTTATCATTATCCAGAAAATGACCCAAAAAGATTAGTCAGAAAATTAGTCAAACATATTAAAGAAGGCGGTAAACCCTTTATTTGTTTGTCAGCCCAAAAAATAACAAGTTCTTGGGGAACTCTAAACCTAGAATCCTATTTTAAAAATCAATTTCCCGACACCAAAATTTTGCGAATTGATGCCGAATCTCTGGCAGAACCCAGTCATCCCGCCTATGGTTGCATGAGAAATTTGAATCAAGTTTTGGCGAATTATGATGTCATTTTAGCCAGTCCTTCCATTGAAACTGGTGTGAGTATTGACCTCAAAGATCATTTTACTTCAGTGTGGTGCATCGCCCAGGGCGTTCAAACTGCAACTTCTGTTTGTCAGGCTTTAGGACGAATTCGTGCCAATATTCCCCGTCATATTTGGGTTGCAGGCTATAGCTTTAATCAGGTCGGTAATGGTTCTATTTCTATTCCCGCACTTTTAAGTTCTGGACACCGTTTAACTGAGTTAAATATTCGCCTTCTACAACAATCTGATTTAGAAAACCTAGATAATCTAGATACGGGATTTCAGGCAGAATCGTTGCTTTGTTGGGCAAAAATGGCGGTTCGGGTGAATGCGTCGATGTTACATTATCGGGATTCGGTGCTGGCACTTTTACAACAGGAAAATCATCGTTTAGAGTTAAAAATACCAAAAACTCACCTAAATACCGTTGCCGAAAATCAAGCTGCCGAAGCCAAAAAACTGGCAGACCAAAATCAATTAGCCGATGCGATTCAGAAAGCCCGTGAACAAAATTATCAGGCCGAATGTAGTGCGATCGCGCTTTCACCCAAACTGAGCGAGCAGAAATATCAAAAACTCAAAAAAAGAATGGTCAAAAATGTCCAAGAACGACGAGCCATTCGCAAATATGAACTTAAACAACGCTATGGCATTGAAGTTACTCCTGAATTAATTGTTTTGGATGATCAAGGCTGGTATCAAAAATTGAGAATGCACTATTTTCTAACAGTGGGGCGAAACTATTTGGCTGACCGCGATACCAAAATTGCGAAAACTCTGATTGAACAAGGTCATGGCAGTTTATTTTTACCCGATTTCAACGGTTCCCAATTAGGAGCAATTATCGGCACAATGGAGATTTTAGGGATTTCTGTCTTGTTAGCTGACCCAAAACGCGAACTTTGTCCCCAGGATAGTGATTTACTAGCACTTGCTCAAATTGCGATTCAAAATCGAGCCGATCTTAAAACCGTTGTGGGCATTGGGATTGCTCATAATGCCAGTCCGATTACGATTATTCGCCGTTTTCTCGATTTAGTTGGTTATGGTTTAATGGTGCTGAAATCTAAAAAAATTGGTAAAAAACAGGTCAGAATTTATAAAATTGTTGTTCCCACCGATGGACGAGAAGCCGTTTTTCAACAATGGTTAATTCGCGATCGCCATCTACCTGGCAGTTCAGAAGGTTGGTTTGATGACTATTGGTTAAAATTAAAAGTATCCCAACAAAAACATAAATTAGATAACGATTCTTATCTACAATTAAGTTTAGATTTAGCTTAATAAATTCTTCAAACTTCTTCAAATGTAACTTGTCGTTGCTTAAGAATTTTAACTTGAAAAAATGGAGAATAGGGGATTCGAACCCCTGACCTCTGCGGTGCGATCGCAGCACTCTACCAACTGAGCTAATTCCCCTTGCTGACTTTTAATTCTATCATCAAATGCTTTTTTTTGTAATCTGTTTCAACCTGTTCTTAACCCTCATCAATCTTTGTTTGGTGTTGTGTCTATTGCAGTTGCGAAATGATTTAAAATGTACAACAAGGACGTTTATTAGACTAGAAAAATGTTCCCACTCTCTTTTAGCTCCTTTGCCCCAAAACTTAATAGAAACAAAACAAAAAACACTGCAACTCAGACAATATTATCAACAATTAACAAGGCAATTAATACTTGTACAAAATTTATTGCAAGGGCTACAGTTTTTAGGAATGATTTGGCGCAAACAGCAACAGAAAAAGAAATCAGTTAATGTTTAAAAATAAAAAATTGATAATTTATAATTTAATTGATTTTTCAGTCGCAGAACGGAACCGTTGAGATATTTTATTAATCAACCAACTGAGTAATGCACCTAACATCAAAATGCCGATCGCTGGATTAAATAAGGGAATCCAGAGTTTTTGCCAAATAGCCAAGCCTAAATGAACGCCCATTGAATCCCCAACAACAGCGATCGCAAACCAAAAAAAACCCAAAAGAACGAGAAAAACATCAGCGACTAAAAGACGATTTAGCCAAGTTAAAATAATTTCTTTCATTCTATCTCTAAAAATTAAAACAATTATTCTATTTTAGCGAAAAGTTGCTATTCTATTTGAAGAATCTTTTTAATTAGAAAATAAATTTTAAAAAAGCAAATATTATTATGTTAAAAACTTGGTGGCAATCCTTTGAAAAAAATCCAAAACAATGTTGGTTAATTTCTATTTTTGGGTTAATTTTAATTAGTTGGATTGCTTTTTTTTTGAATCTTGGAATAATGGGCGTGATGGATAAAACAGAAGCTCTTTTTGTCGAAGTTGCTCATCAAGTTTATCTCACCGATGACTGGATTACTCCACGTTGGAATTGGCAAACTTTTTTCGATTATCCGATTTGGGGTTATTGGATGGTTGCCCTCAGTTTTAAATTTTTTGGCGTGAGTGAGTGGGCGGCGAGATTGCCCGTTGCTTTGACTGCGATCGCGGTGGTTATTTTGAGTTTTTATACATTGCGTTACTTTGGATTAAATAAGCAAGATAAACAGCTTGAAGTTCGACAATTATGGATTCGGGCTTGGATTGGGACAGCAGTTGTGGCTCTTAATCCAGGCTGGATTGGTTGGGGTAGAACGTCTGTGACTGATATGTTTCTTTCGGGCGCGATCGCGATGACAATGTTAAGCTTTTTTTTAGGATATGCTCAACCAGAAAAGCCAAAAATACAGCAACGTTTGTATTTAATAACTCCTATTTTTGCCGCGATCGCCGTATTAGCAAAAGGGCCAGTTGGTCTGCTTCTACCGATTTTAGCAATTGGCATATTTTTAATTTATGTTAGACAGTTTAAAACAGTTTTATTGGAACTGAAACTGATTCCAATGATTGCCATCTTTTTAGTAATTACTATTCCTTGGTATGCGGCCGCCACTAAGATTAACGGCTCAGAATTTATCGGTACTTTTTTTGGAATGAGTAACTTTGAACGATTTACTAGCGTGATTTATCGTCATGCGGGTCCTTGGTATTTTTATTTACCTTATTGCTTCATTTTGTTACTTCCTTGGTCTATCTTTTTACCCTTGGCGATCGCTCGTTTACAGTTTTGGAGAAGAAAAATTTGGACATCAACTCCTAGAAATCGACAATTAGGTTTATTTTGTTTAGTTTGGTTTGTTGTAATCTTAGTGTTTTTCTCAGTTGCCGCCACCAAATTAGCAGGCTATATTTTGCCGATTGTTCCTGCTGGAGCTATTCTGATTACGCTGTTTTGGGGAGAAGAAATGTTAATAAATAAGTCAAGAAATAGTCAGCAATGGCCCTTTTTAATTAGTGGAATTATTAATACTCTACTTTTTTTTCTGCTAGCGATCGCGGCTTTTATGAGTCCCAAATTAACAGGAAATGATCCCGCCTTTCCTACTTTTGGAGCAACCCTAGAAGCATCAGGAATCCCTCTTATTTTTGGAATTATTTTAACGGGTTTGGGAATTTTCTCTACAATTTTATTAATCAAAAAATCCTATCAACCTTGGTTTTGGAGTGCTAATCTTTTATTTTTTATAACATTACTAATTTTCATTGTTCCACCGCTTGCACCGATTATGGATAGTCAACGTCAGCGACCATTTCGGGAATTATCAAAAGTTGTCGGCAAGGTTGCTAAACCCCAGGAATTAGTATTTTTAATGGGTTATCCTCGTTATAGTTTGGTGCATTATAGCCAGCATCGTGTGGAATTTTTAGATGATGTTAATTTTGCCATTGACTATCTTAAAGACCCGACAAAAATCAATCAACTTTCGACAGTTTTAATTGTTACTGAACCTAAATTTATAGAGAGATTTGGATTAAAAAATCGGGATTATAAATTAATTGATGAAAAAGGCGTTTACAAACTTATTCGAATTTCCAAATCTGTTTTATTAGAAAGACAAACTCAAAATTAATTAGCGATCAATTTTTATCTGTTTTTTACATAGATCTAAAAGCAAATTATTAACTTGTGTCTTTATTTTTCTTGATAATAAATCTTAAGAATATAAAGAAAGATAAATGTAATAATAAAAATAATCACATTTAAACTTAACATTATCCTTTTTCAAATATCCCTTCCTCAATTTATCTTTGTCAATTTATGTCTATTCAACATCAGTCCGACTCAAAAAATCGTATCGCTTATCAAGAATTTGGGACTCCCCAATCTTCAGAAGCATTAACAAGAGCAACGCCCGATTTGTCGCCTCAAAAACAAGATTTGCGGATACAAGCCTCACGTTCAGGTCGCAAAGGCAAAACTGTGACCATGATTACGGGTTTTCAAACTTCTTCAGATAATTTAATTCAATTGCTCAAACAACTTAAAACTCAATGTGGCACTGGAGGAACGGTCAAAGAAGATAGCTTAGAAATTCAAGGCGATCATCGGGATAAACTTCTGCAAATTTTGATTAAATTAGGTTATAAAGCCAAAATTAGTGGTGGATAATTTACTTAAAATCATCATTATAATTTGTATTTTTAGGAGAAACTAAATGAGTGAATTTGATTTTAATGACTCTCTTTGCTGGACAGCCGATGCCAAAATGAAGTTGAAAAATATTCCCTATTTTGTGCGCACTCAAGCAAGACAACGTGTTGAACAATTAGCTCGTCAAGCCAATCTGAATGAAATTACCGTAGAAATGGTAGAACAAGCTCGTCTAGAATTTGGTCAATAAAACTCAGTTTTAGATATATTTTCTAATCTTAAATATAAAATATAAACTAATAATAAATCCCCCTTTTTTTAGCTTTATTCAAGCAAAATTAAGGAGGATTAAATAACTGACAATTAGGCTAAAAAATTAAATTTTCAAATCTTTGAATGCCAGCTTAACTCAGTCAACTTTAAAGTCTGCGCCAACGACGACCATCTTGATTGATCAGATTCTCAGCTTCGGGAGGATTCCAAGTTCCCGCCTCATATTGAGGAATTGTACTCGGATCAGCAGGAGAATCCCAAACATTTAAAGCAGGAGTAACCACTCGCCAAGCTTCTTCCACTTCATCCGCACGGGTAAACAGCGTTTGATCCCCCAACATACAATCCAACAATAAACGGTGATAAGCTTCAGCCGTTGCCATCCCAAAAGATGAACCATAGCCAAAATCCATTTCTACGGTACGAGTCCGCAATTCTGCACCAGGCATCTTCGCTTCAAATCGTAAAGAAATACCTTCATTTGGTTGAATTCGCATACTTAAAACATTCGGCGTTGTTTGATGAGCAACTGATTGAAAAATCAATAACGGAACATCTCGGAATTGAATGGCAATTTCACTCACCTTTTTCGGTAGCCGTTTGCCTGTTCGCAAATAGAAAGGAACTCCTTGCCAACGCCAATTATCAATCATTAATTTCATGGCCACAAAAGTTGGGGTGCTAGAGTCAGGATTAACGCCTGGTTCTTCACGATAGCCTGGAACAGCTTTTCCTTTCATCCAACCCGCCTTATATTGTCCCCGAATAGCCGATTCTTCCAGATTATTAGTATTTGCTAAACGAGTTGCCTGCAAAACTTTAAGCTTTTCGTTGCGGATGCTATCGGCAGAAAGAGAATTAGGAGGTTCCATCGCCGTTAAACAGAGCAATTGCAAAATATGGTTTTGTACCATGTCTCGCAGTGCGCCAGAGGTTTCATAGTAGCCCGCTCGATCTTCAACTCCAACGGTTTCGGCGACAGTAATTTGCACATGATCCACAAATTGACGATTCCAAATGGGTTCAAAAATAGCATTGGCAAAGCGAAAAACCAATAAATTTTGGACAGTTTCTTTCCCTAAATAATGGTCAATCCGATAAACTTGCTCTTCTTTGCAGACCTTTTGTACTACCCGATTTAAGGTTTGAGCGGAACTGAGATCTTTCCCAAAGGGTTTTTCAATGACAATGCGGGTTTTGAGCGGATCATCTAACATCCCTGCCGCACCGAGTTGTTTAATACCTGGTGGGAAAAATTTGGGAGACACCGCCAGATAAAAGACCCGATTGGCCCTGGTTCCCCGTTTACTATCCAATTCTTCTAAGAATACTTTGAGTTTTTGATAACTTTCTGGGTTATCCATATCGCCAGAAAAATAAAATAATCCTTTAGCAAAATCATTCCAAAGATCTTCATTGCCAATGCCGTCAGAAAATTCGGTAATCCCGTGACGCATCTGTTCTCGAAAATGATCATGACTCCATTCCCGTCGGGCAAAACCCACAATAGTTAATTCGGGAGGAAGTTGTCGTTCTCGTTTCATTTGATAAATTGCGGGAACGAGTTTTCGTTGGGTGAGATCGCCCGATGCCCCAAAAATAATGAGAATTAGGGGTTCTGGCGTTCTTTCTTGTCGGAGTCCAACCCGAAAGGGATTTTCAAGCAGCGTTACCATAAAGCGAAACCTTGTCCTTTAAGCATTACGCTAAAAATAACGCAAATTAACGCTCAAGGTGTAGTTTAAAAATATTAAATTAAAATTTATTTTAGGGTTTTTATCTTAAATTAATCTCTTGAGATGGGCTTCAGTGCATTATTTATTTTTAGATATTTTAGATAATCTAAGTTAGGGATTACCAACAAATCCAAATAACTTAGCCAAACCACCAAGCATCGCAATAATTAACCCCACTAGAACCCCACGGCTCACAAACTCTTGGTTTTCCATCCGTTTTCCTAAACTATCAACCTTTTCTTCTAATCTCCCTTGGCCTATCTTGAGATCGATAACATCTTTTTGTAGATTATCTAACTTGTGGCTAATTTCACCTAAAATTTTTTTAAGATCTTGTTCAATCGTACTGGTATTTTACTATTCTCGTGATCATGAAAACAGATTATTTAATAAGTTTAGCGAAATTCTATTCAAAATTGATGATTTTCTAGATGAGGTAAAATTGATCTCGGATTTTGACAGACTAGTAATGCTTTTTTGACTTCGATTGAATCAAACTATATTGTTAGAAATAACTTGCTTAATTATTTAATTTTTAGTATTTTTCTAAGCTTATTTTTACCGATGTTTCATTATATTTTGTTTTATAAACCCTATGGTGTGCTTTGTCAATTTACAGATAATGGCAATCCAGAAACGCCTCGTGAGACGCTTAAAGATTATCTTAAAATTCCTGAAATTTATCCCGTCGGCCGTCTGGATTACGACAGTGAAGGTTTATTGCTATTAACAAATAATGGTCGTCTGCAACATCGTTTAGCTCATCGTCAATTTGCCCATCTCCGCACTTATTGGGTACAGGTTGAAGGGATTCCTGATGAGATTAATTTGCAACCTCTGTGTCAAGGAATTTCGATTCAAGATTATCGTACTCGTCCTGCGATCGCCAAAAGATTAGATCCAGAACCAGACTTGCCCCCTCGCAATCCTCCCATCAGATATCGCAAAAATATACCAACTTGTTGGCTAGAAATCACGCTGACAGAAGGACGAAATCGCCAAGTGAGACGCATGACCGCCGCCATTGGCTTTCCAACTTTACGCTTAGTGAGAACCGCGATCGCCCTAGGAAAAGACGAAACATCTCCAATTCTCAATTTACAAGGACTAGCTCCTGGCGAATGGCGAGAACTTTATTTATCAGAACGGCAATATCTCGAAAATTTACTAAAAAATTGAAAATTTAGAAGCCGATTCAGAAAAATTTTCTAAAAATGTTTTTTCTCAGTCAAATTCGGGAACACTAAAACCAGATCACTCATTAGCAAGAATTAACTAATCCTAAGCCGATAGCAATCGTTCTGTTAATGACTGTTAATAAGCTGGAGTGATTTTAGGTTGATATTAACCTCTATGCCCAATTTTGGACTAAGAGAAGATTTACGATGCACGTACAAGCCATTGACTTCGGGATAAATACCAGCCCAACTGATCTTAGTAATCGTCTTTTTTGTAAATTAGACGGACTATCTCTGATTGAGCGCGAACAAATTCGAGCAGAAAGTTTAAAAAACCTTGGTTTATTAGAAACAGAAACAATTTCTATTTTTGATGAAGCAACCCAAATGGCGGCCCGTTTTATTGAAACTCCCATTTGTATTCTGACACTGACAGTGTTTGACAAGGTTTGGATTAAATCGGCGGTGGGATTATCTAGACTCGGTTTGATGAATCAATTGGCAACAGACCGCAAAATTGACCGACAAGACGCTTTTTGTACTTATGTTGTTGATAGTCAACAGCCGTTAAGTATTGAGAATACCTTGGCAGAAAATGCGTTTGCCTACAATGTTCTCACCCAAGATTATGGAATTCGTAGCTATTTGGGCGCGCCCTTGATGACGGCTGCTGGACAATGTATCGGGAGTTTGAGTTTGATGGACTTAATTCCCCGCCATTTTACTGATCGAGAAATAGAGTTTGTTTGTGTGACAGCTCGCTGGTGTATGGGAGAATTTGAACGGGATTATTTACTCAAAAAACAGTTAGAAGTTACTCAAGAAACGTCTTTATTAAAAACAAAAATTACCCCAGATTCTGCAATTTCTACGACTCCAAAAATCAAAGAAACAGCTTTAAATTCTATTCTTAAAAAAACTGATTTTAGACGATCACTCGCCCATCTTAAACTCACATTATTGAATCAGCTAACTCAAGAACTCAGATCGCCTTTAACCTCCGTGATTGGAATGTCAAGTGTTCTAAAAAGTGGAATATTTGGTAAATTAACCCAAAAACAACAAGATTATTTAGGAATCATTCACAGTAGTGGTGAACATCTCAACGCCCTTGTGGACGAAATCTTGAAAGTCGGAACCATAGAAGATTATTCAGCCGAGCTAGATTTAGTACCCGTTAATATTGAAATGTTAGCTCAACGATCTTTCAATAATTTATCTGGAATTGCCAAACAAAAACGTCAGGAAATTCGATTATCAATCGACCCTGGAAATCGAATTTGGTTATTAGATAAAATCAAAGTTAAGCAAGCTTTATATTATTTAGTCGTGAGCGTCATTGAAACATCGGAACCAGGCGGTGAAGTGCGTGTTCATATTTGTGATCATCATCAAACTTTAAATATTTCTTTTTGGATGTATCATCCTTGGATTGGCAATGGTTTACCCCATGTTCATTTGCAACCGCCTTTCCTTATTAATCAAGATAAAGCCCACGTTTTTCAGCGATCGCTTAATCTTCTGCAAGACACTCCAAAAAATGAAGTAATGAATGGTATTAATAATTTTCAGAGCAAAGAAAAATTTGTTGATGATCAGATTTTAACCGTTGCTTCTTTGGAAGCCATTATTCATCAGTTAGACTATTCATCAGAACAAGCAGAAGGCAGTCCCAATAAGCTTTTAGGATTATTATTAGGTTGTTATTTAGCCGAAAGTCATAATGGAAAAGTGGTGCTTCAAGGTTCTTCGGAATCAGGTTATCGCTATGTATTCATGTTGCCTAAAATTCCTGTAAATGAGTCTTAAATTATTCTTTTAAATTCAACATTAGGATTCCAATTTTTGCACCTAAATCTAAACCGATATAATAACCGTTAGAATCAAGAGAATTTTCATTTACCAAAATTACTGTTACTCTTAGATTGGGTACTATCTTCATTGAAAAAATGCTTTTTTGGTGACAAGATAATACTCGTTTTTCTTGATTCTGTCGCGTTTATCTCTTCAATTCAATGTCAGTCTCTAGCCGTCCCTATAAAAGTCGTCTTTTTAATTTTTTCAATCGTCAATCCTTGCAATTTCGCGATCGCCTTGGAGAAACTTTTCGCCATCTAAAAGTCGCGGTAGAGTGGGGAACACAATTACTAATTTCTCCTCTCTATTGGATTTTTCAACCCAAATGGACAGGCCCAACCTTAGGCAAAAATGATGTAAACAAGGCTTTACCCGTTTCTTTGGCTGATACTTATTTATCCGATCCACCTGTGGATCAACCCCTAGAAAACGTTTTCATGGCGATCGCCCCTTTATTTGAATTACCTGAATTTCCGACTTTGCCAACAACCGTTAATCAGATAAATTCAAAGTCTAGAAAACAGATTGTTCTATCATCACAATTTTTTGAGCAAATTCAGCAACAAATTGAAAGTTCAGCCAAATTCCCAGAAAAAAATTTAGCTTTACCGCCTGCTGATGAAACCAAAACTCTGACTATTCATGGCCTAAGCCAACTGGCAAATCAGGTCAAAAACGCGCTTTTTTTCGCTAAACCAACGAATATAATTATTCATGGAATCGCTTCTGTACGAGAAAATCGCCAATTAGTTCTCACGACAACGAATAATGAAATTTTGGATATTTTGTCATTAAAGCAACAAAAAACTCTAACTCAATCGATTCGCACAGAAATGGCTAATTATTGGCATAAAAGGCGTTTACAGTGGTCAATCAGCAAAAAAAAGTTAGGATTTATTCCTCTTGTTGACAGGCAAACAGACAGCGTTTTACCACCAGTCCAATTTCTTTGGCGAGCGTTGCATTGGCTAGAAACCCAAAATTTTAGTCATAAATTGCAAGCTTTACAGCAATCTAGATTGGTTCCCGTGATTTCTCTTTTGCCTGAACCGCAGAATAATGCACTTATTCAAAAATTAGACCAACGGATTGCGGCTCTAGAAAACCAGGAAATTAAATTGAGTCAAAAGGTTTTTCAGCAATTAGATCAAGGTTTGCAAAATGTTCGGGATTCCCAATTAATAATTTCTTCTCTTGAAAAAACAGGAAATTTAATTCAACAAATTGATATTTCCCAACAATTAAACCAGCTGAAACAACTAAATAGTCAATTTTTGGAGCAAGTTTCAGGACAATTAACACGCATTAATCTTTCTTCGGCGATCGCATTTCTTAAAAATGAAAAAAATCAATTAGTTCCACCGAATGGCATTGAAACAACTGAACCCGATCCTTTCCAAATTCAAGTCTTAATTCAAGCCGCGATCGCCTACTTTTTTGGACAAAAATCATCTTTTTCCAAGCTATCACCTCAAGAAAAATCGCTTAGTAAATCCAACGAAATTATTGACGATCCTTGGCTTACTTGGAAAGATTTATTTATCGATCAAACAACAGAAATTGATTCAATAATATCAACTGAAACAATTCAATCTCTTCCTTTAACAGGAATTTCTCGACGGGCTACTTTAAGAGCTGGTAAATCTAATAAAATTCAAAAAAAAACTCGCAAAAAGTCTCGCTCAGAAAGATCAAATCTAGTCAAAATAGCGGTTAGTGATCCCACAATTACAGTTTCAGAAAACTTAACAATTTCTAATTTAGACCCAACACTTCAAGACAAGATTGAAACGACTTTAACCCAAACCAATTTTACTGAAACAGCCGTAGAAATCGCGCCTGATTGGATTGAAACAGAGGCAAAATCAATCGGTTATCTAAAACATCCTTTAGAACAAATTTTAGAGTGGTTAGATATATTTATACTTTGGTTTGAAGAAAGTTTAAAAAAGATTTGGCATTGGCTACAACATCGTTTACAGTTTAAAAGTTAATTGATATAAATTGATCTTAAAAATGCAAAATGATCCTAATTTTAGTTGTGCTTATTGTGGTGAAACTAATTCAATTTTTATAGATATTAGTGCAGGTTTAGAACAATCCTATATTGAAGATTGCCAGGTTTGTTGTCAGCCCAATATACTCTATATTCAAATTAATGAAAATAGTTTAGAAATAGAAATTAATACCGAACCTGAAAGCTAAACAAGATTTTTGAGAGTTAGTTAAAATAGGTTTTTAAAAAAAATAAACTTAATTTAACTATCAATTTCTAAGTCATTTAATAAGGCTGACCAACTATTTTGATTTGTTGTTTCCATACTTTCTTTAACTTCAAAAGTTTTATAACAAGCTTCTGGAAAATTTAATGATTCAACACATAATTCCGCGATCGCATTTCGAGTAACTTGACCACGAATATTATCTCCTTGTTCAAAAATAAGAGCCTTAATTTCTGAATTTTCAGTGAGAGCGCAAGGACGAATAATCGTATAAACTAAACCACTTTGACGAATAACATTTTCTCCTCGTAATTTCCAAGTCAAAATGCCGCCCAATTGATCATTTAATCTAACAGCTGGAGGTTCGTCTTCTAAGATTAAACCAACACGACCAGGCCGCGTAACACTGGCTGAACTGACCTGAATAAATTGAGGAGTTTTGGGATTACCATAGGCTTTAATAGATTCAAGTTCTAAAGCAAATAATCCAGGCGAAAAAGTTGGATTTAACTCACCATCATATTCAAATTTACTGTGCATTAATTGTAATGAATAAACCTGATTTGAATTAAATTTTCCATTTTCAAAAACTGTTTTAGCACGAAAAATAGGAATTAATTGATCAAAAGGAATGCGAATTGTTTGCGGTCTATTATTAAACGTATCAAAAGAATAACAATAACCAACTCCGTCCCATTTTTCTTCACCGCGCAAGATTAATTTATAACGTTTTCCATCACCTTGAATTCTTAATTCAATTCCTTCATATTTTGCTAAGTTCAACGGTTGAGAAAAATTACGAGTACGAACTGAAGCAAAACCACCATTATTTGCAATTGAAACATTGCCCGAAAAAACTGCTCGATCTTGAATAAATTGAATCTGGCTAGCACTCATACCGCCCATCACAACGTCATCTACCGCACCCCAAATAGTTTTTAGATCTTCGGTAAGTTGAGGAAAATTAAAGATGATTTGTTCTGTCGGTTTGATGTGTTTTTTAACAATTGAAATTAAATTTTTAATACCTTCATATTCAACTAATTCGGGCTTATCAACAACTTCTGGCAGATAAAATTTAATGCCTTGATAATATTTTTCTC
>JANNLO010000052.1:0-26816 GCA_031396835.1 Snowella sp. SOY_38_metabat_116
TGATTTGATTTGATTTGATTTGATTTGATTTGATTTGATTTGATTTGATTTGATTTGATTTGATTTGATTTGATTTGATTTGATTTGATTTGGTATTTCTAAGAAATTCGTTTTTTTTTCCGAAAGAGAAACTGCTATTTGAGGTTTTAAAATTGCTCTTGCTTGGGAAATACGTTTGTAAACATTATCCATAGAAATATCAAGTTTTTTCGCAATATTCGCATAGGACATTTCTTCATCAAATCGCATCATAAACGGTAACGACAGTCGCACTGGTAAATTATTAATCGCCAAACGAATCGCTATTTCTAACTCATTATCAAGCGGCGATAATTCAAGCAAATTAACAGTTATATTTTCTTGTGCAAACTCTTCAATACTTTCAATCGCGATCGCCTTTCTTTTGTTAGCACGATGGATATCCATACAAAAATTGTAGCTAAAACGCATTAACCAGGCTTGAAGATGGGTAACGCGATCGGCATGAATAAATAATTGATCCCAGGCTTTGAGCGTGATCTGAGAAAACGCATCCTCAGCATCCTCCACATTGCCATTCATCCAAATTAAACAATTCTTTTGCAGACAATCCTTGTAGGGAAGCCACAATTGCCAAAAAACAGGGCGATCGCCTTGAAACAAACTTTTCAGAAGAATCAGTTCTGTCGATGAAGAAATTGGCATCATTCACTTATAAATCGACAAAAAATCAAAATAGGACAATAAAATGCTTAAATTCCCACACATTAACAAAAACTGGAACAATGTGCAAATCAATCACGGTTTAATCAATTTTGTAGAGCTAGTTGCGATCGCCTAGCCACTGATACTTTCCCTGAAGTCAAGATTTTGGACGACTAATGGTAAAATTAAAAGTCGATTATCTATACTCCTGTTAATCCACAATAATAAAAAACACCTAAAATGTGTTTGGTCACGGAAGGTAATCTTTATTAGATGAGTTCTACCCTAGCGAAAATGTCCGATTCCACTGCTCCCGTTGAATCCCAACCGATTATTTTAAAAACCTTACCTGATTTTCCTATTTCAGGGGAACGTTGTGCGGCCCGCATTCAACAACAAATTGATTTATTATTACTGGCGATCGAAGCTTTGGAACTGGGCGGCTCTGAACAAATGTTAGTAATGGTCGAGCAATTAAATTTACAGAATATTATTAATAATCGGTTAACGCTTTGGCGATTGCGGTGTACCAATCCTTGGCGGCAATCTTATAATCGGCATTCCTTGAATCTCGATCAAGCAAAAACACTGGTTATTTTGGCTAGTTATCGGGCTAAGCAATTGACAGTCTCGATTCGTCAACTTTTGTTGGCTGAACAGCAAATGCAAGAAAAAGGATTGCCCGTGAGTAATCATTTTTTATTGTCTGAGTATTTAGACCAATTTCGATCGCATTTTCGCAGTCGAATGAATGCCCGTCGTGCCAAGGTTTCTATCTATTTAGACTCAGAAGAAGAGTTGGATGAATTTGCTTTATCGTTATTAAAACAATTGTTATTTTGTACGGGAACAACGGGAATGCAACGTTTTTGGGTTAGTTTATTCGATGGAGAAGTCGCATGAATATTCGTCGTCAATATAATTTGCCCAATTGTACCCTCGTTCTAGAAGGCTTGAGCGATATGACCAACCCACTTGATAATAGTCTTTCGATTGTGGTCAATGTGGAATGTTATTTTGTGAGCATTAACCAAAAATTGGAGGGCGGACGGGCATTTTTAGAAAATTTAGTAAAATCAGTCAGTACCTATGCCCAAGAGTGTTTGAGTGGCGTACATCATCCTAAAGAAAAACTTGAAGAGAGCGATCGCGTTGATTTTACAGCTTCAGAAAATGATTCTTTGCATCGGTTAACTTGGTATCCCGCTCCCGAATTACAAAAAGAACCTCTTTCTTTTGATTTGACAACCGTACAATTTTTTGATCTGGTAGAAGCAGTCGATCAATTTATTGCCGATAGTCAAGCTCTACCCGATTTTTCGGTTAAATTACAACCCGTTTCTCGCCGTTATCGTCAACCCGATGAACCTTTGTCCCAACGAGCTATTCCTGCCACAATGGGTTTAGTTAGTGTCGCGATCGCAACCTTAGCCGTTTATTTTCTGCCCATTCCCGAAGTGCGCAAACCTGAGAATAAACCCCCAGCAATTCCGACCCAAACGGCTCCCCCAGGACAAACACTTCCTCCTGGTGCTGCGCCACAACCGCCAATACCTTAAAGATGAAGCGAGAAATTTCTGTTCATATTTTTACTCTAGAAATTGTCAAAAAATGTTAAAACTGTCTTAAGATTAGACTCATAATCTAGTGTCAAATTGCTCAAAACCCCATCAAAAATTTAAAGAATAACTTAGGAGAATATTTATGGCTCTTGTACCTATGCGGCTATTGTTAGACCATGCTGCTGAAAATAATTATGGAATCCCCGCATTTAACGTTAATAATCTAGAACAAATTATTTCTATCATGAAGGCTGCGGATGAAACCAATAGCCCCGTGATTTTACAAGCTTCTCGTGGCGCGCGGAGCTATGCAGGAGAAAATTTTCTTCGTCATTTAATTCTTGCGGCTTCTGAAACCTATCCCCATATCCCCATTGCGATGCACCAAGATCACGGCAACAGCCCTGCGACTTGTTATTCAGCGATTCGGAATGGTTTTACCAGTGTGATGATGGACGGTTCCTTAGAAGCAGATGCTAAAACTCCTGCCAGCTTTGATTACAACGTAAATGTTACGGCTGAAGTGGTGAAAGTTGCCCATGCCGTCGGTGCAAGTGTAGAAGGCGAATTGGGTTGTTTAGGTTCCCTTGAAACGGGAAAAGGTGAAGCAGAGGATGGTCATGGTTTTGACGGCGCGCTTTCCCATGATCAACTGTTAACAGACCCAGATGAAGCTGTTGAATTTGTAGAAAGAACTCAAGTTGATGCTTTGGCTGTGGCGATCGGAACCAGTCATGGTGCTTATAAATTCACCAAAAAACCCACTGGCGAAGTATTGGCAATTAGTCGTATTAAGGAGATTCATCGTCGTTTACCCAATACCCATTTGGTGATGCACGGTTCTTCTTCCGTTCCCCAGGAATGGTTGGACATGATTAATAAATACGGCGGTAATATTCCTGAAACCTACGGTGTGCCTGTTGAAGAAATTCAAGAAGGTATTAAAAACGGTGTTCGTAAAGTTAACATTGATACGGATAATCGCTTGGCAATTACGGCCGCTTTCCGTGAAGCCGCGTTTACAGATCCTTCTAATTTTGATCCCCGTCATTTCCTCAAGCCTTCTATTAAATATATGCAACAGGTTTGTGCAGAACGCTATCAACAATTCTGGACAGCAGGCAACGCTAGTAAAATCAAACAATTAACTTTGGATGATTATGCTGCTAAATATGCTAAAGGTGAACTAACTGATAAAAAAGCGGTTGCAGTCTAGATTTTTGGTTTAATTTAGCTAAAATTTTAATTTCCCTCTTTACTGATTAAGGAGGGATTTTGTTTTTAAGTAAGCTAATTATTGAAAGATAAAAATGGAGATTAATATGAAAGATTTGCTGATGCAAGCAACGGCAGCCCTCGCTCAAGGTAATTTGTCTTTGGCTTATGACTTTGTGCAGAGCTATTTAATAGCAGAAATTGAGGGAGAAAAGCAAGAAAAAGAACAGGATCAATTATTGTTTGTTGCTCTCGGCATTTTGGAACAGGGAGATTTTCAGGCTCGTTGGGAGATGGCGAAAGTATTGCCAAACTTAGGCGATCGCATTATTGATCCTTTAATTACAGTGATAGAAAATGAGGAAAATGAGTCGGAATATCGCTGGTTTGCGGCCCGAATTTTAGGGGGATTTGATCAGCCTCGTATCGTTTTAGCTCTAGTTAAGCTTTTAGAAACAACGGAAGATGAAGATTTGAAGGCGATCGCGTCTAGCTCCTTGGGCAATCTGGGAAAATCGGCGATCGCGGTATTAAGTGAATTACTTTCTAATGCTCAGACTCGTTTATTGGCAGTTGAAGCTTTGGCACAAATTCGCCGCACGGAAGTTATTGAGCCATTGTTGACAATTATTAATGATGCTGATGCCAATGTGCGGAAGGAAGCGATCGCCGCCTTAGGGAGTTTTTCTGATGCACGCATTCTACCTCTATTAATCATTTCCTTAAAAGATTTAGCTGCACCCGTCCGCAAAGAAGCGATTATTGCCCTGGGATTTCGGGCTGATCCTGGGGATAAAACAGATTTATTAAATGAGTTGGAACCTTTACTTTATGATTACAACTTAGAAGTTTGTCAACAAGCCGCGATCGCCATTAGTAAGATTAAGGTTGAAAAAGGAGCGATGATTTTATTCAAGATTTTACAAGAAGATCTAACCCCAATTCCCTTGCAATTAACGCTAATTCAATCTTTAGCTTGGCTGGAAACGCCCGTTAGTGTGTCCTATCTTGATAGAGCGTTAACAAATATTTCTAGCGATCGCGCATTAGAAATTATTCGGGTATTGGGTAGAATTGAAATTTTAAAAACAGAAGCGGCGGATATTCTGCTTAAATTTTTCAATTCAGACAGTCCTCTATTACAACAACCTCAAATTCGACAAGCGATCGCCTATAGTTGGGGACAGCTTAAAGTAAGTCAAACTTTGAATGCTTTAGAAACATTAACTCATGATCCCGAATCTGTTGTTAAATTACACGCGATCGCCGCCCTAAAAAAACTTCAGACCAACCCAAAAACTTAGTCCCATTCTCACTAATTACTTTTTTAAGCCTGTAGAGTTTGTTAAAATGTTTATGTTTAATTAATACTATTTGTTAAATTATAATGAGCGATCAATTTCGAGAACTTCTCAAAAAAGTCGGCAGTGGACAACATACCAAAAAAGATTTAACCCGTTCTGAAGCCGCGATCGCAGCCCGAATGATGTTAACTCAAGAAGCAACGCCTGCCCAAATTGGGGCGTTTTTGATTGCTCATCGGATTAAGCGACCAACGGGAATTGAATTAGCAGGAATGTTGGATGCCTATGACGAGCTGGGGCAAAAAATCGAAGCATTACCGATTAATCATCCCATTCCTCTTGTTTTTGGTGTTCCCTATGATGGTCGAAGTCGTACCGCGCCAATTCTTCCCCTCACAGCATTGCTTTTGGCAACAGTTGGTATTCCCGTTATTTTGCATGGTGGAGACATTTTACCCACGAAATATGGACTTCCTTTAATCAATATTTTTCAAGCATTAGGACTAGATTTTCGCTCTCTGTCTCTGGTGCAAACTCAGCAATTATTAACAGAAACAGGTTTTGCGTTTTATTATATGCCTCGACACTTTCCCCTTGCTCAAGGCTTAGTTACTTACCGTGACGAAATTGGTAAACGTCCTCCTTTAGCAACATTAGAATTAATTTGGTCGCCCTATCAAGGTAAATCCCATTTAATTGCGGGTTATGTTCATCCACCAACAGAAAATATGATCCAAGTTGCGCTAAAAGAACGAGGTGAGAATAATTATACTTTGGTGAAAGGATTAGAAGGCAGTTGTGATTTAAAGCTTTCGCAAACAACGATTGTGGTAGCGAGTCAAGCCAATCGTGAAAATTGTGAAAAAGGATTTGAATATCTGAAACTTGATCCTCATACCTACGGTTTTGCCAAAAAAGATATTGCGTTAGAAAATCAAGAAGATTATTTTGCCGATTTGGAAACAGTTTTAACGGGAAAATCAACTGATTTACTCAAATCTGCTATTTGGAACGGAGCATTTTATTTATGGCATTGTGGTATCTGTCCTGATCTTTCCGCCGCGATCGTCCAAACAGAATCCTTATTTATTAATGGTCAAGTTGATCAAAAACGTAAAGAAATTCAGCAAAAAATTAATAGATTTAACGCTTAAGAATAAAAAAGAAAGGTTGGGGTGAATTTTTAAAATCCATAATACCTAAAAGCGTATGATCATCTATTTTTTTAAAAGAATCATTAATAGGTAAATAATCATAAATCATGGTGGCAGTTACGGTTCCTCGATATTCCATCATCCGCATTCTAGCTTGGCTTTTTTCAGTTTTTAATAAAGAATTAGTTTGTATTAACCAAGGTTTCAAGAAATCATTTTTAGGTATGGGAAATTTCAATGCCCAGTTCATTAAAATAAGACGCGGAGCAACTTTAAAAACGTTTCCTTGACTATCCAAAAATAATAAAGGATGAACCGTTTCAGAATCAACAAATTCTTTTCCGTACCAATTAGTTAGTTCTAATAAGCCATCCAACGGGTGATTTGTATGCAGTCCAAAGCCTCGCCAACGACCCAACATAAAATCTAAATTGACAGGTTCAAGAGCATCAAATAACTGTAAGGCTTCTGTTGTGGTTGCTTGATCAACTTTTAGAATTGACTGACAGATTTCTGATGTGTTCATAAAGTCGATAAGATCTTTTGCCTATAGTATGCCAAAATTTTTTAGCTGTTGGTATTTTTAATTGAGTTCGTATTGTAGCTGGCGATTTCCTAAACTAAGCTTTGATACAACGTATTTCCTAGCTTATCCGCAATTCCTTCAATCCAATTTTCATCTTGTTTGGTATAACTGCGGGGAATATTCGCCCCTAAAATTAAAATCCCTTCTTTGCCCATTGGTTGACAAATTAAACCTTGGGTATTTTCAGGTAAATAATCAAATTCAACTTTGCCTGGATATAAATTTAAATTTACTAAATAAACAGGCTTTTGATTTTCTAAAACGCGTTTAACAATAATTCCTGGATTAACTTCTGTCTTAACTCCTAAAATTCCACGTCGTAAAATTACTCGACCTTGATAATAGACAATTAAAGATTTTGTGACCGTATTCGTCAACAATAAATGGGATGCCCAGGCTAATTCAATTTTGACTGTATCCGATAAATTGGGCGCAAATTCTAGACCTTCTTTGCCAATCAAAATAACAGCATCGGGCGATCGCGGCTGAACTTGTTGCCAAATTAACCAAACCAAAGCTAACATTCCCGACAGAATCACTCCCACCACATCAGAACGGGCTTGAGAAGGCATTAATTCTACCGTTGTCAACCGATTGATTAGCAATAAAACGCTACCCACAGCCCCAGCTATCAACGGGATCAGGCGCACAATCCGATTAGGATCTTTGTTCATAGGCGATCGCTTAGATAATAAAAAATTTAGGGTTCTTCTCCAGGTTCTAAGATCCGTTGAAAGAGATAACCTGTTCCTCTGGCAGTCAGAATTAATTCAGGATTACTGGGATCATCTTCTAATTTGGCTCTTAGGCGAGAAATATGAACATCTACAACCCTAGTATCCACATGACGTTCAGGCGTATAGCCCCAAACTTCTTGGAGAATATCCGAACGAGAAAAAGCTTCTCCTGAACGACCGACTAATAATTCCAGCAGGCTGAATTCCATGCCAGTTAAGCGAATACGTTCATCGCCTTTATAAACTTGGCGTTTGTTGGTGTCAATGCGAATGGAAGTAACTTGAATGACTCCCGAACTAGGAATTCCAGGCATTCCATTTTTGTCAACTCGACGCAAAACCGAGCGAATTCTAGCTTCCAATTCCTTGGGAGAAAAGGGTTTAACTACATAATCATCGGCTCCCAATTCTAGACCAGTGATCCTATCAGCCACATCACCCAGAGCCGTTAACATGATAATAGGAATATCAGATTCTTTGCGTAATTCCTGACAAACCCCATAACCATCCAGTTTGGGCATCATTACGTCTAAGACAACCAAATCGGGTTCGGTTTTATGAAAAATGGCGATCGCTTCTTCTCCATCAGCGGCCGTGACAACATCATAGCCAATCATGGATAAACGAGTTTCTAGAATGCGACGAATACTAGCTTCATCATCGACAACGAGAATTCTTTCTTTATGAACTTCCAATTTACTCAACGCTCCTTAAATTGTTACGTAGAATTGCTAATCTTGAAGTCAGGTTAATTAGTGAATTTTTATACAATATCTTTTTTTGTGATTATTTTGTCTAGATGAATCTCGAATGTGATTCCCGACAAGCAATACAAGGTTAATCTCCAGTCCTAGCATAAACCAAAATAAGCTTATAACTCTTAAAAAATCTTAATTTTTCTACAGAAAACTAAAAATGGCAAAACCGCGATCGCTTTATGTTTGTAATGCCTGTGGTGGAGATTCTCCTCAATGGTACGGAAAATGTCCTAGTTGCGGGGTTTATGGCAGTTTACAAGAACAAATTATAAATTCCAACTCATCAGCCAATTCAAATCGAGGAATACGATCCACTTCCCAAAATTCTGATCCTGCCCAAGCTCGCGCTTCTCTCAAATTTTCCCAAATTCGTGACCACGATCAAACCCGTTATTTTTCTGGTTATGGAGAATTAGACCGCGTTTTAGGAGGAGGAATTGTGCCTGGTGCGTTGGTTTTGATTGGCGGAGATCCTGGCATTGGTAAATCAACTCTTTTGTTGCAGGTTGCCTATCAATTGGCTAAACGTTTATCCAGAATTTTATATGTTTCAGCCGAGGAATCTGCTCAACAAATTAAATTACGTGCCTCTCGTTTGGGAGTGACTCAATCGACGGAAGTTCGGGGAAAAGCTAATTCTAAAAAATCGGCTGAGTTGGACGAAAATCTGGATACGGATTCGCGTTTATACGTTTTACCCGAAACAGATTTAGACGAAATTTTGCGGGAATTAGAAGCCCTTAAGCCCCAGGTTGCTGTGATTGATAGTATTCAAAATCTCTATTATTCGGCTTTAAGCTCAGCCCCAGGCTCTGTTGCTCAAGTTCGGGAATGTACTTCGATTTTGATGCAAGTCGCGAAACGGGAAAATATTAGTTTGTTTATTGTGGGTCATGTCACCAAAGAAGGCGCGATCGCAGGGCCAAAGGTTTTGGAACATTTAGTTGATACGGTTTTATATTTTCAAGGCGATCGCTATGCTTCCCATCGATTATTGCGATCAGTTAAAAATCGTTTTGGGGCAACCCATGAAATCGGGATTTTTGAAATGGTAGAAGAAGGTTTAAGTGAAGTTGAAAATCCGTCGGAATTATTTTTAGGCAATCGAGAAGACTCCAGTCCAGGAACTGCGACCATTGTGGCTTGTGAGGGAACCCGTCCCATTGTGGTGGAATTACAGGCATTAGTAAGCCCCACTAGTTACCCTTCGCCCCGGAGATCAACAACAGGCTTAGATTACAGTCGTTTACAACAAATCTTGGCAGTTTTAGAAAAAAGAGTTGGCATTCCTCTTTCCAAATTAGATGCCTATGTTTCTGCTGCTGGGGGTATAGATGTGGAAGAACCCGCCGCCGATTTAGGCATTGCGATCGCCGTTGTCGCCAGTTTCCGCGATCGCGTTGTTGATCCCCGCACAGTTTTAATTGGAGAAGTGGGATTAGGCGGTCAGTTGCGATCGGTTTCCCAGATTGAATTACGATTAAAAGAAGCCGCTAAATTAGGTTTTAAAAGAGCGATTATTCCCAAAGGACAAAATGCACCCGAAGTATTAGGAATAGAAATTATTAGCGTGAGTAAAGTTATTGATGCAATTATTGCCGCAATTCCCGTTCAGCCAATATTAGAAGAAAAAAACTGAGCAAAAATTAGTTAGCAAACAATATATTGCTTGGACGAATTGTGCCATATTAAATTGCGTATTCAATACTCATTTTTTGATCTCCAATCGTATTTATTTGAATTTTTAATGGAAAGCAGTAAAATCAATAATAAACGTTGCTTCAAATGATGATGTAAAATATCTAAAATCACTCTATAAACAATAAATAATATTTGCTTTTTCGAGTTATCTTCAGAAAATTTTATAACATCAATTAATAACTTTAAAGCGAGCTAATTGTTAAAACAAAAATTCAAGAGTTGCCAAAAGTTTCTTGCAAAATTTCATCATTATCATCTGCAATCGTCGCCACTAGCGTAATAGCTCGCGAAGTTTCTCCAGGCGATAAATCCGCTACTGCCCGTTGCAAAACCACAACAACGTCATTATTCATAATTGCGAAACGTGTTTCTAGTGTTTCTGACCAATTCATGGTTAATAATTTGCGAGTTAACGCCGCTTCATCCTTGACTGGAAGACTGAGTACGCTTGCCCAAATTGTTAAAAGATCTTCATCACTTTCGCCAGTTAATTGAACAAATACTTCAACGCTGCCATACTGAAACTTCCAAAGATAGCCTGGCTCATTTTCATGTACCATCGCACTTTCATTTTGAGCCATACTACCAATAACAGTTTCGATCACTTCTTGATGGCTCTGGAGAATAAGGCTTTTTAGAGTTGTTTCGACGTTTTCTGGAGTTGTAGTTTGTATTGTCATAATCAAAAATTAGATTTAATTGTCAAGTGTATCTTTAGTATGATCGCATTAGGATCTTATCTTAAGAGTAAACAGGAATTTTAATAATTTTCCAACTTTATATGAAGAATTCTTGAGCTTGTTCAATTAATAAAAGAGAATGAGAAAAAGCGCATTAGGAAAAATAGTTTCACCATGCAAGAATTTCGCCAACAATCGGGTTCTCAACCTCTTAATCCAGTCACAACGGACGAATCTACTCGTACTCGGATTTTGCAGGCGGCTTTAAGACTTTTTGCAACTCGAGGTTTTGAAGGAACCACTACTAAGGAGTTGGCACAGGCAGCTAATGTGGCAGAAGGAACCTTATTTCGTTATTTTACTAATAAAAAGGCTATTTTAGTGGAAGTGGCGACAATTGGCTGGATTGAAATTTTAACAGATTTACTGACGGAATTAAGTGAGATGGGTAGCTATAAAGCGATCGCTCAAGTAATGCGTCGTCGAATGTTGCGGATGCAAGAAAATAAACATTTATTACAGGTTTGCTTTGTGGAAGCGCAATTTCACCCCGAACTTCGCGATCGCATTCAATTGGAAATCATCACTAAAATGACAGATGTGGCTGAAGCTTTTTTTGAAACCGCGATGACGAAAGGAATTTATCGTCCCATGAATCCCAAAATTGTGGCTCAAGTTTTTCTAGGAATGTTTGCTGTAGCGGGTTTCTCTGAGCAAACTATTGATCCCGATGCTTCCCCAAAAGCTTTACAAGAGATGGCGGAAGGATTAGCAGATATTTTTTTGAATGGGGTTTTAGTGAAAGAATAGGTTTTACCAGCAAGTTATTTCAAGTTTTTTGAGTCACAGGAATTGTTGATTTTTCCGTAAAACTATAGCGGAATTCACTTGAATGAGGTGTGGGTATAAAAAAGAATCTAGTAAAGTATTAATTAAAAAGATAATGAAAACCAAGTTATTGTCACTGAAGATCTTATTGGACAAGGTTTTAATACTTGCTTAATCAGCTTGAATCATGAAAAAATGATGAAGACCTGTTACTAGGAATATGAGAATTTATGAGTGCAGAAATTATTTGTGTTGGGACTGAACTTCTATTAGGCGAAATTTTAAATAGTAATGCTCAATTTTTGGCGGAAGAACTTGCTCAACTGGCGATTCCCCATTATTATCAAACCACTGTTGGCGATAATACCCAGCGTATTCATCAAGTTATTAAAACGGCACTTGAGCGCGCTTCTATTTTGATTTTTACGGGAGGTTTGGGGCCTACTCCTGATGATCTCACGACTGAAGCGATCGCCGATTTTTTTAATACTCCTTTAGTTGAACGTCCCGAAGTTATTGCTGACATTACGCATAAATTTTCGCGTATTAATCGTCCCATTGCTGCTAGTAATTATAAACAAGCGTTGTTACCCTTGGGTGCAGATATTTTACCGAATCCAACAGGAACTGCTCCTGGCATGATTTGGCAGCCTCGCTTAGGTATTACTATTTTAACTTTTCCTGGTGTTCCTTCAGAAATGAAACGAATGTGGCAAGAGACGGCGATTCCCTATCTAAAAAATCAGGGTTGGGGAAAAGAAAGTATTTATAGTCGAGTTTTACGCTTTCGAGGGATTGGTGAATCAGCCTTAGCAGAAAAAGTTGCACCTCTATTTACACTCACAAATCCGACTGTTGCGCCTTATGCAGCATTAGGAGAAGTTCGATTGAGAGTGTCTAGTAAAGCGACTTCTCTAGCCAAAGCATTAGCTGTGATTGAACCCATTGCAGCACAAATTCGAGAAATTGCAGGACTAGATTATTTTGGTCAAGATGAAGAAACAATAGCATCAGTAGTAGGTGATTTATTAACACAAAAAGGACAAACGGTAAGTGTGGCAGAATCCTGTACAGGTGGAGGTTTAGGCTCAATGTTTACCTCAGTTTCTGGGAGTTCTAGTTATTTTTATGGGGGAGTTATTGCTTATGATAATCGCGTCAAAGTTCAGCTTTTAGGCGTAGATCCTGAAGCTCTAGAAACCTTTGGAGCAGTAAGCACAACTGTAGCAGAACAAATGGCAATAGGAATTAAAAATCGACTAAAGACTGATTGGGGAATTAGTATCACAGGTATTGCGGGGCCAGAAGGCGGAACGGAAGCTAAACCTGTTGGAGTTGTTTATATTGGTATCGCTAATCCACAAGGACAGGTAGAAGGTCTGGAGTTTAAATTTGCAGACACCAGAGGACGAGAAGGAATACGTTATTTAAGTGCATCGAATACTCTCGATCAACTACGCCGTAGATTGTTGATGAATTAAATAATTGACCTATTTTTTACTTTATCGCTTGAGGGAATTTATGTTTATTTAATTCTTAAACTTTACCTATTGAGATTACTCTTCTCATACAATTGCATTTTATACTTTTGCTTTTATAGCTGTGCTTGTTGGCTAAACATTGCTTGTAAGACCAAAGCTGGATCGATATGATTGTTGCTATATTTTAATCCCCAATGTAAATGTGGCCCTGTTGTTCTGCCTGACATTCCGACCCTGGCAATTCTTGCTCCTGCTGGAATTTCTTGTCCTAGTTGTATAATAATTCCTCCTTCTCGATCTATTAAATAATGAGTTTGGCGATCGCTTTGAACACTTCCTAGCAAATGACAATAAACGTGTTGCCAGTCGCCTGATTGAATTTTGATCATTGTTCCACAGGCCGTATTATCGGATAATTCCACAACTTTTCCTGCCCACCAATTGCGAACATAACTACCAATAGGAGCCGCCAGATCTAAGCCATAATGAAATTGACTAGAGCCATTGACGGGAGAAGAACGGTAACCAAAACCAGAAGTATAAGCTTGAAAATTTTCAACGGGAAAAGAAGCGTATTGCCAAAGATTTTGCGATCGCGTTGCCGAAGTGGCATATTGAGCTTGCAAAGGTTTAGGGATGAGAAGACCAATGCCAGTAAAACTTGATAGACCAAACAGACCCGCGAGAACACCAACAAAGAATTGACTTCGCTTAGAATTAAGTTTTAGTTTCATAACAACTCCTCACACGCGATCGCCAAATTGAAACGACAAATTACACCAAATTATTAAAATCATAGAATTGTTTGACTTAATTGAGCAAACGAGCAGTGACAATTTGTTCGCTATCCCCATCAGAATTGTGTGAGAAAGGTCGTTATCTTAAATGCTAAAATTCATAAACCCTTATCTGGATAAAATAATGTTCACTGACTGGATTCCGTTTGAGATCAGCATTAATACGGTAATGTTGGCTGGTAGCTGTCTTTGGTCCTTAGGATTATACCTAGTTTTAACATCTTTGAAAAACGGATTAATTGAACAGTTACAACGTTGGTTTAATTTTGCAGAGCGATCGCTTTATACATCTGTTGAAGAATTTGAAAGAACTCGTCCAGCACGGGAGGCACAAAACACTTTTTATGCTGCCATCTTTAGCATTATTCCCTTTCTTATTTTAGGCGGATTATGTAATTGGGGAATTGAATTAGGATTAGGAGATAGTTGGGGAATTAGTACAGGGATTTTAGTGAGTATTTCTGGCGCGATTTATGCCTTAGGAAAACAAGATACTAGTTCATAAATTAGACAATCTTAATTTATTTATAAGTTTAAAAAGATGATTATGGAGATTAACTGGAAACGTTGGTTACTAATAACAATTACTTTATTAAATATTACTTTTTTAGCCACAGCTTGCAGTCCACCAAAAAATACTAATCAAGTTGTTTTTTCAGTATTAAGTGATCCTAAAACTTTTAATGCAGTTTTATCCCAAGAATCCCCTAATATTTTTGGCTATACCTACGAAGGTTTAATTACAGAAAATCCGATTACAGGAAAAAAAGAACCTGCTCTAGCCGAATACTGGGAAATTTCTGAGGATAATAAAACAATTACTTTTACCCTAAGAAAAAATTTAAAATGGTCAGATGGTCAGCCATTAACCGCAAAAGATGTTGTTTTTAGTTATAACGATCTTTATCTTAATCCTAAAATTCCGAATAATTATCGCGACAGTTTAAGAATTGGTCAAAGTGGTGCTTTTCCGAAAATCAATCAATTAGATGATCGACGTATTGAGTTTAAAATTGCCGAACCCTTTGCACCGTTTTTAGATAGTGCAGAAATGCCGATTTTACCAGAACATATCTTACGAGAAACGATTGAAAAAAAAGATAAGAATGGGAATCCAATTTTTCTTAGCACTTGGGGAACGGATACGCCACCTGATAAATTAGTAGTTAATGGGCCTTATAAATTAAAAAGTTATATTACTAGTCAACGACTTATTTTTAATAAAAATTCTTATTATTATAAAAAAGATCAGGCAGGAAATTCCTTACCCCATATTCCCGAAGTTATTTTAGCAATTGTAGAATCAACAGATACTTCTCTTTTACAATTTCGTTCAGGTAGTTTAGATTCAGTTGGTATTAGTTCCGAATATTTTTCACTCTTAAAAAAAGAAGAAGAACGGGGTAATTTTACCATTTATAATGGTGGCCCTGCCTTCGGAACAAGCTATTTAACATTTAATCTAAATCAAGGTAAACGCAACGGAAAATCTCTGGTTTCTCCTAATAAATCTGAATGGTTTAATAATATCAATTTTCGTCAGGCGATCGCCCATGCTATTGATCGAGAACGAATGATTAATAATATTTATCGGGGTTTAGGACAAGTTCAAAATTCAGAAGTTTCTGTTCAATCACCTTTTTATAATAAGAATTTAAAAGGCTATAATTACGACCTTACAAAAGCAAAAGCATTACTTTTAAAAGAAGGATTTACCTATAATCAAAAAGAAGAATTATTAGACAAAAATGGAAACCGAGTTCGTTTTACTTTAAACACAAATGCAGGGAATAAAATTCGAGAATCCCTCGGAACTCAAATTCAAGAAGACCTAAGTAAAATTGGTATTCAAGTAGATTTTAGTCCTATTGCTTTTAATGTTTTAGTAGATAAATTAAGTAATAGTTTAGAGTGGGATGCGATTATTTTAGGACTAACAGGTGGTAACGATCCCCATGCTCCAAACATTTGGTACACCGATGGAAATTTACATATGTTTAATCAGAAACCTCAAGCAGGAAGTCAACCAATTGAAGATAGAAAAATAGCTGATTGGGAACAACAAATTGCTGAATTATATCTTAAGGGTTCTCAAGAATTAGATAGGGAAAAACGTAAAATAATTTATAATGAGGCTCAAGTTTTAACCGAAAAATATTTACCTTTTATTTATTTAGTTAATCCCTATGCTTTGTCCGCAGTTAGAAATCGTTTTTGTGGCATTCAATTCTCAGCTTTAGGAGGAGCTTTCTGGAATTTGGATGAACTGAAGTTGTGTAATAAAAAAGCTGAAAACTAATAAGCTTTGTAAATTTAATTCCGTATCGAAAATTATTTAAAATTTTCATTTCATCATTTTTTAGAAATTGTTAAACTTCTGAAAATAGACTTTAAATTGATAAATTATCGGCAATATTTTTTTAATAAAGATGAAACCAACTCAAAACGATTAGATTGAGTTTGAACAGCATAAGCTTCTCTTTCTAATTCCTTGCGGTCAAGATCAGTATGATTCATAAAAAAAGGTTGAGCATAAATCAAAGGATCAATATCAAGTCCTAATAATGCTAATTTTCCTTTTCCTTTACAAACTTGTGCTGCATGAACTGCTTCATGAATAAGGGTTTGATCCGCAATTTCTAAATCAAAAACAACAGGATTGATCCAGATTTCTTTAGTTTCTACTTTCAATAGGCCATAGGTTCCTCTGCGCGGTGGTAAATCTATAATAACCCGAAATTTAGCCTGTTCTAATTGCTTTTTCAAGCTATCAAATGATGAATTCTGACTAGGTATTTGAGCAAGTAAAATAATAAGATTTAGGGAAATAACTGGAATCATTTTTATTAAAATTTATGTTTGTTTGATTTTTCATTAGGATTTAATCTTAAGATAACAGTATAACAAAATAATTAATCTTAAAACTTTTGAAATAATCAATAATAATTAAAAATATTCTTTTACCCCCCTAGGGCATTGCTAAATTCCAAGAAATACTATTAACTATTTTTATATACATTTCAATAAGTCCATAAAATTCCCTAATTTCTCATAAAAAATAAACACGATTCAAGCTTAGAAATTCCTCTTTTTAAAGAGAACTTTCAGAAAATATAGTTTTTTATTCGCCCGATCATTAGTGTTATCATGACTTCATTTTCATTATGTTTAAATTACTATTTTGCTCTTCATATTCCTGATGGTTTTCTCAATTTTCCCGTGAGTTTGATCACTGGAATTTTCTCGTTGAGCTTGATTATGGTGTCACTCAAGCGAGTGGAAGCGGAATATAAAGAAAAAATGGTGCCATTAATGGGAGTTTGTGCAGCCTTTATTTTTGCGGCTCAAATGATTAATTTTCCAATCCCTGGGGGAACTTCAGGACACTTGCTCGGTGGCACTTTGGCGGGTATTTTGCTCGGCCCTTGGGCAGGTTCGTTGGTGATGACGGTTGTGTTTATTGTGCAAGCTCTGTTATTTCAGGATGGCGGATTGACGGCTTTGGGAGCAAATATTTTTAATATGGGGCTAATTGGAACATTTTTTGGCTATTATTTCTATAAAGCGGTGCGATCTGTCTTTGGTTTCTCTCGTTGGCGGGGAATATCTCTGGCAACGGCGATCGCAGCTTGGACAAGTGTGGTCATGGCGGCTTTTATTTGTTCAATACAATTAGCTATTTCTGGCACAGTTCCTCTAAAAGTTGTCTTAATTCCTATTTTATCTTGGCATTTCGTGATCGGTATCGGTGAAGCGTTGATTACCTTAGCCGCCGTAAGTTATATCTGGCGCACTCGTCCCGATCTGATTTATGATTCTCCGCGATCGCAGTTTAACCTCTAATTTCTAATTTTCAGATGAAAAATCTCTCTTATTTACGAAATAAAGCTTTTGTTCTAACTGGTTTAGGTTCTGCTATTGCGATCGCGGTTTTTCTTTCTCCTTTCGCCAGCAAAAATCCTGATGGACTAGAGCGAGTGGCCCAAGAGCATCATTTTGAAAAAAAAGCTCAGACAGTCACTTCTGCCCAAAAACTTCCTTTTCGTATCATTTTTGATGAATATGCATTGCAAGGTGTTCCTACATCAGTTGCTACTCCGCTAGCGGGTTTAAGCGGAACATTGGTCACGTTTGGACTGGCTTGGGGATTGGGCAAAGTTTTAGAAAGAAAAACTAATTCTTAGGGATTTACCCGTAAAACATCAATTTTTCTACAAATTATCGCATATCAGCAGAATACTCATCCCACCAGTTAAAATCATTCACCTTTATGGAACAAGTAATTTCGGTTGAGTCGGCATAATAAAACATGATTTTGTTGCACATCGGTACTTTTCAACTAGATCGAGACAGTCATCTTTCTAGCAGTTGGCACCAATTAAATCCTAAAATTCGCCTAATTTGTGCTTTATTATTTGTTTTTGCAACTTCTTTTACGCGCAATGGGCATTGGTGGACTTGGGTGATTTATGGACTAGGTTTAGCGTTGATTATTACAATCAGTCGATTGACATTTTGGGTTTTAATAAGACGAGTTGCGATCGAATCCGCTTTTATTGGGGTCGTCCTTTTGGGAACGCTTTTTCGGGAAGGAGGAGAAATTCTTTGGCAGTGGAAATGGTTGCGAATAACATCGGAGGGATTAATAGTTTTAGGAAGTGTGAGCTTCAAAGCAATTTTGTGTCTTTTGATCTTGAATTTGCTAGTAATGACAACTTCTATTCCAGATTTAATTAACGCTTTGACTGCCTTAAAAATGCCGCCTTTGTTGATAGCGATTATGAGTTCAATGTATCGTTATCTTGGCGTTTTAATAGATGAATTTGAAACGATGGGTCGTGCGGCCAAATCACGCAATTTGTTGAATAATCATCGTTGGCAGCGATTAATTATTGGTAATACCATTGGTTTGCTATTTATTCGTAGCTATGAACGGGGAGAACGCATTCATCAAGCAATGTTGGCAAGAGGTTATACGGGAATATCGGCGATCGCGAGGGAAAAACCCTTAAAAAAGATTGATAAACTTGCTCTGATTTCGATGATTCTTCTACTGAGTTTAGGACAGTTGATCTATTTTTTTTGATGATAGAAATAAATGCACCATAATCCAATTTCAATTGAAAATCTTAGTTTTATTTATGCCGATGGAACGGAAGCATTAAAAGGAATTAATTTGTCTATTAATGCAACAGAAAAAGTAGCTTTAGTCGGCGCAAATGGTTCGGGAAAATCCACACTTTTATGGCATTTAAATGGGTTACTTTTACCACAAAAAGGCAAAATTATGATCGGAGAATATGAATTAGTTCCTAAAAATCTCAAATTTATTCGTAATTTTGTTGGTTTAGTTTTTCAGAATCCCGATGATCAAATCTTCATGGCGACAGTGGAAGAAGATATAAAATTTGGCCCCATAAATCAAGGATTAACTGGAAAAAATCTCGACTATCGCTGTTATTCTGCCCTAAAATCCGTCGGACTTGATCCAGAGTTATATCAATCTCGCAATGCCAGCAATTTATCGGGAGGAGAAAAAAAACGGGTTGCGATCGCAGGAGTTTTGGCCATGCAGCCTCAAATTCTCGTGTTAGATGAACCGTCCGCCCAACTCGATCCGCGCAGTCGTCGTCAATTGATTGAGTTATTAAAAAAATTGCCGCTCACGTTATTAATTGCAACCCATGATTTAGATTTAGCCTTGGAATTATGCGATCGCACCATTATTCTGAGTCAAGGGCAAATTGTTAGAGATGGCTTAACAGAACAAATTTTAACTGATTATCCCGCATTGGAACGCTATCATTTAGAAGCCCCGTTGAGTTATTCTCGTCCTTATTGTTTACTCAAAGATTCACCTTTTAATTAACAAAATTATGGCATAAAATGAGAGTATATATTAATCATAAAAAATGTGATCAATTATATTTAAAAAAACTTATCAGAAAATAGTAAGTTCTGAAAACTTTGTGGATTATAATTCAACTTTTAAGTTTAATTACAGTTAGATCCCCTTGAGTTTTTGTGCCGTCCGCAATATTTGTCCTGCTAACATCGCTGCTCCAAAACCATTATCAATATTTACGACCCCAACTCCCACCGCGCAAGAATTTAACATAGTTAATAAAGGTGCTATTCCACCAAAGCTCGCACCATAGCCAACGCTCGTGGGAACGCCAATCACAGGGCAATCTGCTAATCCTGCTACCACACTGGGCAACGCGCCTTCCATGCCAGCTACCACAATCAAAACATCTGCTTCTGTAATAATTTCTTGATTACTCAATAAACGATGAATTCCAGCAACTCCCACATCCCATAATTTTTTTACCTTAAAACCAGAAAGTGTGGCTGTAATAGCGGCTTCTTCAGCAACAGGTAAATCTGCGGTTCCAGCAGTCAAAATACTAATTGTTCCTGCAAATTTTATAGTTAATTCGGATGTAATTAAGGCACAAATACGAGCAACAGGATAATAAGTTAAATAAGGAATTTGGAGTGCCAACTCTTCGGCAACTTCTGGTTCAATGCGAGTGGCCATGACAACAGTATTTTTCTGACTCATTGCTATCATAATTTGAGCAATTTGTTCGGGGGTTTTGTCTGGGCCCCAAATAACTTCAGGAAAACCTGTTCTCAAGTGACGATGATGATCAATTTTGGCAAAAGAATCTAGAGATTCAAAACTAAAATGTTTGAGTTGATTTAATGCAGACTCAGGACTAAGATTACCTTGGGCAACTGCTTCTAATAATTGATGGAGAGCTTCTGGATTCATCGGTTGCAAATTAATTTTAAAAGAGTGAAAAGATAAATAATATCTTCTTAAGAATAACTTATTTATAGTTTACAAAAGCAATAATAAAATGGGAGAGTATTATACTAATTTTGTTCTTTCAGAGCAAGGTCAATGTATTCTAAAAAATAACACCAGGTTTTGTTCCAATTGACTCTTCTCTTGACTGTGGCGATCGCGAAGACAAATAGAAAAATAATTGTTAATTGATCGCGTTTAGATGACTCAAAAAGAGGCAATCAGGTAGGCTTTTATATTACAATTTGTAAATAAATGTTTGGGGAATAGGAAGAAATGCGAGTTGCGATCGTGGGTGCAGGGTTAGCGGGAATGGCAACTGCTATTGACTTAGTGGATGCAGGCTGCGAGGTTGAAATTTTTGAATCTCGTCCTTTTGTAGGCGGAAAAGTCAGCAGTTGGAAGGATAGTGATGGAAACCATATAGAAATGGGGTTACACGTCTTTTTTGGCTGTTATTACAATTTATTTGCCCTGATGGAAAAAGTGGGTGCCGGGAATGCGCTACGTCTCAAACAACATACCCACACTTTTGTTAATAAGAACGGCCGCTTGGGAGAATTAGATTTTCGATTTATTACGGGTGCGCCTTTTAATGGTTTAAAAGCTTTTTTCACCACTTCTCAACTTTCTGCTGGCGATAAAATTGCTAATTCTTTAGCCCTCGGAACCAGTCCTATTGTGCGTGCCTTAGTGGATTTTGATGGCGCGATGAAAACGATTCGCAAATTAGATGATATTAGCTTTGCTGACTGGTTTCGCAATCATGGCGGCAACAATGGCAGTTTAAGAAAAATGTGGGATCCGATCGCCTATGCCTTGGGATTTATCGACACAGAAAATATTTCAGCGCGATGTATGTTGACAATTTTCCAGTTTTTTGCAACTAAAACCGAAGCGTCTATTTTAAGAATGTTGGAAGGTTCCCCTGATGAATATTTGCATAAACCGATTGTTAATTATCTGGAAACTAGGGGCGTAAAAATTCATACCCGTCGGCAAGTTCGAGAAATTTTATTCACAGAACAAGATGATCAAGCAAAGGTAACAGGTCTTGCGATCGCAAATGGCGAAAATGTCGAGACGATAACAGCCGATGCCTACGTTTGTGCTTGCGATATTCCAGGCATTCAACGACTATTACCCCAAGCTTGGCGGAAGTGGGCAATTTTCGACAATATCTATCAATTAACTGCTGTTCCTGTTGCCACTGTTCAATTACGCTTTGATGGTTGGGTGACAGAATTGCATGATCCCCTTAAACGTAAACAACTTGAAAAAGCTGAAGGTCTAGATAATTTGCTTTATACGCCCGATGCAGATTTTTCCTGTTTTGCTGATCTCGCTCTCACCAGTCCCGCCGATTATTATAAAAAAGGTGAAGGCTCTTTGTTGCAACTGGTTTTAACGCCTGGCGATCCCTTTATTAAGGAAAAAAATGAAGTTATTGCTCATCATGTCCTAGAACAAGTTCGAGAATTATTTCCTTCTGCGCGGGATTTAAATATGACTTGGTATAGCGTTGTGAAATTAGCTCAATCTCTTTATCGAGAGGCTCCTGGTATGGATGTTTATCGTCCTTCTCAAAAAACGGCGATCGCCAATTTCTTTTTAGCAGGAAGTTATACTCAACAGGATTATATTGATAGCATGGAAGGAGCAACTCTTTCAGGCAAACAAGCGGCTCAAGTCATTTTAGAAAGTGCGATCGCGCTCAAATCTTTACCTGTTTAATTTAATCTAAACTAAACTTAATTATTGCAATCCCAAACATTAAATAAAAATGGCAAACTGGTTAGAACATAGCGTACAAGTTGAAGTCGATGCACCCATCGATTTAGTGTGGGAACTGTGGTCAGATTTAGAACAAATGCCTCTTTGGATGAAGTGGATTGACTCGGTGAAAGTGTTAGAAGAAAATCCCGATTTGTCCCGTTGGAAATTAGATACAAAAGGCTTAGAATTCACTTGGCTATCACGTATTACCCAATTATCTCCCCGTCAAATTATTCAATGGGAATCGGTGGATGGTTTACCCAATCGGGGTGCAGTCCGTTTTTATGGAAACCAAAAAAAAAGCGCTGTTCGTCTGACTATTGCCTATAAAATTCCAGGTTGGTTGGGTAAAATAATGGATAATTTATTTTTAGGTAGGGTAGTTGAGTCAACAATTCAAGCTGATTTGGAAAGATTTCGAGAATATATTACAAAACTTCAAGCTGAGTCTGGATTAGTAAATAAATAAAGCAATTAAAATTAATTAATTCCCCCTCAATTACACTAAAAAAGGGGGATTTGGCAAAGGGAAATTTATGGCGATCGCCGAGTTGTTGGAGATTCGTAAATTACAGGAGAACCTTGGTCAGAAACAAAATGACAGGCCCAATAGGAATTAATAAAGCTTTTCCAAATAGGTTCTTCGGAACGACGATAATAATTACCTAAAATTGGCTTGATGGCTTCTGTTGCAGTTCTCAAGTGGTAATGGGGCATATTCAAAAAAATGTGATGCGCTACATGGGTTCCAATATCATGATGGATCGGGTTAATGAAACCGTAATCGCGGTCAATGGTTGATAATGCTCCTTTTAGGAAATACCAATCATCATTGCGATACCAAGGAATATCAGGTTCAGAATGATGTAAAAAGGTTACTAAATCTAGCCACATTACAAAAATAAGGTAAGGAACTAAATAAAACTTAACTAAGAATAACCAACCAAATTGAAAGGTTAAAAAGCTAAGGAAAGCAATCATTGATATACAGAGAGTCGTGCTGGTAATAACATCCCATTTCTCAGAGGGGCGAAAGATGGGGCTACTAGGAAGAAAATGTGAACCTGCACGATTGGGCGATCGCTTAAAAAGATAAAGCGGATAGGAAATCAAGGGAACATAAAAACGAAAGAGTTTTTCATACCATGCCATTTCGTTATATTTACTTTCTGAAACAGGATACCAACTCTCATCAGTATCAATATTTCCTGTGTTGGCATGATGTGTCCGATGACTGATGCGCCAGCCGTGATAGGGAACAAGAATGGGAGTATGGGAAAGATGCCCGATCAGATTATTTAGCCATTTCAATTTAGAGAAAGAGCCATGACCGCAATCGTGACCAACGACAAATAATGACCAAAAAAGAGTTCCTTGCATTAACCAAAAAATTGGATAGAAGAACCAAGAATCTAGGTAAGCAGCGATCGCGTAGAGTCCAGCAATTAGACCCAAATCTAAAAAGAAATAGGCTAAAGATTTAAAAATAGAAGGCTCAAAACACTCAGGAGGAATAGCGGTTTTAAGATCTTGGAGAGTAAAAGGTAGCTCGGTTTGACGAGGCGCAGAAAAATTTTTAATTTGATCAGGATGAGTGTTTAATTGCACAGATATACCAATTGATTGAAATAGGTCGAAAAATGTAAAATTAGCAACGCCTTAGATTGTAACCTTTTGTGACGATTTATTAGTCTTGATCTGGCTTAATTTATGAGTTTTTCTTCACAATTCTGAAATTTATTCCTGAATTTGGTATGCAATATTTGCCTAGTAATAAAGTCTTGTTTTTAGGCGATCGCGTGTAAATCGTCTTGGGGATTGAGGAGTGCGGCCCAATAATCTGTATCTGCGAAAACGCTTCTCACGAATGATCCTGTTTTTGATAATGATCAAAGTTACGAGCTAAATCGCTAGGAAGTTTTGTCCATTCTTCTTGGGGAACTTAGGCGGAAAGGCGAGCGGCTAATTCCCAAATTGGTTCAGCATTATAGTCAAAGTCAATATTTTTGAGAGGGTTTAATTCTTTCTCTTCGACAGAAGCCTTTTCTAGTTTATGGGTTGGGATTAGAGGGGTATTCATGATTAATTGAGGAGAATCGTGGTTGTATTCACTGTCTCAATACTATGGTAATTTATATTTTTAGTTATGTTTCAGAAGATTTTGCGATCGCGTTCTAGATCTTTAAGTTGCGATCGCGGTTTCTAGGGAAATTTTAAGGTTAGTGTTAGCGGAAATTGTATAGTTAAGTTTCTCAAAACCAATAACTTCCCCTTGTTGATTTTTCATTAAAATAACTTCGTCTCCTGTTTCTTCACATATATATTCTGTTTGGCGATCGCCGAACCAAACGGTTAGAGTGTTACCCATTGGATCGTAATAGACGTTTACTTCTGCCATAGAATTTCTCCTTCTTTAATTGCATCGGTGGGATAGGTTGTAATCAGGAAGCCATCGCCATTAAGTTTTCGGATGATGGCACAGAGCCAGCGTTTTGGTCGTTGAAGTTTATAAAAAAGGTAAACATTGGGATCACTGCGGCTACGTCGAATTTCATTAGGTTGACTTAGGGTTTCTTGGACTAACTTTTCTTGTCCTTTCATGATGGGATGTTTTATCTGGGTGATAATTTCCCAATAGGCAACAGTGACACGGATCGTACAATTAAGGGGAGTTAAAATCTCGGAAAATAGATTATTATCGGTCATGGTTCGGCTTCTCCTAAAATCATATTCTTTTTTGCTTTTTCTAAGTCGTTTGTAGCTTGTGGAGTTGTTGGGTTTGATTGTGAATCGTGGTGATGCGATCGCTCCTGAACCCAAAATGCGATCGCTATTCGATAATTGAGTTTAGTCGAGTTGGTTGATCCAGTTTTGTAGGATGTTGACTAGATTTTCTTGGGGAGGAACACCGATTTCAATAGATTGTTCTGTAATCCATTTTATATGAATTGAACCAGTTAATTTTTTACAGAATTTGATTAGGGTTTCGTTAGGTTCTCCGTTGTGGAAAATTAGGGCTAGATTTTTTGTTCCTAGCTGTTTTTTGATGTTAGGAATTAGGCGTTTGAGTTGGGCGGCGTTGTTAATTTCGGGAATATTGTCATCGGGAAAGGCGATCGCGTAGATTTGATTGCAGAGTTCTTGAGCAATACTGCTGTTGTCGATTTCGTCTTCTAGGGATTGGGCGTTGATGATAAGGAGATAGGTTTTTTCGGTGGGTTGAAGTTGGGAAGGGAGATCAAGTATTTGTTGGTTTAGAGTTTGGGCGATCGCTGTGTTGCCTAAAGGAGAGATTTCTAGGATTTCGGGGCGAATGATTTCAGGTTTGCTATGCCATGCTTTGTAAAATTCGGGATAAGTCATATTTTCAACACAATGCCAGATAGCCTTAAAACATAAATTCATACGCTCAGGTGGTAGTTGATTATTTTGATAATCAATTACTATGGGTTTTAGATGACAAATAATTTCCTGCAATAATTTTATGTCATTTGTTTTTTTTAAATTATGAAGTGCTAATTCACTCTTTTTAAGTATCTCTTTTGGAAGATGAAATATTCCTTCTGGAAGAGCATCTTTTCGCGGGCAACCACATACCCAGTATACCCAGCTAAACGGTTCTTTGTCTTTACCATATAAAAGATAATTAGTAAGGTTAATAATATCTTCACTAAAAATTGGTTGAAATTCTATTTCGATAGATTCCTTAAGACTTTTAATTTCATATTCACTGAATAGGCGACTAAGTTTGGGAGTTTTTATAGGCTCGCTGATAGGCTCATCATTATCGTTTTCTTCTTCCTTAATTATTTCTTTTAATGTTTGAATGCACTTAAAAACTTCTTGATTTTCTGTGTCAAACTGATACCAGATTTTGTATAACATCAGAGATAAAATTATAGTGGAAGAATCGTTTGAGAATTTTTTAACCATATTGCTAATAATCAAAACTACCCTTTCGTTCTCTTTTAAACTTAATTTTTGAACAAATGAGTTTCCATCTTGTTCAGTATTTTCACTGTTACACATTTTATACATCTCACGAAGAACAGAAAAAAATTGGTTGGTTTCTCCATTGAGTCTATTAGAAGTCAATTGACATTGATTTTCTAAGAAGTTCAAACACAAATAAAAAAGCTTCTCATCACTTCCCTTCCCTAAACCATTATAAAAATCAATTATATTAGAAATATTATAAATATAATCTTCTGATTGACGATCCAAATTTAACAAAAAGATAGATTCAATTTTTTCAAAAACTCTGTCTATAAGTTCTTCATTATTTTTGCCTATTTTATGGGCAATGTCTTTAGCTAATGCAACACCTGAAGCAAGATAATAATCAGAGTCCAATTTAGTACAACCGTGAGGATTAGCATATGGATACTTTCCCTCAATATATTCATCTTTAAAAGAAATAATATCTACAGCAAAATCGAATATTAAATAAGTATCGTTTTGATTATCGGGAAGGTTCTCGGATAGCGCATATAAGTACGCATAAAAAACTTCACTATAAGTAGTATTACTAATAATCTCTAAAAACTCTTGAGAGCTTAAAATATTTTTATCTTGTTTGAAATCTTTCAAGCAAAGCAAGCAATTAACTAAAAAGAAATAACTAGGGCTTGCTGAATAAAGCTGAAAGCGTTATTGAAAAAGGGCTGGGGAGATTTAGCGAGAAAAAAAGTGCGAGAAAAAGGTCTAGAATGAGTAAAAAGGCTTGCACCCCCTACTTC
>JANNLO010000055.1:0-16999 GCA_031396835.1 Snowella sp. SOY_38_metabat_116
GCGAGATCGAGGCTCAAGGCTTGCCCTTCATGCAGATAAGATGAGATTTGCAGGATGGCGGGACCGGACAGACCGCGATGGGTAAAGAGGATGTTTTCCTTGAACGACGCTGTACCGCATGAGGCAATTGCCGGAAGCGAAACACCGGAGAGGTTGGCGTAGAACGCCAGTTCGCCAGATGGCGCTTTCAAGGGAACAAGGGCAGGGCGCGGGGTAATGATTTTGAGGCCAAATTTTATGGCGATATCATAGGACAATCCCGTAGCTCCCATTTTGGGAATGGAGAGGCCACCCGTTGCCAGTACGAGAGCGGGGCTTGTGAATGTCTCACCCTCTGTCTCAACCGTGAAGCAATCGGACTTGCGAATGTCGGTGACTTTCGCGTTGAGTTTCACCTCAACCTGTGCTGCCCCGCATTCCGCCAGCAGCATGGCCACAACTTGCCGGGCCGAACCATCACAGAAGAGTTGACCAAGGGTTTTTTCATGCCAGGCAATATTGTGCTTGGCCATCAAGGCAATAAAGTCAGCGGGCGTGTAGCGGCTCAAGGCGCTGCGGCAGAAATGCGGATTTTCGGAGAGGAAGTTCTGCGGCGATGTGCCCGTGTTGGTGAAATTGCACCGCCCGCCGCCGGAGATTAGAATCTTTGCACCCACCTGATTGCTGTGATCGAGAAGCGCCACCCGTTTGCCTCGCGCGCCCGCTGCGATAGCACACATGAGACCTGCGGCACCGGCGCCAAGTATGACAACATCATGGGAAGACATGGCCGCTGGCTAGCATGCCAGCGCTCAATTTTGCAAATGAAGGCTTAACCCGTAATCGCGATCAGCTTGCGCTGGCTTTCTGATTGCACGGATTGGGCTGCGATGACTTCACCACGAGGGCCAGCAAGCACGCGCTTTGCAGGGAAGGTGATCACGACCGGCCCTTCGGCGTCCGGAGCGGCGTCCGGAGCGGCGTCCGCGGCAACGGCGCGCCGGCGCGCCGGCGCGCGGAGAATGTTTACGGCCCGTCCGCCGATCAGCTTCCGAATACAGGCCCGATATACGATGTTTAGCCCCCGCCCCCCGGGCTCAGCAAGAGTACATCACTACAATTAAAAAAAAAAATAATAGATAGCTTGTATAAAAAAAGTAAAAAAAAAGGGAAAAAACCAAGAACCTATAGAATAAGAGCCAGAAAAGATTACTTAAAATTGTCTAAAAAACGCCGTCCGTCGAGAAAAGAAAGGAGAAAGGGCATAAAAAAACAAATCCAATATATCCAAAGAAACCTTTCCCATATAGAGAAAATAAGAGAAGATGAAGAGGTCGTAAAATTAAGTAAAAAAGAAGAAAAGATACTGTTGATAATAAAAAAAGCTTATGAACAACAAGTAGAAATGTATGAAAATAACGAAAATAAGGTAGAAAATAGAATTGTGAGTTTGACTCAACCTCATGTTCGTCCCATAGTTAGAGGAAAAGCGGGAACGCCAGTAGAGTTTGGTGCAAAGCTATCAGCGAGTTATGTGAATGGATATGTTTATTTATACCGATTAAGTTGGGATAATTATAATGAATCAGGCGACTTCAAAGGACAAATAGAAGAATTTAAACGTGAAACAGGCTACTATCCCAAGTCTGTTCATGCCGATGCAATCTATCGCACAAGGGAAAATCGGGCTTTTTGTAAGGAGAGGGGAATTCGATTGAGTGGCCCACCCTTGGGAAGACGCTCCACAAATATTAGTCCAGAAAAAAAGAAAGAAGCTCTTCAAGATGAAAGAGACCGTAATGCTATTGAAGGCAAATTTGGTCAAGCCAAGAGACGATTTAGCCTCAATCGAGTTATGGCAAAACTTCCTGATACCTCTGAAACCGCTATTGCTATCACTTTTTTAGTCATCAATCTTTCTGCCCTGCTTCGGCAGGTTTTAGGTTTTTTTTGTCTTTTTCGGAAGAAAAGGTTATTTCTCTGTCATCTTATTAGCTCAGCTTATGCTTCGTTTTGATAAAATATTTAAAAGTTATGTTTTACTCTCCTTAGATTCATAAATTAATCCCCTCTCCCTGTTTTTTGACTTTTTCAGCAAGCCCTAGTTACACAAAAAGAATTAAATTAGCACAATTTTTGTAAGTAAAAAACGTAATTTCTAGAAGCAATCAGTTATTTTTATTTTATTTAAAGATGAGTTACTGCAAGAGTGGGATTTTACGCGATCTCATAATACGAAATTTTTCTAAATTATCTTTACCTACTTTCATGCCGTATAATAGTTTTCGGCTAATTGGGGATTAGAATTAATGCAGACATTCAAAAAAATTAAGCAACTTGCGCTCTGGGGACTTTTCGGTTTATTGCTCAGTTGGCTCGTCAGTTGTCAGCCAGCACCATCTTCTAATCAAAGTGAAAAAGGGGAACAAAGCACAATCCAATTCTGGACAATGCAACTCCAGCCCCAATTTACGCCTTATTTTACCGAATTAATTCAGAATTTTAAAACCTCAAACCCAAATCTGCAAATTAAGTGGGATGATGTGCCTTGGGATGCCATGCAGAGTAAAATCCTCACCTCCATTTCTGCTAAAACCGCGCCCGATATCGTTAATCTCAATCCTAACTTTGCTTCCCAATTGGCCAGTAAAAATGCCTTGATAGACCTGAACAGTAAAATCAGTCCAGAAGTCAAAAAACAATATTTACCGAGTATTTGGCAGGCAAATAGCTTAAATAATCTCAGTTTTGGCGTTCCTTGGTATCTCACCACTAGAGTCACAATTTATAATCAAGATTTGTTTAAAAAAGCTGGTATCAGCAAACCGCCAGCAAATTATACAGAATTAGCCCAAATTGCGCAAACCATAAAAGATAAAACAGGTAAATATGCCTTTTTTGTGACCTTTTCTCCAGGAGATTCGGGAGAAGTTTTAGAATCCTTGGTGCAAATGGGAGTCAAGTTAGTCGATGAACAAGGAAAAGCCGCCTTTGATACGCCCGAAGGACTGGCAGCCTTTAAATACTGGGTTGACCTTTATCAACAAGGATTGTTACCACCAGAAGTTTTGACCCAGGGCCATCGTCATGCAGTGGAATTATATCAGTCTGGTTCAACCGCCTTACTTTCTTCGGGTGCAGAATTTTTAAAAACTATTCAGAAAAACGCTCCGACTATTGCCAAAATATCCGCCGCTTCTCCCCAAATTACTGGCAAAACGGGTAAAAAAAATGTGGCAGTGATGAATCTCGTTATTCCCCGTGACAGTAAACAAGCCGATGATGCCTTGAAATTTGCTCTTTTTGTCACCAATGCCGATAATCAGTTATCTTTTGCCAAAGCCGCCAATGTTTTGCCTTCTAATCTGGTTGCCATTGATCGATATATTCAAGAACTAGATCAAGAAAGTACAGGTTCTTCGGTAGAACAAGCCCGAAAAGTGAGTGCCAATCAACTCAAGGAAGCTGAGGTTTTGATTCCCGCCATGAAAAATCTCAACCAATTACAAAAAGTTATTTATGAGAATTTACAGGCTGCCATGTTAAAACAAAAAACCGTAGAACAAGCAGTTAAAGATTCTGCAATGGCTTGGGATTCTCTCCAATCTTGATTTTTGTGAATAGTGTAAAAGGTAAGTTCGAGATAAAAAAGCGGGGGTGTAGTACATTAGTTCTTATTTTGACCTGCTAAATAAACTATTTTTACAATCCCCAGCAAAAAAGGCATTTCTTTATCGTGGTTTTAGCTTTTTTTTTGATTTCTTTTCCTGGTTTTTCTGTCTCAAAGATTTGACTAGCCTCTGACCATATTTTTCGTTTCCATCCATTGATCATTGTTGGATAAATTTCATATTGACTGGCTAATTCAGGCACCGTTTTTTTCTAGAGTTGCTTCAATATATTTAGTCCCCACAAGATATCGTACGCGACTAATTAGACGGCCAAAGATTCCGCCACCAAGGTGAGTTTTCAGCCTGTATAAAATCAATTCTTTTACGAATATCTTCAATTTTCCAACCTGTTAATTGAGCAAGAGTTTGAGCTTCTTTTTCTTGACGTTGTTTAACAGCTTGCTTATAGTTTTGTGCGGCTGAACAAGACATTTCTCCTCGATAGGGATGACGCATAATATAACGCCCTTGAAAGGTATTTTGATTAGCAGTTGATTGGAATTGTAGATCCTCAGGAAATTTATTTTTGTTATAACGAAGGTGAAGACGACTTATAAAAACATTGGAGGAATAGGGATTATCTGACCAGAAAACACCAGCTTTTTTGAGTTCTTCTGGATTAAGAGGATCGGCAGAACAGGGATCACAATTAGCCATATTCCAAGCATATTCAAGAAATGCAACATTTTTGCCTGATTGCTGATAGGCATTTTTAAACATTGCCTTATAAAAACCATTAAATTCCTGTTGAACAAATTCGGGTAATTCGATATCACTGGGAATTTTAACTGTGCGATAATTAGTTAATTCTGTTGCACCTTGAGGAGAGAGTAAATAAACAATTAAATCTTGATCTCCCTTCGCATTTAACATTCCTAAACGGATTGGTAGCATGAACTTAGATGATTCATAAGCCATCATTAAAGGACGCAAAGATTGAAAATCATTTTTAGCATATTCTTGTAAATTAACTTTAGCAACAAAGAATTTTAAGCCTTGTTTAATATAGGGATTTAAAACCGAATTTGCTCCTGCTGGAATTTTGTAATCATTCTGAATTAACCAAGTTTCAAGACCATTAGATTCTTTGGCACTGAGAATCAAAATATCATATTCTCCGACGGAAAATTGTTCTTCAATTGTCACGCCCAAATCCTTACTTTTGCGAGACATTATGTTGCCGCGCATTCCACCGACACTACTGGGAGCAGGAGCTGCATCAAATGATTCATACATCCGAGTATCACAGGGATTTGTATCAAAATATTCCACTAAACGAGGCGCGCTAAAAGCATCTAATCTTTCAATAATTTTGCGATCGCCGATGCGAACTTGCTCTTTTTTCAGGATAACTGGAACTGGAATAACTAGGGCAAAATCTTTAGCACTGCCTTGATAATCATTCGCCATTGTTAAAACGGTACGTTGTTTATCTCTAGCAATAATTACTTGAGATGCCTGATTATAAAGACTAGTATCAGCTTTGCCAATATAAAATCCACAAAATGCCCAGACTGGTTGAATCAAATAACAGAAACTGATTAAGGTTAAGAATATAATTGTTAGTGTTTTACGAATTAAATTGTGGGCGATCGCGTTCTTTTTGGGCAATAAGTTTAAGATTTTTAACATGATGATTAATATAAATTAATGGCTTAATTGGGGTGATAAATGATTAGATTTTTGCCAAATAAAACGAGGAGCAAAATGTTGGGAATCTAATAAAATTGTCAATGGAGATAAGCAAAATAAAGCCCAAAACATCGCAGTTGGTAAATACAGAGTATATTGCAAAATAAAAGTTAGGATAGCAATACTTATTGCCCAAATTATTCGACTGATTAAAGCATTAGGAATAGAGCGGGGATCGGTCAACATAAATAGGGCAAAAACTAACAAACTGCCACTGCTGAGATGATGCCATAAAACCTCATTATCCCACCCTAGCCAAAGATTACGGATTGCACCTAAACTGCCATAAACGCCTAAAAAGACGACTGAAGTTTCCCAACGACCTACTTTTTTAAGAACTAATCCACCTGTGGCTAAAAATAAGGCTAAATACCACCAATCTGTTCCCCATTGTCCTGGTGAAATCCAGGCATCTTGAGTGAATGTTAAAGCGGCAATAATGCCAAAATTAGCAGGATTAAAAAAGTGTTTTCCTCGTACTCTAAAGATAAATTTACTGGCGATCGCGCAACTTACTGCTAATAACATTGTTGATAAATGATTAGCTCGTAACAATAAACAAAGTCCTAAACCTGTGATTAAAGCACTTTTTAGAGAGTTAAGGTCGAATAAAGGTTGAGTTGCTGTTATAAAAGATGGCTGTTCTATGAATCTTAAATTACTAGATGAAACCTGCGATCGCCACCGAATTAATACTATTAATAAAATCTGGAAAAATAAGCAACCTAAAAGAATTGTTGCTATTAATTCAGGTTTAATTGTCCAATCCCTAGTCGCTATTCCTAAAAATAAAAAACTAGATAAAAATAGAATTTGATAATCTCGTGCGTCTTGAAATAACATTAATTTGTTTCACTCCTATTTATTAAAAAACACTAAATAGATTCATCTACAATAGATTTCCCTTAATAGAATCTACACTTTTTTCTATTTATGTATTTATAAACAAACATTTAACGCATTTCTTAATGATTTTTAATATAAAGATTTGTTGCAATAACTAATCATCACAAATAACATTTATTAGTCTTATTTGAGACAAAGTTAAAGTTAAAAAGTTAAAGAGGAGTTTGGGTAGGAATGCCGATCGCACGCGGATAATAGGCAGAAGTGGGTTTCAGTTTTCGCAGATAAATAAAATTACGAGTGCCTTCGCTCCAAGGAGTTTTGATTGTTTTAATGTGTTCAATATTACCGCCTAATTCCAAAACACTAGAAGTTAATTTTTCTGTATCTTCTTCGCTCCAATGTCCCCGATAAAGCACCGCTAATCCACCTATTTTGAGTAAAGGTAAGGCATATTCCGCACAAACAGACGGTTCTCCTACGGCTCGGACTAAAGCTAGATCAGAAGTTGCTCGATATTTGCGATCGCGTCCGATAGTTTCTGATCTTCCTAATAAAGTTTTGCCATTTTGTAAGTTTAATTGGCTTAAAACTTCATCTAAAAACTGAATTTTTTTTCGGGTTGAATCAAGTAAAGTAATAGTATATTTTGGAAACGCGATCGCTACAGGAAGTCCTGGAAAACCTGCCCCTGTACCAATATCAATGACTTGATGAGATTCATTAAGATTGAGATTTTCGCCCAACAAAATACCTGCCAAAGAATCCCAAAGATGCTTTTCTAAAAAGTCCAAAGGCTCGGTAATACGGGTTAAATTGAGGCGAGTATTTCCTTCTACAATAATTTCATAAAGTTGCTGAAACTGTTGCCATTGGTCGGGAGTTGCTTGCCATCCCAACGTATTTTCCCAAATATCAGGTTTTTGAGGTAATTGTGTCGAGTCGGTCATAGGTGATTTCTCTAAATTTGTCTGGTTAATCCTATCCTTTTTTGGTAGTTATTAGATCCATAGTTCATCAGTCAATTGATCATAGCCTCTTGAGTTTATAAATTTTCTAAATTCTAAGGGTTCTGTGGAAGGAAATTCATTGATTATTTCATTTCTTATTGACTGAATTAGTAACTCGCCCAATTGTTCGCAAAATCTACCTCTTAACGCTTTTTCATACCATTTAATAAGATCTGATTCTGTAATAATACTTTGAATTTTTGATTTCCAGCCAATTTGATTTAATAGTGACAAAATTATTTTTTCTTCTGAATCTTTACAAACAATAACAACTCTATCTGCTGAAATTGAATTAACGATATTTTGAGCCATTTTTTCATCCAAAGATAGATGTTTAATTTGAATTACTAAACCAAAATTAGCCCATATATCTAAACCTTTGTCAGAGGCATTAGTTACACCAACTCTATGAATTTTGGCGGGAAACTTTAAGCTTAGTAAATTAGAATCTAAATTTATTAGTTGCTTAGTAAAATCTTCAAATTCTTTAAGAATATTGATTTTATCATTATTTAAACTTACTTCAATAGTAACTTCTAAAGCTTCAACTAAAGTTGAAAATAAGGCATAAACTACAATTTCATAAATTTTATCAATGCTGCGTTTTAAACCTGGTTCGTTCCGAAAAAGAAATAAAAATTCAGATAGTTGAAATCTTGTAAAGTCATTATTACGACAATAATCTAATCCTGCATTCATCTGATTAAAACGCTCAGAAAAACGCCGATAAATATAAGCCTCTACTATACCATTTTTGGTTTTATTTTCCTGACCTAAAATATTTAATATTGTGGGTGGAATAGCATTTTCATTAAACAAGTCATCTTGATATCGGGCTGACGATGTACTGATTCTTCCAATAAATTGTAAACAAATATCATCTCTCCATTTTTTAGAAGGATTTCTGTAAGTTTCTAGAAAGTTGAGGTTAATTTTATTTTCTGTTCTATCTTTATGGAGAATTTCTGCAATTTGTATCGGTTTATATAAATGAACTCTTGCTTTACGAATTAAATTATCTAAAGCAATTTTAGCTTCTTGAATACTCATAATAACTATAGTAAAATCAATTGATTATATTTTGTATTAACTTGGTTTTGATTAATGGATTTTATCATTTCTTTTGCAATTTCTTGAATAATAGGAACAGCAACACTATTCCCTGTTAATCTTCGGACAGTGCTATAGGAACATGACATCTTAAAGTTTTCTGGGAATCCTTGCAATCTTAATAATTCTCTAGAAGAAGGTCTCCTAACTCCATTAACCAGTAAATAATTATAAGAACCTCCTGCCCTTAATGCACAAGAATAAGGTAAAACTGAAATATTTCCTCCTTTATTTTCATGCCATATAGAAGGATAAAATGGTTCTCTTTTAAGCTTCATTATCCGATTTTTCACAATAGTTTCAGAAGCAAATAATTTAGGATTAACTTCATCATCATTTTCTAAAATATTTGCTAAAGATTGATAAATTGGAAAAGATTGTGGAAAATGAAAAGACAAATTTTCTTTAAAGCCGATAATGAATGTTCTTTCCCGTTTTTGTGGTAGTCCAAAATCTAATGCGTTTAAAACTTTTGTGTAAATAAAATAGTCAAGAGCTTCTAGCGATTTGATAATAGTGCTAAACGTTTTACCTTGATCATGAGTTCTTAATTGTTTAACATTTTCTAACAGAAACGCATAGGGTTTTTTGATTCTTAAAATTTCTTCGATATTAAAAAATAGAGTACCACGTATATCAGAAAATCCTTGTAAATTACCAATAATACTAAAGGGTTGACAAGGAAAACCTGCTAATAAAATATCGTGATTGGGAATATCTTGAGGTAAGATTTTAGTAATATCTCCTTCAGGTATTTCACCAAAATTATCTTGATATATACATTTGGCATCTTTATCCCATTCTGAACTAAATACAGTTTGACAGTTGACAGATTCAAACCCTAAACGAATACCACCGATCCCTGCAAATAAGTCAATTGTTCTCAAGATAGCGTTCAACTCTTTAATAATTGATATACTTTATTTTATCTAAATTTGACATTAGGAAAATTGTGCTGAGCCAAATTGTACTGCATCGAACAGAATATAGTTTTTTTGATGTCTGGAATAAACCTTAATTGCTTTTGAAAAACAAACGGGATGCGTTTAGTAATTTGTCTGGTTAATCCTATCCTTTTTTTGCGGCTAATAAGGTAGTGGGTTCAACGGGCGTTAAAATGCCTTGATTAATTTTCCAACAGCGATCAGCACTAGGCAATAATTCCGTTGGATCATGACTAACAATTAATAATGTCCAATGATTTTTCAGTTTATTGAGTAATTTTGCTAATTGACGACGCATTGACCAATCTAAACCCGCCGTCGGTTCATCCAGTAATAACAAATTAGGTTGACGGATCAGTTGAACTGCAAGAGAAAGTCGTCTTTGTTGACCGCCGCTCAGGGCATGGGGTGAAGCTTCCCAATTCAAATGGTCTAGCCCTACTTCGGTTAACGCTTCTTTGAGGCGATCGCTACTTAATTCGGGATGACCCAAGCGTAATTCTTCCAAAATAGTTCCGCCACAAAAATGTCGTTCGGGAAACTGAAAAACAATTCCGCCCAACTGTTGTAAATGTAAAGCGTTTAGTTCCTGATCGCGCCAAAAAATTTCCCCACTGGTTTTTTCCGCCAATCCCGCTAAAATTTCTAATAGAGTAGTTTTTCCTGAGCCACTGGGGCCAATAATTAACCCTAATTCTTGAGGAGCTAATTGTAAATTGATTTCTTTTAAAATAGGAGTTGGTGTGGCAGGAGGATGATAACTAACATTTTTCAAATAGAGCATTGCTTCTGAAGTAAAAGTCCTGAATAATTGGAAAGAAAGTGTTTCTTTATTTTTTTGTTCTTGTAGAAATTAATCTTAAAATTAACAAAATCTTCTATAAACTATTTTAAAGGTTCCATGACCAGAGAGAATAAAATCATTCAATCCGATAATTTGTTGGCATTAATTTAAAAATCAAAGTATCAATTTTCAAATATTTCTAGGAAAGTAAAATGATCATTCAGAAAAAATCACACACAATCTTATCTTTACTGTTTTCAGTATCTGTTGCTGCGATCGCAAATTTAGTAGGAAATGTGGCTTGGGCGGGAGATCCTTTTCGGACAACAAATCCTCGAAATATTGATGATCAAACAGAAGCAGCTTTTGTCGCTATTTTTCGAGAAGGTAATTATAAAGAAGCCAAACAATATTTAGATAAAATAACCCAGAACGGAAATAGTGATCCTTTAGCTTATGCAATGAAAGCGTCTTTATACTATGACTCAGCTAATTTAGAAGAAATGAGAATTTATGCTGATAAAACCTTAAAAGCTGCTGAACAATTAAAAGTTCAAGATCCTTTACGAAGCAATTTATATTTGGCAGTGGGACATTTTATGGAAGGAGCTTATTTCTTAAAAAAAGGCAGTTATTTAGAAGCAGTTAGCAAAGCAGGACAAGTTTTTGATTATCTAGAAGTTGCTTCAAAAATCGATCCCAACGATCCAGAATTCAATTTGTTGCGCGGTTATCTGGATTTATTTCTCTCTAAATACACACCTTTTTCTCAGTCAGATCAAGTTATTGTTCGGTTTGAAAAATATGCTTCTCCAAACTATTTAAAAAATCGTGCTTTAACAACAACCTATCGTGATCTCAAACAATATGACAAAGCAATGGATTATCTCAATCAAGCGATCGCCGAAACGCCAGAAAATCCAGAATTACAATATCTTAAAGGTCAACTATTAAGACTTCAAGGAAGAGCTAATAAAAATTTACAACAGTTAAAAACCTCTCAATATTATTTTGAAATCGCACGCGAAAAGCAAGATCAATTACCCAAATCAGTCGTCATTCAAGTGAATCATGAATATAATGCTGTGAAAGATGAAATTCAAAAACTAGAGGCTAATCCCAATTTATCGGAATTTTAAGCCAAATTATTTGAGTTCATGAAAATTTAGCCTGAACAAAAGTTAAATCAAAAATAATAATTTAGTACGAATGTTCTTAGATGGTGATTTTTGTCTTAAGATAGAGAAAACAAAAGTGATTGTTCAACCGCAGGAGCAACTTTTCATGGAATCTCTTACCGAGGCCCAGCAAGAACTTTATGACTGGTTAGTCGAGTATATACAAACGGCTCAGCACGCTCCTTCTATTCGTCAAATGATGCGCGCCATGAATCTGCGATCGCCAGCCCCGATTCAAAGTCGTCTGGAACGTTTACGGAATAAAGGTTATCTTGACTGGACAGAAGGCAAAGCCAGAACGCTTCGTATTTTGCACCACAAACCCCAAGGACTTTCTATTTTAGGAGAAATTGCGGCAGGTGGATTAGTCGAACCCTGTACCGACGGAGCCGAAAAACTCGATCTTTCTAATATAGTCAAACAAGGGAATTGTTACGCGCTTAGGGTCGTAGGAGATAGCATGATCGAAGATTTAATTGCAGAAGGCGATATGGTAATTATGCGAACAATGTCTGCGGAGGAAGCTCTTCCCAATGGAGAAATTGTTGCAGCTAGGGTGGAAGGCTATGGCACAACTTTAAAACGCTTTTATCAAGAAAATGACAAAGTGGTACTTAAACCTGCGAATCCTAAATATCAACCGATTGAAGTTATGGGTCATCAAGTCGAGATTCAGGGCATTTTAGTAGGAATTTGGCGTAGTTATGCTTGAATTTGACAAATTGAGCAAAAAATTAATATAACTCATATTTAAGCAGCGTACAAGGAAGCGGCCCATTATAAACAGGAAAACGACGGGAAGCCTTAAGACCAACTCGTTTTGCCAATTCCTTATTACCTGTTAAAACATAAGCAGTCCAACCTTTAAAGCGTTGTTTGAAAATATCTCCCAATAATTTATAAAGCGCACCCAATTCTTCTTCTTCCCCAAGACGAATGCCATAGGGAGGATTGCAAATAATAATGCCATGATCGGCGGGCGGCTCAACTTCAGACAATTCTTTTTGTTGAAAATATAAATGTTCTTCCAGTCCACTGGCTCTGGCATTATCCCTGGCTTGGCTGACAACATTTTCATCGGCATCACTGCCGCAAACCACAGCAGGAAGTTCGGTTAAAGTTGCGTTTTGGGCTTCTGTTTGCAATTTTTCCCAGAGAGTTTCATCAAAATCTGTCCAGTTTTGAAAAGCAAAGGAATTATAAAGCCCAGGTGCAATGTTTAAACCCGTTAATGCCGCTTCAATCGGTAAAGTTCCCGAACCACAAAGCGGATCTAAAAAAGGTAAATCGGATGTCCATTCCGCGATCGCAAGTAGAGCCGAAGCTAAAGTTTCCTTCAGTGGAGCCAGACCCATTGCTGCCCGATAACCCCGACGATGCAAGCTAAAACCTGAACTATCCAGACTTAAAACACAGTTATCTTGATAAATATGAACATTAACCAAAATATCGGGATTTTCGGTATCAATATCAGATCTTTTGCCTGTTTTTGCTCTTTGTTGATCAACAATGGCATTTTTAACCTGAAGTGCGGTGAAATGACTATGATTGAGATTGCGATTACTTCCCGTACAATTAACTGCAAAAGCCTGATTAATTTGAATATAATCCGACCAATTAATGCTTTGAATACTTTTATATAATTGTTCTGCATCCCGACTTTGAAGTTCTGCGATCGGCATTAATACCCGAAAAATCACTCTAGACCACAAATTAATCCGATAAAGTGTTTCCCGATTACCTTGAAAAGAAACGCCCGTAAATTCAGGCTTAGCATTGACAGCACCCAGACGAGTTAATTCTTTAGCCGCAATTTCTTCTAATCCTCTAGCAACCGTCGCAAAATAATTTTGAGGAGAATTCATAGATTAATTAATACTTAATATTATATAAAGCTAATAATTTATTTGAGATTGTTGAATTAATTATCTCATGATTTTTTGTTAAAGCGAACTCCACTTTTAAAACTTAGTTGTAGCCCGAAAAACATTCACAATAAAATTCATAAGCAGAAAAAAACGGTAAAAGAAATGAATCTCCTACCGCTATTTTAATTAATAATTAAGTTCATCAAACAAATGTAGAAAACTTAATTTTATTCAAACATCCAAGTTATTTGGAAATATCTAATAACTCTAATTCCCGTTGTTGTTCTGTTTGACGGACAATGACCTTACCGTCTTCACCAATATCAACGATCGCCGTTACGCCATCTCGTAAACGACCCATCAGAATTTCTTCCGCTAGGACATCTTCCAAGAGACGCATAATCGCCCGACGCAATGGTCTTGCCCCATAGGAAGGGTTGTAACCTTCTTCGACTAGGCGTTCTTTGAATTTGGCTGTGACCTCTAGGGTGATATTTTTCTCGACTAAACGAGTAAATACCTCTTTAAGTAGAATTTCAGCGATTTCGGTGACTTCTTGACGATTGAGTTGACGGAAGACAATAATTTCATCGAGTCGGTTAAGAAACTCAGGACGGAAGTATTGTTTCAGTTCTTCATTCACCAACGAGCGAATCCGATTATATTGAGCATCGGCTTGATCATTTTCAAACTCAAAACCGAGTCCACCGCCACCTTTTTCAATAACCTTAGAACCAATATTGGAGGTCATGATCAAGAGCGTATTTTTGAAATCAACGGTTCGACCTTTGGCATCCGTTAGGCGACCATCTTCTAAAATCTGCAAGAGCAAATTAAAGACATCAGGGTGAGCTTTTTCGATTTCGTCAAAGAGGATCACCGTGTAAGGACGACGACGCACAGCTTCCGTTAACTGGCCGCCTTCGTTATAGCCGACGTAGCCCGGAGGAGAACCAATCAATTTAGAAACGGTGTGACGCTCCATAAATTCGGACATATCAAGGCGAACCATTGCATCTTCTGAACCGAAGAAATAGGCCGCGAGAGCTTTAGTTAACTCGGTTTTGCCAACCCCAGTCGGCCCAGAGAAGATAAAGCTTGCGATCGGACGATTGGGATTTTTCAGTCCAACCCGCGCCCGACGAATAGCACGAGAAACGGCTTTCACCGCATCTTCTTGACCAATCAAACGCTGATGGAGAGTATCTTCCATGTGCATCAGTTTGTCAGACTCGGTTTCCGTTAGTTTATTTAGGGGAATACCCGTCCAAGAAGCTACAATATGGGCAATTTCTTCGGATGTTACCTGGGGTTCATCGCTGTCTCCCTCATTTTTCTTGGCAGAAGCAATTTCCCGAATTTGTTGCTTGATCTCCATTTCGCGATCGCGGAGTTTGCCCGCTTCATCGAATTTTTGACCCCGCACAGCATCGTCTTTTTGCTTGAGAATTTGACGTAATTCCTTGTCTAATTCCTTAGCCGCAGGGGGCAATTGGGAATTCATCAAACGAACCCGCGATCCCGCTTCATCAATTAAATCAATGGCTTTATCAGGTAAAAAGCGGTCAGAAATGTAACGATCAGCGAGTTTCGCCGCCGCAACCAACGCTTCATCTAAGATTTTCAACTTATGATGCTGTTCGTAACGTTCTCGCAGTCCATAGAGAATTTCAATGGTTTCATCCACCGAGGGTTCTCCGACCATAACAGGCTGAAAACGTCGTTCTAGAGCCGCATCCCGTTCAATATGTTTGCGGTACTCATCCAGGGTCGTTGCACCGATACATTGCAATTCTCCCCGTGCCAAAGCAGGTTTGAGAATATTAGCGGCATCGATCGCACCTTCGGCGGCCCCTGCACCAATAAGGGTATGAACTTCGTCAATTACTAGAACCACGTTTCCAGCTTGGCGAATTTCATCCATGATTTTTTTCAGACGTTCTTCAAATTCCCCACGATATTTAGTGCCTGCTACCAGCAAGCCAATATCGAGAGTCATAACGCGCTTATCTTCCAGGATGTCGGGAATATCCTTATTAGCAATGCGTTGGGCCAATCCCTCCGCGATCGCTGTTTTACCGACACCTGGTTCACCGATTAAAACAGGATTGTTTTTAGTCCGACGACCCAAAATTTGGATCACCCGTTCAATTTCTTTTTGACGACCCACAACGGGATCAAGTTTTCCGTCAGCCGCCATTTGAGTCAGGTTCGAGCCAAATTCGTCTAGGGTAGGCGTTTTTGTTCGTCCACCACCACCGCCACCTGCGCTAACTTCAGCCGTTTCACCCAGCATCCGAATCACTTGAGTGCGAACCTTAGAAAGATCGACTCCCAAATTTTCCAGAACTCTGGCCGCAACGCCTTCTCCTTCACGGATTAAACCCAGAAGCAGATGTTCCGTGCCGATGTAATTATGTCCCAGTTGGCGAGCCTCTTCTAAAGAAAGCTCCAGAACTCTTTTAGCCCTTGGAGTGAAAGGAATTTCCACCGCAACAAAACCAGATCCACGTCCAATGATTTTTTCGACTTCAATGCGAGCATCTTTAAGATTGACCCCCATTGATTTCAAAACCTTGGCCGCGACTCCCGTACCTTCACCAATCAAGCCCAAGAGAATTTGTTCCGTGCCAACGAAATTATGTCCGAGGCGACGGGCTTCTTCTTGAGCGAGCATGATTACTTTAATAGCTTTTTCTGTAAAGCGTTCAAACATAACCTTACCATCACCTCAGCTTGCCCTGTGTACTGCTGATTCTAGCACAGGGTTCTTTTCTCGCTGTTGTTTTCGGTACAGATATGTTGCTAAAATTACGGCTATATGGATAGTTCTGTCTGAAATTAGAACATCTAAAACCTTTATATTTGCAAGAAATAAGCGATTTTTTCTGTTATTTACGTTTTTTAATACTGGGATCGGTGATCCTCACTTTTTCTTCTAGATTCAATCTCTCTTCTAGTATTTTTGGTTCACTGCGATCGCGCTAATTAAGATCTTGTAGGAGGCCTTAAGAAGTATTAAAAAAATGTAACGCGGCTTTTTATCTGCTTACTTGATAAGATTTCAATTAAAAGAAATTTCATGAACTAAATGTAGCAGGTTAACATGACTCTAAATAGCATTCAAATCACAGAAAGAATTAAACATATCACAAACTTTAGCGATTGCAATAGTAAATTTTATGGATCTTTTACTATTCCCAAGTGAGAATAATTCCTTCTGAATCACAGGTTTCTTGAATATTTTTGAGCTTAGTTCCTGTCATTTCTCGGAATAAATGTATTCTTAATCGGTGTTGTGGATAAAATTTGCCATAACTTTTGACTTGACCTATTGCGCTTTTCCAATTGCGCGATCTTTTAAGCTCTATCAATTCTGTTTCGGTCAATATATCTATTCTGCCAACGGGCGTATTAACTTCTTTTTTTGCTTTAAGCCTTTCAGCCAGGCGATCACGATACCAGGCTTCTGAATGTGGCAGTGGCTCAGGAGGAGGAGGCTTAGGGTTTTCACCATTAAACGTTCTGATGATATCCGCAAGCCCTTTTCTCACAAATTTTTGAATATTATTTGGTTTCTCTTTTTTCTTTCTAGACATTAGGATTTTATTTTGCTTAATCCCACTTAATTAATTTAGAGATTCCATAGCCCGCTAAACCAAGTACGGCTCCTACGGCGGCTACTGGAGCCATTGTTATTCCGACTGCGGTTCCAGCAACGGCTAATCCCATTCCACCAACTACACCCGCAACACCTGCACCAACACCAGCCCCAACGACTGCGGCCCCGATCGCGGAAGCATCCATAGCTGTCAACTTAAGAAAAAAGACCTAATATTCAAAAAAGAGGAACAAAGGTTGCAGAGACGGAAAAAAGTGAAAATAAGACAAAGTAATAAAAAAGAGGATAGGGCAGT
>JANNLO010000073.1:0-3241 GCA_031396835.1 Snowella sp. SOY_38_metabat_116
TAGGACATTATGAGCGTTTTACTGATACTTCCATGTCTCGCCTAAATAGTGTGACAACGGGTTCGATTTATCAGGCTGTGTTGAACAAAGAACGACGGGGAGCTTATATGGGTGGAACAGTGCAAGTTATTCCCCATATTACCAATGAAATCAAGGAACGCATTTTACGAGTGGCTCAAAATACTAATCCAGATTTGGTGATCACAGAAATTGGCGGAACAGTGGGAGATATTGAATCCTTGCCTTTTTTGGAAGCAATTCGTCAGTTTCGGAAAGATGTGGGACGCAATAATGTTCTCTATATGCACGTTACCCTTATTCCCTGGATTCCCGCCGCCAAGGAAATGAAAACAAAACCAACTCAACATTCAGTCAAAGAATTGCGTTCAATTGGTATTCAACCTGATATTTTAGTTTGCCGTTGCGATCGCCCTTTGCATCCAGGCATGAAGGAAAAATTATCCGAATTTTGTGACGTGCCGATTGAATCAGTTATTACCTGTCAAGATGCCAGCAGTATTTATGAAGTGCCGTTAATTTTAGAACAAGAAGGTTTAGCCAACCAAACTTTAGCCCTTTTGAAAATGGAACCTCGCCCGCCCCATTTGGCCCAATGGCAATCTTTAGTGGATAAAATGCAGTCTCCCCAGCATGAAATTGAGGTGGCTCTAGTTGGGAAATATGTGCAACTCGGTGATGCCTATTTATCAGTAATTGAAGCTTTGGGTCATGCCGCGATCGCCTGTAGTAGCAAACTAAATGTTCGTTGGATCAGTGCTGAAGAACTAGAAGAAACAGGAGCCGAAACTTGTTTAAAAGGGATTCATGCCCTAATTGTGCCAGGTGGTTTTGGCATACGCGGAGTTGATGGAAAAGTTCAAGCGATCGAATATGCACGCAAACAAAATATTCCTTTTTTGGGATTATGCTTGGGAATGCAATGTGCCGTGATTGAATGGGGCAGAAATATTGCGAATCTAGACCAGGCCAACAGTTCAGAATTTGATCCCGAAACACCCAATCCTATTATTAATTTATTGCCTGAACAACACGATGTGGTGGATTTAGGCGGAACCATGCGTTTAGGTCTATATCCTTGCCGTTTAGCCACCGATACCCTAGCATTTTCCCTTTATCAAAAAGAAGTAATTTATGAACGTCATCGTCACCGCTATGAATTTAATAATGCCTATCGCAGTTTACTTTTAGAAACGGGTTATGTTGTGAGTGGAACTTCTCCTGACGGAAGATTAGTAGAAATTATTGAGTACCCCAAACATCCTTTTTTTATTGCCTCTCAATTTCATCCTGAATTTCATTCTCGCCCAAATCACGCTCACCCTTTATTTTTAGGATTAATGAAAGCGGCTCTGGAATATCAATCAGTCGATGCTCTTTGTTGTGTTTAATATTTACTGATCCAGCGATTGCAAATTTTAGATAAATCAAACAGGTGAACTTTGTCTTATTTTCAAAATTTCCCGCAAAATCTAAGATGCAACTAAAACTTTGGCGGAACTATTGAAATCTTGCTTTTCTCGTAAATGAGTCAAAATAGCATCTATATTTGTTTTCGCATCACCAAAGAGCATTTGGGTATTTTCATTAAAGAACAAAGGATTTTCCACCCCTGCATAACCACTAGCCAGGCTACGTTTCATGACAATAACATGATGAGCTTTCCAAACTTCTAAAACAGGCATTCCCGCGATCGCGCAATTAGGATCTTCCAAAGCACTAGGATTAACCGTATCATTGGCTCCGATCACAAGCACCACATCGGTTTGGGCAAAATCTTCATTAATTTCATCCATTTCTAGAACAATATCATAGGAAACATTTGCTTCTGCTAATAAAACATTCATATGTCCAGGTAAACGGCCTGCAACGGGATGAATGCCAAAACGAACCTTGATTTTGCGATTTTTTAGTAATTTTGTAATATCCGAAACCGCGTGTTGAGCTTGGGCAACTGCCATGCCATAACCAGGAGTAATAATAACACTCTGAGCATCCAATAACAGATCGGCGACTTCTTCTGGAGTGGTTGGCGTAACTGTTCCCGTTGGAGTTGTTGCTGTTGTTGTTTTATTGGCTCCTTCCCCAAAACCACCTAAAATCACGCTCAAAAAGGAACGATTCATGGCACGACACATAATAAAGCTCAAAATTGCCCCACTGCTCCCCACCAAAGCTCCAACTACAATTAATAAATCATTGGATAACATAAATCCTGCCGCCGCCGCCGCCCAACCCGAATAGCTATTGAGCATGGAGATAACCACAGGCATATCCGCTCCACCGATCGCCGCGACGAGATGAATGCCTAAAAGTCCCGCGATCGCCGACATGATCAAGAGTTGTTGTAAACCTTGCAATTCAGTAGCTTGGATAAATTGAACTCCTAAAAATACCGTTGCGATCACAAGAGAAATATTCAACAAGTGTCGAGCGGGTAAGATCAAAGGCTTACTGCCGAGAATAGCCCGAAGTTTCCCAAAAGCCACAATTGATCCCGTAAAAGTGACGGCCCCGATAAAAACGCCAACATAAATTTCAATTTGATGAATAGTCTCTTCAATCCCAATAATATTTGGATCAGGAGCAAGATAATTAGCAATTCCTACTAAAACGGCCGCTAAACCCACAAAACTATGTAAGATTGCCACTAATTCAGGCATAGAAGTCATGGCAACACGGGAAGCCAGCACTGCACCAATTATTATTCCAGGCGCGATCGCCCCAATCAGCGTGAGATAACCCGTAAATTGATAATTTAAAGCCGTTGCAACAAAAGCAATAAGCATTCCACTGATACCATAAATATTTCCCTGACGAGCAGTTTCTGGATTAGAAAGTCCGCCTAAACTGAAGATAAAAAGCACACTGGCGGCAATATAAGCGACGGTTAAAAGACTGTTAGACATTTTTGCTATTATTAATAAATAATTGGGAGTAGTTTATTGACAAACTAATCAAAGATTTTGGTTCTATTGTCTCAATAATGTTCCTCAATTCAGCAATTATTTTAGCTTAAACATAACTACCTAGGTAGTTACTTTCTTTTTTCATTTGGACTACTTTAATTTCATTTAGATTAAAAACCCGCATTCAGCAGGTTATTTAAGACAAAAAATAATATTGCCGAGAAGAGGAACCAAGAAACTGCAAAATCAAATTTTGTTTATGCGTGAGTGTAATAGAAGACTTAACCCCATTGACAAAGACAAGATGAACAGAC
>JANNLO010000074.1:0-35062 GCA_031396835.1 Snowella sp. SOY_38_metabat_116
CAACATCGCCGCTTCATCAGAGAGAATATCCCCAAAAAGATTACCTGTGACAATCGTATCAAATTGCTTGGGAGCGCGTACCAACTGCATTGCCGCATTATCTACATATAAATGGGAAAGTTCTACATCGGGATAATTAATCGCCATTTCCACCACGCGATCGCGCCAGAGTTGAGAAACATCTAAAACATTGGCTTTATCCACCGAACAAAGTTGATGACGACGTTTACGAGCAATTTCAAAGGCCACTTTAGTAATGCGATCAATTTCCGATTCGCGATAAGCCATTGTATTCACGCCCCGTTTTTCTCCCGTTTCCGTTGCAAAAATGCCCTTGGGTTGGCCAAAATAAATTCCGCCAGTTAGTTCTCGAACGACCATAATATCCACGCCTTCTACGACTTCTCGCTTCAAACTAGAGGCATCAACTAATTGGGAAAAAACCTTGGCAGGACGCAGATTAGCAAATAAACCTAATTCTTCTCGAATGGCTAATAATCCCGTTTCGGGCCGTTGCTGACGAGGCAAATTGTCCCATTTATAACCGCCGATCGCAGCCAAAAGAATGGCATCACTGTTACGAGCCGTTTTTAAAGTTTCTTCGGGTAAAGGTTGCCCCGTTGCCTCAATTGCCGCTCCTCCAATCAGAGCTTCTTGAAAAATAAAATCTAGATTAAATTGCTTGCCGACTACTTTTAAGACATCGACTGCGATCGCCATAATTTCGGGGCCAATGCCATCACCAGGCAACAAAGTAAGACGGTATTGTTGATTCATTAAGCTAATTTATTTTTGGAATAATTAACATATTCCCACTGTTAAGGCGTGCTTTAACAAGAGATTCTTAAATTTTTATAGCAATTTGATTTGGTTATGTTGAACTTAATATTTGCAGGCACACCCTTTAAATCTCTTTAAAAAGCGCGAGTTTAGTGATCTACTCTATTTTCAGTTGGATTTAGGATGACTTTTTAAGATAGACCAAATAAATAAGTTATAATTTCAATTGTTTTGTCTAATTGCCATGATGTCTGCTCATCAAAAAATCCTTTTACCACTAATTTTCCTCGGATTAGGTGGAAGTACCGCGATCGCATTTTCTTCAATGTTAAAACCGCTTGCTGCTTCTAATGAAACTCAAACTTCAATCACAGAAGCCAAATCTGACTTTCTCACCCAGGCAATTGTCGATCTCAAAAAAGCGTGTCAATCTCCCCAATCTCTGGCCGTTGTTAACGAAGCCTCGACAACCACAACCGCAAATCCCAATCCTGTCGCCTCAATCATTTCTTCTGAAAAAGTTGAAAAATCTCAGCAAACAGCGACAAAAAATGCTATTTCTCCCTGCATTAACTTGTTGGAATCAGTCGGTTTAACTCGAAATATATCTGAAGAGAAGACTCCACAAACTCCACAAAAAAAACCATTTTCTGAACTTTTAGCCCTATTTAAGCCCACCGAAGCAGCCCCGCCCGCGATCGCAGAACCCAAAATTACTCTTCCAGATGCTGCACCGTTTCCACAAATTCATGCCCAAGCAAGGTTAGCTTCTGTTCCAATCCTGATGTATCACGATATTGTGGCGAAAAAAGAAGTATTTTTTGATGTTACTCCAGAAGAATTAGAAGCACATTTTCAACGCATCAAAGCAGAAGGTATGACTCCCATTTCTCCCGATGCCTTACTTGCTCACCTCCGCACGGGCGTTCCTTTGCCGAATAAACCTGTTTTAATTAGTTTTGATGATGGTTATGGCGGGCATTATCAATATGTTTATCCGTTGTTGAAAAAATATAATTTTCCTGCGTTATTTTCCATTTATCTCAAAAAAATTGAAGGAAAAACCAAACGAACCAGCGTAACTTGGCCACAATTAAAGGAAATGGCCGCTGATCCTTTAGTGACGATCGCATCTCATTCAATTAAACATCCCAAAGATTTGCGAACTCTCACCGAAGATGAATTAGGAAAAGAAGTTATTGAATCTAAACAGCTTTTAGAGCGAGAATTAGGGATTCCCATTCGTTATTTCACCTATCCTGAAGGCAAATACGATGCCAGGGTGAAACAATGGGCGATCGCGGCGGGTTATAGTATGGCATTTTCAATGGATGACCTAAATGAAGGTTATGCGGGCGCGTCTCCTGATTTATTTTCGATTAATCGTTTTGGTCAATCTAGCATCGAAAAAGCGATCGCCAAAGCTTGGGGAGGATATGCAGCACCTTTGCCACCAGATCAATTTAATTTAACGAGTTCTGTCCAAAAACAAGAATTTAATATCAATGGTACAGAAATTGTTTTAGTCAGTGGCGGCAAACCCCGAACCATTCATGCCGATAGTCGTTATCAAGTCCAGGATATTTTGAAAGATACAGGCGCGATCGCGGGAGTAGATGGGACTTTTTTCTCATTAAAATCTTTAAATTCTAATATTTTAATCGGGCCAGCCCTGAGTTCTAATCGAGGTTTTGTGCCAGGCAATAAAGGCGAAAATCCCAAATTAGCAGGTCGTCCTTTGGCTTTAATTAGTGCAAATAGCGTTAAATTTATTCCCTTTGTGCCAGAAAAACATAATACTCTAGTGGGCATTCAACAAGAATCGACCGATGGAACTTGGATTTCAGATGCCTTTGTCGGTGGAGCTTGGCTCGTCAAAAATGGAAAAGCCAGCACGCCTGAATCTTTTAATGATTTGTATGGTTTTGATGCTAATCGCAATCGGGCATTTTGGGGAATTAATCAGGCAGGACAACCGATGATTGGGGTAACTCGCACGGTGATTGATTCGGTTTCTTTGGCTAAAATGCTGCAAAAATTGGGTTTTCGGGATGCGATTATGGTAGATTCAGGAGCCAGTGCATCCGTTGCTTTTGAGGGAAAATCCGAGGTTTCCTACACACCACGACCTGTTCCCCACGCGATCGCCCTTTATCCAGTCGATCATGCAGAAGTAAACGGCCCCAATTTCGTGCCAGCCGCGACAACAAAAAAATGATCACTCGTATTTGCTTAGCAATATTTTCTATTGGTGCAGTCTTAACTCTTGAAAGTTGTCAAAATTCCCCGATACCAACTATTACGCCCTTACCTATCCCAACAATTAACGCGATCGCCCCGAATCCCGTTACTCCCACAGCCGAAAATCGCCAAGAATCGCAAAAATATCGTCAATTAGGTCTAAAATCTCGCCAAAGAGGAAATTATACCGAAGCGATTCAATCTTTAGAAAAAGCGGCCAATCTTGATCCCAGCAATCTTTCGGGGCGAGTTCTCTTGGGTTGGACATTGCATTTGGCAGAAAAAGGAACTGATGCAACTCAAGTTTTACAAAAAGTTTTAGAGCAAGATCCGATTAATATTCCTGCTCTTAATGCTTTGGGAATTGTTTATTTGGTCAGTGGAAATTTAAAAAATGCTGTAAAAACACATCAACAAGCAGTTAGTTTAAACCCTAAAAATGAAATTGCTCATTATAATTTAGCTCTCGCTTATCAACGTCTTCAAGAATTTGAATTAGCTCTTATTCACGCTCAAAAAGCAACTCAATTAGAACCTAATAATCCCCATACTTGGGTGGCGATCGCCTTAGTTTATGGAGATAAAGGGGATAAAATTAAAGCTAAAAAAATGTATCAACAAGCGATTAATTTAGATTCTCGCTATCGACAATCAGGTTTTTTATCGCATCTAAAATTAGCAGGTTTTAGTGCGGAGCAAATCCAATTAACTCGTCAAATTCAAAAATATTAAAAAACGCGATCGCCTAGAATTTGCCGTTTTATAAAAAAATCATAATTTAAAAAGTTGACTATGATCTTCATATATTTCTCTCCTTAAAGATTAATTTATTAAGATTAAAAATCAATTCAACATTTTTAAGCAATAACAGTTAATCCTGCTAAAAAATCATTGAGATGACGATCATGATCATGACTTAAATTTCCCAGGGGTAATTCTTCACGACTAAAAGCTTTAACATTCATTACTTCCAAAAAATCTTCCGTTGCTAAATTACCAGTCACCTCCGCTTCTACTAAAACAGCAATAGAATGCATTCGTGGATCTCTATCTGGCGCAGAATAAACACCAATTAAACGCCCAATTTTTACAAGAGTTAGTCCTGTTTCTTCTAATAATTCCCGTTGAATAGTTATGGGAATATCTTCTCCCCAATCGACTAATCCGCCAGGCAAACCCCACTGTCCTGTATCTCGTCGTTGAATTAAAACAATACGTCCATCTGGCAAAATCGGAATAATGGTAACGCCCGTAATCGGATGACGAAAAGCAACTTTTAAAAAAGTTTTTAAATACCGCCAAATTTGATCCATAAAAAAGAGATTTTAGAAGATAATAAATTTGAATTATTAGAAAATAGCTTTAAAAAAATCAACTTTAACGCCGTCGTTCTTCCAATTTACGATAGACATCTCTCAGTTCAACTCCATGATAGGCAAGCGCAACAAGGCTATGATAAAATAAATCGGCAACTTCTCCTGCGATCGCGTCAGATTGGTCATCTTTACAAGCCATAACCACTTCAGCCGCTTCTTCACCAATTTTTTTGAGAATTTTATTATCTCCTCCAGCCAATAATTTACAAGTATAAGAACTTTCATTAAAATTATCTCGGCGATCGCAGATTACTGAAAAAACTTCAGATAACATATCGGCAGGTGGTGCTATTTTTTGTTGGTCAACTTGATGAAAACAACTCCGTTCTCCCGTATGACAAGCAATATCGCCCACTTGTTCCACAGTAATTAATAGGGCATCACTATCACAGTCGTAGCGAATCCCTTTCACTCGTTGAATATGTCCTGAAGTCGCGCCCTTATGCCACAATTCCCCACGAGAACGGCTCCAATACCAAGTTTCTTTTGTTTCTAAAGTCTTTTGTAAAGATTCGCGGCTCATCCAAGCCATCATTAAAACTGTACCATCTAGATAATCCTGGGCGATCGCGGGAACTAAACCCTGTTCGTTATAACGAATTGTCTCTAGAGGAATAGCATGGGATAAAAAATTAGAAGTGGTAGCAAACATTTTGGATAAATTTTGTAAAGTTTGAATTTTTGGTTATTTAAAAGTTAAGTAAATACTATTTTTTCTTAAAAATAAAAGGCAAGATCAAGTAACAAGTTTTCCAAGTCCTCTCTCTTGCCTAAATTTTCATTGCTGATGCCACGCTAAAAAGCAATTAACAGCAAATTTTAAAGATATTTTTCCAAAGTACTCGCCAAAGTTGTTTTAGGAACAGCACCAACAACCATGTCAACTTTCTGGCCACCTTTGAAGATCATCAGAGTTGGAATACTGCGAATGCTATACTCACTGGCGGTACCAGGATTTTCATCCGTGTTGACCTTGACAACTTTAATTCGCTCACCATATTGCTGAGCAATTTCATCCACTACTGGTGCGACCATTCGACAAGGGCCACACCAAGGTGCCCAAAAGTCAACCAGAACGGGGACAACACTCTCCAAAACATCTGCTTTAAAACTTGCATCGGTAACGGGAACTGAAGCACTCATACCAAAATTCCTTATCTTTTTTAATCTCATCTTTAAGATTTTACCATAGCGAAAACCTCGCTCTCTAAACTTAAAGTAGAGAAAATCTTAGGAATAATTTATTTATTTTTACATTTCGGTAATAATTGCGATTAGTAAAATGGTAGAAGCTATAAAAGAAACCATCAGGAAACCGCCCGAACATCGTCCAGGCGGAGTGTGGTGTGAGGAGTGAACGGAAACTATTGTCTCCGCCATATTCTATTGTAGAGGAGAAATTTACACTTGACGAAACTTTCTGCTGGGGGTTCCATGATTTTTTCTTAATGACTGCGCAATGATAAAATGGGGATAGATACAATAAACGCGGTAGAAAAGCGAGTTATTATCAAAAAGAAAGATTAAATAATAATAATTTAGAAAAAGAATTATCAGATAATATTTATTATAAAAACAAGGAGATTTATGACAGTGAATTTAGAGTTTTTAAACCAATTAAATGTTTCTCAACGTCGTGCAGTTAAGCATTTTTGTGGGCCTTTATTAGTTGTGGCGGGTGCGGGATCTGGAAAAACAAAGGCTTTGACGTGTCGTATTGCCCATTTGATTCGTCATCATAATGTTGATCCTGAAAATATTTTAGCGGTCACTTTTACTAATAAGGCAGCTAGAGAAATGAAAGAGAGAATCGAGAAAATTTTTGTGCAAGAGATGGCAGAGACGAAATATGGAAAACGTTTTGAAGCTTTATCAGAATATGAACAAAAGCAATTGTCTTCTAAGGTCTATAAAACAATTACTAAAAAGCTTTGGGTTGGAACATTTCATAGTCTTCTTTCTCGTATTTTGCGCCTTGATATTAATAAATATCGAGATGAAAGGGGACGTATCTGGACGAAAAACTTTTCTATTTTTGATGAGTCTGATACTCAAAACTTAATTAAAAATATTATCACTAAAAAATTAAATTTGGATGATAAAAAATTCGAGCCTCGTTCCGTTCGTTTTCAAATTAGTAATGCTAAAAATTTAGGTCTATCACCTGATAGTTATTTTAGAGAAAATACTACTTATAAGGGAAGAGTTATTGCTGAAATTTATCAAGAATATCAAGCTCAATTAGCTGCTAATAATGCCCTTGATTTTGATGATTTAATTCTCGTACCAACCCGTTTATTTCAACAAAATGAATCTGTTTTAGGCTATTGGTATAGTCAGTTTCATCACATTTTAGTTGATGAATATCAGGATACTAATCAGATTCAATATGAATTAATTAAATTGTTGACGACAAATGGTGAAACTCAAAAAAATCAGTGGAATTGGCAAGGAAGATCTACCTTTGTAGTAGGCGATGCAGACCAATCTATTTATAGTTTTCGGATGGCTGATTTTACTATTTTACTAAATTTTCAATCAGACTTTGGAGATGGATTATCTGACGAAGATACTCAAACAATGGTGAAGTTGGAAGAAAATTATCGTTCCCGCGAAAATATTTTACAGGCGGCAAATCATTTAATTGAAAATAATAGTCAGCGTATTGATAAAGTGCTTAAACCAACGAGAGGAATTGGAGAACCAATTTATTGTTATAAAGCTGAAGATGAACGAGTAGAATCTAACTTTGTTATTCGTAAAATTCAAGATTTAACCTCTGAAAATCCTGATTTAAATTGGGGAAGTTTTGCCATTCTTTATCGTACTAATGCCCAATCTAGAGTATTTGAAGATGGCTTAATTCAAAATAATATTCCCTATAATATTGTGGGAGGATTTAAGTTTTATGATCGTCAAGAAATTAAAGATAGTATTGCCTATTTGCGAGTTATTGCTAATCCCTCTGATACTGTTAGCTTATTAAGAATTATTAATACGCCCAAACGAGGAATTGGAAAAACAACAATTGATTCTTTTGTAACAGCTTCTAGGGAATTAGATATACCACTTTGGGAAATTTTGAGTGATGAAACATCGGTTAATACTATGGGCGGACGAGCGGCAAAAGCGACTAATCAATTTGCTCAAATAATTAAATCTTTTCAATCACAAATTGACACTTTATCTGCTTCAGATATTCTAGATCAAGTCCTAAAAAAATCGGGTTATCTGGATGAATTGCAAGCAAAAGGAACGGAAGAAGCGGATAACAGATTAGGAAATATTGCAGAACTTTATAATGCGGTTTTACAATTTCAAGAAGATAATGAAGATACGAGTTTGACGGGCTTTTTGTCGAATGCTTCTTTGGCTTCTGATTTAGATGATTTAAAAGAAGATCAAAATAAAGTTTCTTTAATGACGCTACATTCGGCTAAAGGATTAGAGTTTCCAGTGGTTTTTTTAGTAGGTTTAGAACAGGGAATTTGTCCTCATGTCCGCAGTTTAAATGATCCACTTTCTATAGAAGAAGAGCGTCGTCTTTGTTATGTTGGCATTACTAGAGCGCAAGAACAATTATTTTTAACTTATGCCAAAGAACGCTTTGTTTGGGGGTCACGAGAAAGCAAAATTCCGTCCCAATTTTTGCAAGAATTACCGCCAGAATTGATTAGTTCTAATATTAGATCTAATGCTCGAAAACAGTCTCCTAAAAGTAGTTTAGATCCTACTAAAAAACAGGGCAATACTGAACTTAATTATGCAGTCGGCGATCGCGTTATTCATAGTAATTTTGGTGAAGGAACTGTCACTCATATTTTAGGAACGGGCAGAAAAACTAACTTGGCGATTAAATTTGAGGGAGTTGGACAAAAAATCATTGATCCACGAATTTCTCCAATGAGTCGCCTTAATTCCTGAAAGTGATGTCTATATAAATAAATCCTATTGGAAGTCGAAAATATTGCCCATATACTTATCCTCTAGGTATGTGAGTTTATTGATTTCATGCTACTGTTTTAATAATGTTTTTAAATCATTAATTTCTTAATAATAAAAATTAAAAATGTTATCTCTTAAAAATAGCTTTTGGTTGTCTTTATTGCTATTGAATGCGTTTATTATTTATCCTGTAAATGCACAAACAAATGCACAAACAGAAGAGAATTTTTCCATAGAGATTAAACAGTCTCAACTTTCACCAACAGATTTTATTGCAGAAAATGGCGAGCGAACTCAATCTAAAATATTAGAATTGTTTAAACAATTAAAGAGTGATAAAAAAATCAATACCGTAGAGATTGAACAGATTGCGATCGCCGAATCAATTTCCGAGAAAATAAAAAAGATAGAAACGGATAATAATATTTATTTAGAAAAAAGTAGTTTAAGTTCAGCAGATAATAAGGCGATCATCTTGACGCAAACAGGAACGACTAATAATGACGAACAAACCCTAGAAGAACTCCGCCAAGAACTCATCATCGAACCCAAAGTTATTGTGTCAAATCAAACCTATTCTCCTTCTCTTAGTGCTGGAATTCCGAGTGCGTTTGGAGCAAATTGGGGAGATACTTTTATTACTTTTTCAGGTGCAACAGCAGGCAAAGAACGAGACAAAGTAGATGGCAGTATGACGCTCGGATTTGGTTTGGGAGATAGCTACAAATTGGCAGGACTTACACTGGCTTACAACATCGGAAGTATCAATAACTTTGGCTCAAATGGGACTTTTGATTTGCAAGGTAGTCGAGTTATTTACGCAGATCAGACCAACCAAGTTGCCGCCGCGATCGGGTGGAGTAGCTTTGCTCAATATGGCACAGAAGATAATATTCCGTCCACAGTTTGGGGAGAGGTAACCAGTGTTACGCTGCTGAATCCCGAAGATAGTGTTAATAAGCTTCCATTGTTGCTTTCAGTTGGATTGGGTGGCGGATATTTTAGTGGATATGAGGGTGAGACTAATGCTTTTGGAGGAATTGGCTTACAAGTCGCTCCTCAACTTGGATTGGGTTTAGCTTGGAGTGGTGTTGGTTTAAATCTGAGTTTGTCGTTTGTTCCAGTTCCAACTATTCCTTTAACGCTAACGGCGACAGGTGGAGATTTAACTAATACTAGTGAAGGAGGAAGTCGATTTATTCTTAGTCTGACCTATGGTTATAATTTTATTCCTCGTGGTTATTAATCTATTAATTCAATCAATTACAATTAAGAGAATTATTCATGCAAAAAACCAAATTTTTAATCGCTATTCTGAGCCTTTTTCCTTTATTTGTAACTTCTCCTAGTTTTGCTCAAGCCTCTAAAGGAACAGCTGGTTTTTTAAGTGGTGCAGGTAATACAACTTCTAGTAATAGTAATTTGTCTGTTCCATCTTTTGAAAATCGAAATGATACTGGGAATACTCTTTCTACTTTGAGCGAAGGCACTACAACACAAAGAAAACTCCTCAGCATTATTCAAAATTCTGTTCCAACATTTAATCTAGAGCGTAATTTCAATACTAAGTTTGAAAATTATTTAGCACTTCCACCAAGTCAAGAAATTAGCATAGAACAAACAAAGTCACTTCTTCAAAATATTAATCAAATAACAGGAAAAAATCAAGCGATAATTTACGTTTTTTTTAATTCTTTACCTTCTAATGTGAGTCAGTTAAAATCTTTTCAGCCTCACTTTCAACTAACCCAGGAAGTTGTATCAAGAGCTAATATTTATCCGCGTAATACTCCTTTAATAAATTCTCAAAAAATAGATAAAATAAATTTTTCTAAAGAAGATAAATCCTTTTTTCTCTCTTCAAATGAAATCAATATTTCCCAATCTCAAGCTAAATTGACGGACGAATTGCAATTGCTAATGATCACCAGTCAGGGAGTTGTTCCACTGATTACTGTTAAGGGTGCAACAAGAAGAGAGGTGATAAAAACTATCCGAACCTTTGAACAAAACTTAAGTCTTAATACACCAAAAGAAAACTATTTGTCCCAAGCAAAACAACTTTATCAATGGATAATTAAACCGATTGAGCAACAATTAGAAAAGCAAAATATTGAGAATATAACTTTTATTTTGGACAATGGTTTACGAACTCTTCCAATCGCGGCTCTTTTCAATAATCAGACAAATAAATTTCTTATTGAAGATTATAGTGTCGGGTTGATGCCGAGTCTTTCCCTAACCGATTTAACTCCTAAACCACGCGCCGAAATTGTTAATACTAAGGTTTTGGCCATGGGTGCAGAAACTTTTTCTGATCAAAAACCCTTGCCTGCTGTGCCGATTGAATTATCAGAAATTACTCAAAAAATTCTAACTGGAAGTGCTTTTCTTAATCGAGATTTTACTGTTGATAATCTAAAAAAATCTTTACTTTCTCAAGAGTTTAATATTGTTCATTTAGCAACTCATGGAGAATTTCAACCAGGCGATCGCTCTAATTCTTTTATTTATTTTAGCGATCAAAGATTAACCCTAGACCAGTTTTCTCAATTGGGATTAGATAACCCCAAAATTGATTTGTTAGTTCTCTCAGCTTGTCGAACGGCATTCGGAGACCCAGATTCAGAACTTGGATTTGCAGGTTTAGCGGTTAAAACTGGTGCAAGAACAGCTTTAGGAAGTTTATGGAATGTTAGTGATGAAGGAACCTTAGCATTGATGACAATGTTCTATGAAAATCTTAAAACAACTCCCATGAAAGCTGAAGCATTACGACAGGCTCAATTAGCTTTTGTGAAAGGAAATATTACTATTAATAACAATGAATTAGTATTAGATAATAAATTGAAAGTGACTTTATCTCCTGAATTAGTTTCATTTTTTAATAAAGGCAAAGATTTTCGTAATCCTTATTACTGGAGTGCTTTTACTTTAATTGGAAATCCTTGGTAAATCAATTAATTTTTTGGATTAATCTCTTAAATACTTAATTAAATAATTCACATTTTAGTTATGATCATTAAAGCCAAAAGTCTGATATTTGTTTTGAGTTATACTCCTTTATTATTAATAAGTTATTGTCTCTCTAGTTCATCTCAAACTCTTTTTCCTTCTAGTTTTTCTATTGTTGAAAATGTTATCCAACCAAACTCTCCAAGTGTTATTAATGCAGAAACTAGAGAACTTCAACCGCAAGATCAAAATACTTTCAAAATGATTGAAGCTCAGAGTGTAGCAGAAACGCTGTTAGCAACTGGAGTATCAGCTGAAGCGATCACAATTTCAATGGATCTAGTTCAAGCGGGTGCCGACACAGTATTAGTAACTAATTTAATGCTAACGCTGAATGGATTAGCCGCAGACAAAAAAACAATAAGTAATGCTCAAGTGAATCGGGCAATTACTAACTACAATGCTATTGTTAATACGAGTGATTTATTAACACTTAAAAAACTGAAAATGATACCAGCTTTTATAGATATTCGGTTACTATTAGAGAGAATATAAGTTTAGGAAAATAGATATTTAGTCTCAGAATTGACATTACCTTTTGTGCAAAGATTGATTATCATTATTTATTGATAATTATTCGCTAAATTATATTTTTTATTTTCCAGGAAATAAATCGATCACCAAACCTTCTTTTGCTAGAATCGTTTTGGGAAAAACAAGTTGGGCTTCTTTAGCGATCGCGTCTAAATCATCATCCGTATGAGAAGGATCATGGTGAAATAAAACGAGTTGTTTAACTCCTGCGGCTTGAGCAACTTTTATAGATTCTTGCCAAGTAGAATGTCCCCAACCAATCTTGCTATTTTTAGAGTCATAATATTCAGTATCCGTATAAGTCGAGTCAATAATCAAAACATCAGCCTGACGCGCTAGGTGTAAAACGTTTTCATCTAGACGATCTGGAAAATGTTCTGTATCGGTAACATAGGCGACTGATAAGCCCTGCCAATTAATTCGATAGCCGACTGCTTCCCCTGGATGGTTTAAACGACCTGTTTCAATTATTACCTCTCCTAACGCAAGTTTTTCCCCAAATTCCAAATCATAAAACTCAAGTGCGCCCTGCATAATTTGCAATGGTACAGGAAAATTCGGGTGTAACATTTGGTCATGGAGACGTTGCTTAATCGTTGAGCCATTGGGAGACAAAGTGCCATAAATATGAAAAATATTATCTTTCATAAAAGCAGGCATAAAAAAAGGAAATCCTTGAATATGATCCCAGTGAGTATGAGTAAAAAAAAGATGCCCAACAACTGGAACTTCTTTTAACATCGATTTTCCTAGAACCCGTAATCCCGTTCCACCATCAAAAATCAGTCGTTCTTTGCCAACTTGCATCTCAACACAAGAGGTATTCCCCCCATAGCGGACAGTTTCTTTTCCTGGGCACGGAATACTTCCTCGGACTCCCCAAAATTTAATCTGAAATCGGTCGCAATTCATGGCGATCGCCGTTTAGAAAATGAGTTTAATTTTTGTTGTGTAACGATTAATGAAGTTAAGAATACCATTTACGTCTATCTAGAGCATAGGTAAAAATCATCAAATATTGGTTCATAGATTTAGCTTTCCCAATTTAAGCTACCTAATTTCTACATTTTTATTAATATCGCCAAAATTATTACGCTTGTCGGTGAAGATATTTTTTTACAAACTGCGTTAAAGAAACGTTGCCAGGAATTAAAGACCTATTTGACAAATTTTAGCGATTCAAACCAAACTCAGAGATAATCTGCTTAGGATTGCTTAAATTACTATAAATCCTGCGATCGCTCAGCAAAACGTAATTTAGCAGAACGGGAACGAGGATTACTTTTTTCTTCTTCGGGTTGAGCAATAATGGGTTTTTTGCTAATTACCTTCAGTAAAGCCGATTCTCGAAAACGATGTTTAACAATGCGGTCTTCCAAACTATGAAAACTAATGATGCCAATTTTTCCGCCGATTTTGAGCCAGTGGGGAGATTGAGCAATAAACCTTTCTAGGGAACCTAATTCATCATTTACCGCAATGCGTAATCCCTGAAACGTGCGGGTGGCGGGATGGATTCTTGCATAACGATATTTGCTTGGCACACAATTGGCGATCGCATTGGCTAAATCTAGAGTTGATCGAAAAGGACGGTTTTCAATAATTTGTCGGGCAATACGGCGAGATAAGCGTTCTTCTCCATATTCAAAGAAAATTTTCGCTAATTCTACTTCTTTCCACTCATTAATAATATCGGCAGCCGTTAGAGATTGATTTCGATCCATTCGCATATCTAAAGGTGCATCTTGCCTAAAACTAAAGCCTCGTTCTGCTTGGTCTAGCTGGGGAGAACTAACCCCTAAATCTGCAATAATACCGTCAAAAGTTGCGGAATTAGCCTTATAATCTGCAAAATTTCCCTGCCAAAAATTAACCCGATCTTCACCATATTCCTTCAACTTTTCTTTTGCCGCCGCGATCGCCCCTCCATCTCGATCAATAGCAGTGATTTTGATAGAAGGAAAAATTGCTAAAATAGACTGACTATGACCGCCTCCCCCAACCGTTGCATCCAAATAATGTCCATCTGGACAAATAGACAAGCCTTGAATAAGCTCTTGGGACAAAACGGGAACATGGGAGAAGACAAAAGCTTCTTTTTCAAAGGGAATAGACTGGTTCATAGGGACTAATATTAAAGGAGGAAAAAGAGAAAAAATTGAGATCAACAGATCAGTTTCAGGAACTTAAACCACTTAAAATAGTTCAAATAAAAGAGAAAACCTGCATTGGAATTTCAATATTATTATAAATCTGGCGATTAAGGCGAATGTTTCTTATTTCCCGTTCCCTATCTGATTTGAATAAAACTTTTACGCGATTTTTTATTATCAATTCACTAGCCTTTATCGGGATTCTCTGCGGTATTGTACCCGAATTTACTCGCAACTCATCTGGTTTAGTTTTTAGTTTTCTTGCCCATACTCAAGATTTTAGTCAGACACAAATTGATAGATATGCAAAAGCCGTTTTAGAAATTGAAACTGAGCGAAAATTAGCTTATCAACAAATTCAGAAAATCGTAGGTAGCGTTCCATCTCAGATCTCTTGTAATCAAAAAAAATCTCTGGAAAAATTACCTAATGATGCCCAGAAAATTGCAGTAAACTTTTGCAATAAGTCGAAAAAAATTGCTCAAGATAGTGGTTTAAAATCTTCAGAATTTAATGCCATTACTGAGGGAACTAAAATGAATTTAGACTTAAAAAAACGCATTCAAAACGCCATTATTAAACTTCATAAAACACACTAATTTAATCTCAGAAAAATTTAATTTAGTCGTTGACTCACATTTTTGTTTCCAAATTGGTTAATGTTTATTCTCACCAATCACATACCTAAAACCCAAGCAGTTTCTTCCTTAAAGTCTGTCCTAACTTTATTACTCACTGCGGAAGAACGAACTAGAACTCGTCACCGCTTTGAAGTACCTGATGAACAAATCGTATTTTTCCGATTGCCTAGGGGAACTATTGTCCGAGATGGAGACTTTTTAGAAACAGAAAACGGTGAATTGATTCACATACTAGCAAAACCCGAATCTGTTTTAAAGATAGTAACTCCTAATTCTTTAACCTTATTGCGGGTTGCCTACCATTTAGGAAATCGTCATGTTCCGATTGAAATTACTCCTGAATATATTTATCTTAAGCCTGATCCTGTATTAGTTGAAATGTTAAGTTATTTAGGTGTTGAAATTAAAGAAGAGATCATGCCATTCCAACCTGAATCAGGAGCCTATGTTCAGCATCATTAAATTCAGTTTTTAGGACTAATAATGACTATAAATACTATTACCAATACCAAGTTTTTTACTGTTAACTCTCCGCTTAAAGTTGGCATTGTTGGAACAGGATATGCGGCTCAACGTCGAGCAGAAGCAATCCAAGCCGATGAACGTAGTCAATTATGTTTTGTAACAGGAAATACACCAGAAAATACCGATAAATTTTGTCAAACTTTTGGGATTAATGCGCTTACTTCTTGGCAGCAATTAGTTAATCATTCGGATTTAGATTTAATTATTATTAGTACAATTAATCGAGATCATGCTTTGATCACGCGCGCTGCTTTAGAATCAGGTAAACACGTTATTATTGAATATCCTTTAGCATTAGATTATACAAGTGGAAAAGAACTCTTAAAACTTGCTAAAAAACAAAATAAATTACTTCATATTGAACATATTGAACTATTAGGTGGAGTTCATCAAGCCCTACGTCGTTATCTTCCTGAAATTGGGGAAGTTTTTTATGCGCGTTATGCCACTATTATGCCTCAAAATCCCGCTTCTAGACGTTGGACTTATCATCAAGAAAGTTTCGGTTTTCCTTTGATTGCAGCCCTTTCCCGTATCCATCGCTTCACGGATTTATTTGGCCCAGTTATTTCTGTAAATTGTCGATCGCGTTTTTGGGATGCACCAGAAGCGAGCTATTTTCGGGCTTGTTTTTGTAATGCTCAATTGCAATTTCAAAATGGATTGATGGCGGATATTGTTTATGGTAAAGGAGAAATTTGTTGGCAGGGCGATCGCACATTTGTATTGCATGGAGAGCAAGGAAGTTTGAATTTTGATGGTGAAAAAGGTAAACTTATTCGAGGTCAAGAAATTACAGAATTAGAAGTTGGAAGTCGTCGAGGATTATTTGCCCTAGATACTCAAAATGTTTTGGATCATTTATTTAAAGGTTCACCGCTTTATGTGCAACCAGAGGCAAGTTTATCTGCTCTTCAAGTTGGAGAAGCGGCTTATCAGTCATCTAAACATCAGCAAACAGTTTTTTTAGAGCTTTAACATATTTAAATTCTCTTAAAAATTTTAGGATATTAACTAATAGATTGCTAAGATTTTATCAAAAAATCAAATAATTCTTTAAAATTAATATCTAAAGAAATTTCACTTTAAATTTAGTAAGAATTAATGTTATTCTAGAAAAAATCCTGTTAATTTCCAACAATGTCTTTGGCTTCCTTTCAATTAACTAATTCTATTCGTACTTGTCCTATCAATCCGAATCATTGGTACGTACTAGCATTGGCTCAGGAACTAACAAATAAACCTATTGCAGTGACACTTTGGCATCAATCCATTGTGCTTTATCGCGATCGCGACGGAATTGTTAATGCCTTAGAAAACCGTTGTCCCCATCGTCATGTTAAACTCAGCGACGGTAAAATTGTTGGAGATAAAATCGAATGTGCCTATCACGGTTGGCAATTGAATCAGTCAGGTTACTGTACTTTAATTCCCTATTTAACTGCACAACAAAAACTACCTAATTGTAAAATTCGTTCCTATCCTGTTAAAGAATTAGATGGTTTTATTTGGGTTTTTGTGGGCGATTTAAATTATTTAGAACAAACTCAAATAGAGCCAATAAAAATACCTGAATGGGATCATTTAAATTATATTGCTTCAGTCGCAACTATTAATTGTCAAGGACATTTTTCTTTCTTAATTGAAAATTTAATGGATATGTATCACGGGCATTTACATGATAATTATCAAGCTTGGACATCAGCAAAATTAGACAAATTATTAGCAACAAATGATAGAATTGATGCTTATTATCAGGCACAAAGTTATTATAAAATCAATAAAATTTGGTCAATTTCTCAACTGTTTTTCCCTGCCCTTAGAAGACTCCATTCTGAACCTTTAACAGTGAGTTATTGTTATCCTCATTGGATGTCAACTTTGGGAAATGATTTTAAAATTTACTGTTTATTTTGTCCAATAAGCGAAACTCAGACTCGTGCTTATTTAGTTCATTTTACCTCTCTTAATGCCTTTCCTAATTTGCATAAATCTCCAATTTGGGTGCGTCGTTTCTTCAAAGATAAATTATTTAATGCCGCTAGAAAAATGTTAGAAGGATTAATTCGGCAAGATGTTTCGATGATCGAACAAGAGCAACAATTTTATTTAACCAATCCTCAACAACGGAGCTATGAAGTTAATCCTACTTTAGGGAAAGTACAAAAGTTAATTCTTCAACAATTTCAGGAACATTAATCAACACAAATTATCCAGAAAATAATGGCTCTGAAATATTTTATAAAATTGAAATCTTACCCATTTTTATAACTTTTTTGACGCGATCACAATGTTAAAATCAAACTATCAAAACATTAAGATAGTATAGAAAATCCTATTTGGAAAATTTTAAATCTTGATAGATTACCCTAAAAACAGAAAGGAGAAACGGCTAACTTCAATCAAACAAATACCTAAAGGAATGATAGCTTATGGCAACCACAATCGAAACCGACTTAAAAGAAATCTTAGGCAAACTAGATCAATAAAAAGTCCTAGAAGTTACCTAAGTGTGACTTTAGGCTTTACTGTATGAGCTTTTTAAGATTGTTATATCTAATTTATTTTAATAATAATAAATGGAAAATATTTGCTAACCTAGAGTTAAGATTACTTGCATCAAAATTGGATAAAATAATCTTTTTATTAATCAATAAATCTCTTAAAAGAATAGATTGATACTTTTAGTTTTAGATTAATTTAATCGACCAAACAAGGTTCTAAAAAATTTAGAAAGGAGTTAGCTTGACGCAGTTGAATCCAAACTTTTCCTTCGCCTTGAAAACGACAAATTATTGTTTGACTACCATAATATTTTGTCCTAGAATTTTTAATAGCTAAATCATCGATTACTTGTGTCTTATAAGTCAGAGTATCTTCAAAAGCAACAATATAACCTGTGTTAATTAAAAAATTCTCTTTAACACTAATTTCAAGAATTCCGCCAGAAGAACTAAACCATAAATCTCCATTGCCAATCATACGTAATAAACAGGTAGATTCTTCACTAAAAAAGTTTGTCATTCCCGAAAATTTTGTGTCAATTTGAACAGTCGGCATACAAGCAAGAAAAGCAGAAGATTGTAGTAATATTCCATTTTTAGCAGTCAGATAATAATGATGAATATTACCTGGAAAACCAGGTGACAAAAACAATTTTCCTTGTTTAATTTCTGCTGCAAATTGATTAATAAATAAAATTTCTTTTCCCAGAAAATTGGTGAGACTTTTGAGCAATCCATCTTGTAGTTTTGCAATCAAAATTATATGACTATCCATTGCAGAGACTGATGACGATTCTACTAAAATATTTTGATAAGGTTGTAAATTAATAATAAGAGAAGAATAAAGCGGCTCAGATTCAATCGTAAAATCAACATCCTGTTCTTCTTTTTTTAAATCTTTTCTTTTTTCAGACTTTTCAATTCGATTCTTAATTAAATCCTCTTCCATTACTTTAAATCCTGATTTTTTGAGCTAGTTTAAAATATTTTTAATAAATCAAAAAGATTAATAAAAATTAATTATAATTCTGAACGAATAGCGTTTATAAACTTTCGTGGACGATGAGTTTGGCAAAGAACTTTACCTCGTCCTTGAAAGTGACAAAAAGTTTCTCTATGACTAACTAAAGATTGAAACCAAATAGGTTGAGAAGAAATTAATTTAAAGCTTAAACTATTCTCAAAAGCAATAACATTTTCTAAATTGATCACATAATTTTTCTCCACATCAACTTCAGATAATCTACCAAAAGAACCCATTAAGATAGTTCCTTCACCTACTAAACTTAACCAAAGATTAGATTCAGTAGAAAAAAGAGATTTGAACTTATCGAATCCTGAAAAAATTTCAACTTTAGAACTCGAAGCTAAGTAAGAATTTACCCGCACAATCAGCTTATATTTAGTCATTGTATAAACAAAAATTTCTCCAATTAAAGGAGGCGCGAGGTAGAGTTCTCCTTCAACTTCTTGGGCTTTAAAACTATTAAGAAATAAGAATTTCTCTTGGGAAGTATTTCTTTTGTGATCAACAATTTTTTCACTCCCGCGCTGCATCATCGTATTAACTTTCAAGTTATCACTCATTAACATCATTGCTCCAGCTTGGGTCACAATTTCTTCATCTATTTCTAACAGGATATGCGCGATCGCCGTGTTGGGCTGATGGAGAATTTCAACTTTCATAAACGTTTGGAATAACAGGAGATTGATCCCGCCGACTTTTTAAATAACGAACCAGTCCACTCCGACTGCGAGACTGTAAATATATAATACCCCCTCCGATTAATTGAGTAACCAGACCATCACCCGCGAGACTTGAACCAATAATGCGTTTAGGAAAATTAACCTTGAGACGAATTTTAGAACTATAAGCCAAGAGATTATCCTGCTCTACGGCAAAACGTTTATAAGTTTGATGTTGAGTAATCGCTCCATATCCGCCAATAAAAACCAGCCCTCGCCCAGAGAGTTTGAGCGAAAATAGTCCTTTACCCTCCAGCAAACTAGAAAAACCAACCCAATGAATTCCCATTTTAATATGAGAAGTGTGGGCAATATGTACTCCTGGTTGTAAACAAAGAGAACTATTGGTTAAATCCAAACGAATAATATCACCAGGAAAAGGTTGACACAAAATAATATTTAATGGTTCGTTGGTCGGATTATGAAAAATATTAACCCAGAGGGGATATTTTCCCAAAAATCGTCTCAACAAAGCTGAAATGATGTCGCCAAAAAGGATTGTTTTCATAATTACTCCCGCATCCATACTCACGATTGTTCCTTGGGCGGCAGTAATCTTTTCCTTTGGTCTCAAGGTGACATAAAGGGTTGCGAAAGCTGGTCTAAAACGGACTTTATAAAGCACGAATTTAATAAAAAAATTAAAAATGATGCTACTATTGTCTTCGATCTTTAGCTTAAAATCTAGAAATCGAGATTATTCTTAAAATAAGGTTTTTCTTTAAAAGTTCTCGACAGTAATTTAACCTAAAATCAACTTTTAAAAAGGCATATCTTCCTCATCAATCGCGTCGGTTAGTTGGGGACGACCTTGAATTAAGGATTTGACAGGTTCATTGAGAGGAGGTAAAAGTTTTACGGGTAGAGCTAGTTCTTGCTCAGTGTCAATCTTGCTATCTTCTAAATCTAGAGATTGATCTAAGTAAACGACTTCTCCATCAAAGGCTTTTGCTAAACTTTCTGCCGCTTTTTTAAGATCATTTTCAGCGTAATTTTCGGGTAAGGCGATGGGATTTTCGACAATTTGGCTAGGAGCAGTTGTTATTTTAGGATGGACAATTTTGGAAGGAATAGAAATCTGAACTGGTTCATCTTGGCGATCTGATACGGGAGGAGGAGTTAAGGAAGAGTCGGCCACAACAACAAGATTATGACCATTAGTAGTATTTGTAATAGGAGGAGAGGAGTCAGGTTGCGCGATGGGAACAACTTGAATATTTTGCGTTTTTTCTTCAGACGGGAGCGATCGCATTTTGTCGGCGATAGAATTTATTTCACCTGCGTCAACGGCAAGTTTGACCCTAATAATTCTGCCACAAACTTGAGTAAATGCTGCTTCTATTTCTGGAATTTTTCCGTGAGCAATGCGTAATAGTGGTTCTGTTTTAATCCCTACTTGAGCCGCATTTCCGTCTAAACGCATCAAATGTCCATGCGATCGCACTAGGGATTGGGTCAGAGTGTTGAGTTTTATTAATACTTCTTGCCAAATATCGGTTAGAGAAGCAGAAGGATCTAGAGGATTTGCGGCGATCGCTTGAAGTTTTTCTTGTGTTGGATCTTGAGTTTCTACACTTTTAGAAGGAATAGATTGATTAGCTTGCGATTGAGCAGAAGGTGTAGTAATAGGTTGAGTAGAAGATGAAGATTGAGGCGCGGAAATAAAAGCTTGGACTTCGGCGATCGATGAACGAGGTTGGGTTTGTATTACTTGAGATTGAACAACAGGTTGCACAGCATGACAAGCAGAAGGTAATAAACTTAAAAGAGTAACTTCTAACCAAAGACGAGGTTGAGTAGTATTGCGCAATTGGGATTCACTTTCTTTGAGATGTTGTTGTCCTTGTAGAATTGTGCCTAATTCCCAACTTGGAGCGATCGCGCCTAATTTTTGCCACGTGGGAGCAGTAACAGCCACTAAATCAGGACGATTGGGAGCAGTTTTGGCGATGAGTAAATTCAAATAAAATCCCGCTAAATTTTGCAAAACAACGAGAGGTTCCCGTCCCCGATTCATCAAGTGCCGACAACAATCTAAAACAGTTTCTGGATTATTAGACGCGATCGCATTTAAAAGTGACAATAAATCTTGTTCAGGAACGGCTCCTACCAAATCCCAAACTTTTTCAGGATCAATTATTCCCGACAATAAACTTAATTGATCTAATAAACTTTCGGCATCTCGCAATCCTCCATTCGCAATTTGAGAAACTAAAGTAATCGCTTCATTATTAATATTAATATTTTCAATATCGGCAATTTTTCTGAGGTGAGACACCATTGCGGGTAAAGGAATACGACGATAATCAAAACGTTGACAGCGAGAAATAATTGTTGGTAAAACTCGTTGGGGATCGGTTGTCGCCAGCACAAAAATAACGCGATCAGGCGGTTCTTCTAAAGTTTTTAAAAGCGCATTAAATGCCGCCGTACTTAACATATGACATTCATCAATTACGTACACTTTATAACGACATTGAACAGGCGAAAACTGCGATCGCTCAATAATTTCTCGAATATTATCCACTCCCGTATTACTCGCCGCATCAATTTCAATAACATCTAGAGCATTTCCCCTCGTAATTGCGCGACAAATTTCACATAGACCACAAGGAGATGGCGTGGGTTTATTTCCAGCAACACAATTGAGAGATTTGGCTAAAATCCGAGCAGAAGACGTTTTACCTGTTCCTCGTGGCCCTGTAAAAAGATAAGCTGGTGCAATTCTTTCAGTCAACAAAGCATTGGTCAGAGTAGTTGCGATCGCCTCTTGTCCGACTAAATCTGCAAACGTTTGGGGACGATATTTATGATGGAGCGGTTCGTAAGTCATAGGAAAAGAACGTTAAACCCACCAAATTTGGAATAACTAGAATTTATAATAATTTTTAGGATAAATTAAACTAATTCAAATAACAATAAAGATAAACTTATTTTATTAATTTGTTGTGGCTTTCCTATCTTATCGCATCCTATCCGTGAATTAAAAATCAAACCCCACCGATAAAAGCAGGGTTAATTTATTTACTCTTGTAAACTTAAGTTTTCTTGATCTTTACGGCGTTTTTTCGCATAAAGCTGAATCGAAGCCACCATTGAAATTATCAAAGCAACAATTAACCAAGTCGTTGCATCGAGCGGTAAATTATTTTTAAAAACTGCTAATAAAACAATAATAACTAACAGAATGGTAGGAGCTTCATTTAATGCCCGAAATTGTTGTCCGCTCCATTGACATTCACCTTTTGCTAATTGTTTTATGATTCGTCCACAATAGAAATGATAAATCAAAAGCAGCCCAACAAAAGTTAATTTAATATGTAGCCAACCCGATTTTAAAATTTCAGGTTCAGTATAAATTAAACCGATCGCCATGATCACGGTTACTACCATTCCTGGCGTTGTAATAATGTTATAAAGACGTTTTTCCATCAATTCGTATTGTTTTTGAAGAATAGATTGAGCGGGTTCTGATTCTTCTTTTGCTTCTGCATGATAAACAAACAATCTTACCAAATAAAATAAGCCCGCAAACCAAACAACCACTCCGATTAAGTGAAGGGATTTAAACCAGTAATATGCCATGATTAATATTTTTTGTTGTGTCTTGTTTCATACAAGTGAGTGTATCGATTTACGGTCAATTTGGGCGATCTTCTCAATAAAAATTCAAGAAAATTTGTGAGGTAGAAAACAATTTTGGCGATCGCTCTCAAAAAAATTGCTATTTTTTGTATGATTTTAAGATCTGTTAATAAGTTGTATCATTGTTCCATTTTCTTGATCTTTTCTTTACTTTTTTGAATAAAAATAACATCATCTAGATTTTATCTAAAAAATAGAAAACTTCTGATTTAAATTGTTAACTTACGATATTTTCCTCAAGTTTATCGTATTATTATATTAAACTCATTTAATGATTTTAACAAACCTCTTACTTTCTTTTTTAAGACATCTCCTATGCACCTTGATCCCGTTGTTTTAGTTTTAATTCAAATCTTAGTCGTCATTGGCTTTTCTCGTTTAATGGGAGTGGCTTGTCGTCAAATTCAACAGCCTTTAGTTATTGGAGAAATTATTGCTGGAATTTTGCTTGGGCCATCTTTTTTGGGATTAATCGCACCAGAATTTAAAACCTGGCTTTTTCCGATTGAAACCCTACCTTACCTCAATATTTTATCACAAATTGGACTAATTTTCTTCATGTTTTTGATTGGATTAGAACTTAATCCTAAATATTTATCAGGACAATTAGAAACGGCAATTTTAACCTCCCATGTTAGCATTTTAGTTCCCTTTTCTTTAGGCAGCATTTTAGCGATTTTACTCTATCCTTTAGTGTCTAATGGAGATGTTTCTTTCACTGCTTTTGCTCTGTTTTTAGGGGCGGCAATGTCGATTACAGCTTTTCCTGTTTTAGCGCGAATTATTACAGAAAACAATTTACAAGGTACAAAATTAGGAACTTTGGCTTTGACTTGTGCAGCAGTAGATGATGTTACGGCTTGGTGTTTATTAGCTTTGGCGATCGCGGTTTCGAGAACAGGGACAGTTACGGGAGCTTTTCCTACTATTATTTTAGCGATTTTATATATTACTTTAATGTTGACCTGGGGCAGAAAATTATTACAAAAATTACTCATTCATTACAAAAAAACAGGCAGATTAACTCAGTTAACATTAGCTGGGATTTATATGGGAATTATTATTTCAGCCTTAATCACAGAATTGATTGGGATTCACTTTATTTTTGGGGCATTCTTACTCGGTGCAGTGATGCCAAAAAATGCAGGATTAGTCAAAGAATTAGCTGAAAAAACAGAAGATTTTGTCTTGATCTTTTTACTCCCAATCTTCTTTGCTTATAGCGGTTTAAAAACAGAAATTGGTTTGTTAAATCGCCCTGAATTATGGTTACTTTGCGGAGCAGTTTTAGCAGTTGCGATCGCAGGAAAATTTGTCGGAACATATGTTGCAGCTAGAGTGTCAGGAATCAACAATAGAGAGGCTACAGCCCTCGGTTGGCTAATGAATACTCGCGGTTTAACCGAATTAATTGTTCTCAATATTGGACTAAGTTTAGGAGTAATTACGCCCTTACTATTTACAATGTTAGTAATCATGGCATTAGTGACTACTTTTATGACTTCACCTTTATTAGAATGGACTTATCCTAAAGATAAAATTCGTCTCGATATTGTGGAGCAAGAAACACCAGAATTAGACACAGAATCTAATGTTCCAATCTATCGAGTTTTGGTTCCCGTTGCTAACCCTTTAACTCAAAAAGGTTTATTAAATTTAGCCAGTGCGATCGCGGGAAAAAGACCTGCTATTGTTCATCCATTGAGTCTCATTGAATTCCAAGAAGACTATCAATTTAAAAGTACGCCCGATCAAACAAATCGTTTAATTAAACAACGAAAAGAAGCCTTAGAAAATTTAATTAATACCCTAAATCCTCCTGAAATTCGACAGAATATCCATCCCATTGTTACCATTGCCCATGATGTGGCGCGGGAAACTGTTCAAATTGCGATCGCCGACAAAGCTGATTTAATTATTGTGGGTTGGCATCGTTCGACTTTTATTGATAATCGTTTAGGTGGAAGAGTCGGTCAAATTTTAAACAATTCCCCCGCAGATGTAGCCGTCTTTGTGAACAAACAAAAGCAAGAATTGAACTCACTTTTAGTTGCCTATGCTGACAATATTCACGATGATTTAGGCTTTTCTTTAGCACTCAGAATGTTATTTAATAACAGCGATCGCCGACTCCAAGTTTTACGATTTAATCGCATTAGTCCTAACAATGAAGAATCGAGTTATGAATTTCAAAAAATGTTAGAAATATTACCTACTAATATTAATTCAAGAATTGAAATCATTCAAATAAAAGATGCAGAACCTATTAAAGTGGTTGTTGAAGCCTCTAGAAATGTTGATTTAACCATTGCAGGAACCAGTCGAACCTGGGGAATTGAACGACAAACCTTGGGACGTTATACTGATGAATTAGCACAAAATTGTCATTCTTCTCTCCTGATTACTCGGCGTTATTCCCGTGTCATTAGCCATTTGTCTTCATTGATTCAAGAAAGTTCTATTAATTAAATTTTGATAATAAAAATTAGGTAAATTCATGAGTCATTTTAATCTCAAAACACTCTCTTTTTATGGAGCTATGATCGGCTCTGTCTTAGTTCTTTTTAATATCGTGAGCAATTATGGAGAAAATACCCTTAAAGCACCAGTCAAAATTGCTGGCAACTATCCATTAGAACTATTAAAAAATCCAAATTTACCCGATTGTTTAAAATCTAAAAAATTAAATTTAACTATAGAGCAATCAGGTATTTATCTCGCTGGAGAATTAAGTTTAAATATTCCCGATACCGAAAATTCTAACTCCTCAGAAATCCAAAAAGTAAGTCAATCTTCATCAGTTTTAGAAACTAAAAATCTTGATCAAACTATCAAGCTTAATGGCTCAATGACACCAAAAAATACTATCAAAGAAACGCAAGCATTTGTTTTAACGGGTCAAACGGGCCAATTAGGTGATTGTTCTGCTTCTGAGAATAATTTACCAAAAATAATACAACTCAATTCTCAATTTCAGAAACGAAATAAGACTCTGAGCGGTCAACTTCAATGGTCATCTTTGAACGTAAACTTCATTGCTAAATCTCAAAATTTAACACCAAAAAAAGATCATTAAATAAACAAAAAATCACCGTTCAGAATTTTAATCTAGACGGTAATTATGAATCTTAAGAATCTTTAAAACAGTTATTAATAAGAGAGAAATTAAGAGAAAATAATTGTTTTTCCCTGTTCTTTAATCTCTCCTTTCGTATAAGAAACCCCATCAACCTTAAGACCCTTCGGATTTAGCAAGCTAATAATTCCTCCTTTATTACTAAGTTGAATATTTTTACCAGAAAGAGAAATTCGTAAGGTTTCACCTGCGCCCAAAGAATCCGAAAGTGGCATTTTTTGTTTAATTTGATCCGCCAATGACCATCCTTCTAAATTAATATTATTAGCAGTCGTATTCAAAATAGTGACAGTTTCTTTACCCGCATCATCTCCGACAGGATTAACTAAAGCTGCAACAATTTGCAAATCTATTAAAACAGGTGGAAGGGCATCAACAACATTCTCGGAAGAATCCACAGGTTTGCCCATATTGTCCAGAGCATTTCCCGTTTTATCATCTGTATGGAAAGATTGAGATTGGAAAGCCGAGAAAAATGCAGTCCAACGATCTTCATCTAAGTAATGAATAAGTAATCCTCCATCCTGATAAACACCATTTTCTTTAGCAAATCTTGCCTCTCGGTTACCTTGATTCATGTGAATATTATGAATACCTCGACCTGGTTCAAACCCAAAAATTTTATCCTTTTGTGATTCAGGGCCATAGGGTTCACCAAACGCATAAATTTCAACACGAGAATCATTGATAATCGGACTAATAATGCCATCTAAAAAATCATTTAAATCATTTTCTCGACCTTCTAAATCTGCACGAATAGCACGCATATCTTCACTTTTAGCTAAATTCATACGAATATAATCCAAAGTAATTCCGCCCGTTTTTCGTTCTTCTAGGGAAATTTCGGTAAAACCAGACTTTAGCTCGGTTAATTTATTCGTCAGGGGATGTTTAAAATTTTGATCAATTTTGACTAATAAATCAAAAGGTTTTTTAACAGATTTAACATTAATAGGAACTCGATATTTTTCAGAATTTCCTTCAACTAAAATTTGATAGTGAGGACTTTGTGTATCATTGCGTTCTGTTTGTCGTTCCAAAGCTTTTCCTTTCAAGATTCCATAACCTTCGCTTAATGGCATAACGATTTCCTCTTATTAAATAAAATTGTTAAATCAGACTAAAATCAAAACATTTATAAATCAAAAATAGCCGTCACTGGCGCGTGATCTGACCCTGCTTTTCCCTTTCTTTCACTAGGCTTTTCTGTGATTGAAGGAAGCTGACCCAAAACATCAATGTGACTGTCAACCATTGGCAGACGACGCGGTGTTCCTGGCAAGAATTCTTGACTCACAAAAATATGATCAATCAATTCACCACTACCTTCAAAAATACGCGAAAATCTTCTTTCCAAGTGAATAAGAGGAGCAAGATTAAATAGGCGAGAATCATCTCCTTTGTCGGGACGAAAAAATCCATTTGTTCCTATTTCACTGCCTGTTTGTCCTTGCAACATTTGAGTTGTGGCCGCTTCTGGCACATCATTCAAGTCTCCCAAAACAATTAACCCTTGGTTTTTATTTCCTACTAATAACTTGTTGGCTTTGACTCGAATAGCCACAGCTTCTGCCGTTCGTTTTAACAGAGCCATACCAGCAACTTTTGCGCGTTCATCTTGATCAGAAGTTGTAAAACGTCCTTTCGGAAATGTTAAAAGTTTCGACTTCCAATGAGTTGTAATCAGATTTATTTTTAGCCCAGAATCTAACGTAATCGTAATTCGTAAAGCCCCTCTACTGAGACGGTTCACTTTGTTTAATTTGCCGTCATTATCGAGTCCTGGCACACTAGCCAAACCTTTTGAGGGAAAATCAATAATATTTTCCGAATCTTCAATCTCAAGTTTAGAAAGAAAACCGACTCTGATTCCTCTGGGATCGGGTGCAGTTGAAAGTTGATGATGGGGATAATTATTTTCTAATTGCTGGACTAAATCCTCAAACGCTTCAGGATTGCCAACCTCTTGCACACCAACGACATCAGCATCAAGTTCTAGGATAACTTTGGCTAAAGAGTTGATTTTTTCTGCATATTTCTGGACAATTTCGGAGTCTGACGAAGAAGGCTGAAACAGGTTTTCCAGGTTCCATGTCATGACTTTAAAGATAGTCATTACTTTTCCTTTTTTTGTCTAGTTTCTATTAAATTAAAACAATTAAAAAGAGACGTGATATACCTTTCCAGAATGATAACAATGCAGCTAATAGATGGATCTGATTGTAAAAAAATCTTAATATTTTCTAATTTCAACTATTTTGTAAATTATTAAACAGCGATTAAAAGTGAATTATCTTTATCAGAGCGGGTTTACCTTTGTGAATGTGGCTTAGAAATTGATAGAGACTTAAATGCGGCCAGAATTTTAGGAAATCAGGCGGTAGGTTATACCGTGTCAGCTTGTGGACAGAGTGCCGCCGACGGTTCTGGTTGAAGCAGTTCGTAAACCTCAATGTGACTTAATATTTCGCTTTGTATCAGTTTTATGTAGCAGATCGCTTTTTTGTTATTATGCCCAAAGGTGATCACTTTTTTCAGTAGCCAAGCCTGATTTATTCCTTTTCAACAAGACAAGCATGGATCTCAAAGCACTTATCCGCGACATTCCCGATTTTCCTAAACCTGGGATTCTTTTTCGAGATATTACCACGCTTTTAGGTGATGCCGAAGGATTACGATACACGATTGACACTCTGTCTGAAAAATGCAGAGAAATGGGACTCTTTCCTGATTATGTAGTCGGGATGGAATCCAGGGGCTTTTTATTTGGGGTTCCGCTTGCTTACCAATTAGGTGCGGGATTTATTCCTGTCCGTAAACCTGGCAAGTTACCAGCAGCCGTTCATCAAATTAAATACGATCTAGAATATGGCACAGATTGCCTAGAAATTCATCAAGATGCCTTAAAAGCCAATCACAGCGTTGTCATTGTGGATGACTTAATTGCCACTGGTGGAACAGCTAAAGCAACGGCAGAATTACTTGCGAATATTGGCTGTAAGATTTTAGGGTTTGCTTTTATTATTGAATTAAAAGATTTAGGCGGACGAAAAAGATTGCCCGATTTACCGATTGTGACGCTTGTTCAATATTAAATGACCACTCGTTTTTCTGCTTCATTAATGATTAATCGCTGGCTAAATCAGATTTTTCTCTGGTTAACGAGCGAAACTTTTTTGTATATTGCTAAACGTTTTTTGCAAGGACTTTTAACTCTTTTATTGGCTTCTTTTTTAAGTTTTATTATTATTCAATTAGCACCAGGAAGTTATCTAGATACTCTCCAACAAAACCCTAAAATTTCTCCTGAAACTATTAAGGAAATTAAAATCCAATTTGGCTTAGATAAACCCTGGTATATTCAATATTGGCTCTGGTTAATTCAGGTAATTACTAACTTTAATTTTGGACAAAGTTTTGTTTATAATCGTTCTGTTTCTTCTTTACTTTTAGAACGTATTCCTGCAACCCTATTATTAGCAATTTCTTCTCTTATTATTACTTGGGCGATCGCAATTCCTTTAGGAATAATCAGTGCAGTTAAACAAAGTACAATCTTAGATAAAATCTTAAGAGTTTTAAGTTATTTTGGACAAGGTTTTCCGAGTTTTATCACTGCTTTAATTTTGTTAATTGTCGCTCAGAATGTTTCTCCATTGTTGCCCGTTGGGGATATGACCAGCATTGATTTTGCAGAGTTTTCAATATTTGGTAAAATAAGAGATATTCTTTGGCATATGATCTTACCAACTCTAGCTTTAAGTATTACCAGTTTTGCTGGATTACAAAGATTAACACGAGGACAACTATTAGACGTTATGCGCCAAGATTATATTCAAACCGCTAGAGCCAAAGGATTACCAGAAAATAAAGTGATTTATATTCATGCGCTACGAAATGCGATTAATCCACTAATTACCCTTTTAGGTTTTGAGTTTTCAAGTTTATTAAGTGGGGCTTTTATTGCTGAATTTTTCTTCAATTGGCCAGGCTTAGGAAGATTGATTTTACAAGCGGTAACGGCTCAGGATTTATATCTTGTAATGGGAAGTTTAATGATGGGAGCAGCAATGTTAATTGTCGGAAATTTACTTGCCGATTTACTCTTAAAAGCAGTTGATCCTCGGATTAAACTATCTGATTTAAAATAGATTTTAACTAACTTTAATTATTCTAAAAATGTTTACTGAAATTCACTATCTGCTGCGTTCCAAAATGGATGGACAATATGTTACTGCTCGTCTTAAAAATCCTGATAATAATACAGAAATTAACTATGTTTTATTGTTTAAAGAAGACTATGATGCTTTGAGTTATGTTAATACCCACGCGCTCGATGTTGCCCATCATTTTGCAGTAGAATCGGTTACGGGAAATCAACTAAAAAATCAGTTGCAACGATGGGGTTTTGCTGGCGTTGGTCTAGTACAAGAACCTTTAGAACCCAAAATTCAATTTTTTAAAATTTAAACATCATTAAAAATACGATCTAAACTCTAAAATGAATAATTTAGCTTTTACTCCTGCATTGGAATTAGCTCGACTTATCCGTCAACGTGCGATTTCTCCCCTGGAGTTAACTCAATTTTTCTTAGCTCGTATTGAAAGATTAGATCCTCAATTAGGCAGTTTTTTTCATGTTGCTTCAGAAATGGCGATCGCGGATGCTAAGGCCAAAACCGAACACCTAGCCAAAATTTCAGATATTAAACAATTGCCACCTTTTTTCGGAGTGCCAACTGCAATTAAAGACCTAAACGCTGTAGAAGAAATGCCTGTGAGCTATGGTGTAGCGGCATTAAAAGAAAATATGGCAACCTATGACGATGGGGCAGTAACTCGCATGAAAAAAGCAGGATTTATTTTATTAGGAAAAACGGCTACCTCTGAACTGGGTTCCTTTCCCTATACTGAAACTCCAGGATTTGCGCCAACTCGAAATCCTTGGAATTTAGATTATACGGCGGGTGGCTCTAGTGGTGGATCGGCGGCGGCTGTGGCAGCAGGTTTTTGTGCGATCGCCCAGGGATCAGATGGCGGTGGTTCAGTGCGTGGCCCAGCTAGTTGTTGCGGATTAGTTGGCATCAAACCGAGTAGGGGCAGGGTTTCCTTTGCACCCATTGGAGATCATCAAAGTGGAATTGCAGCGATCGGCCCTTTAGCTCGAAATGTGAGAGATGCGGCTGCTTTATTAGATATTTTGTCGGGTTACACAACTGGCGATCCCTATTGGTTGCCCGATCCCGAAGTTCCTTTTTTAGAAGCTGTTAATCAATCTTTGCCAACCTTGCGAATTGCATTTGCCTATAGTGTTCCGCCCTTTCCCGATGCCGATATTGTTTGTCAAGAAGGAGTTAAAATCACCGTAAAACGCCTAGAATCTTTGGGACATCAGGTTAAATACGCTTGTTTTGATGCCCAGGGATTAATTGAACCTTTTACTAAAATTTGGCAATCGGGAGTAACCGCTTCAGGAATTCCTTTAGCATTGCTTAGTCCCGTAAATCGTTGGTTAGGAGAGCAAAATTTATCTGCGGGAGATTATCTTCAAGCAGTTCGACAAATGCACTTAATTTCTCGACAAATTATTGGCTTTTTTGACCAGTTTGATATTTTAGTTTTGCCAGTCTATCGTCATCAACCGATTAAAATTGGGCAATGGGCTGATTTAGCTCCTGCTGATACAATTCAAAAAATTATTGATTGGGTTGCACCTTGTCCACCTTGTAATGCGTCAGGTTTGCCCGCGATCGCGTTACCCGTTGCTAGAGATGAAAATAACGTACCAATTGGTGTGCAATTAATAGGGAAACCCGCCGATGAAGCGACATTGATTGCCTTAGCCGCCCAACTAGAAGCAATGAATCCTGAATTGTCCAAATTTTCTGAAAATTTTGAAGATAACGTTGATCGAACCTCTTATTAACTAAAATGGTAAGTTCAAAGTTTATCTAAAAATTAATGGGCATCTGTGGGAGAACAAAACGCGCCTGATTGGTTACGGTTACAAAAAGCCCTTTCTGTGGAAGCGGAGCGGGGTTTTATGGACATTCAGGGCAATCAATACCGTTTTAGTGAATTTTTCTGTTTAACTTTCGGAAACACGCCTCCCCCAGGAACGTCCACTGTTTCACGCCGTCGCTGGCAAGATTTGGGGCAAAAATATGCTGAATATCCCCAATTAGACCTAGATCAACGTCAAACTCTAGTTGCTGAAACTCGCCGATTCTTGTTGGAATTGCGCCGAGATTTTGAACAACCGACCGAACCACCTTCGCCAAAAGCTCCCAGGGTTAAAGCGATCGCGTCTATTTCGACTCAAGAAAAAAGTGATTTTAAGCTCGATCAAGTATTAAAAGAAATTCCTGAAATTGGAGTTAGAAAAAGTAATTTATTACAAAAATTAGGATTAGCAACGGTTCGTGATTTATTGTTTTATTATCCCCGCAATCATATTGATTATGCTCGTCAAGTAAGTATTTCTCAATTAACTGCTGGAGAAACGGTAACGCTAGTGGGAACAGTTGTTCGTTGTAATTGTTTTTCGAGTCCTAAAAATAAGAATTTAACGATTTTTGAATTATTAATTAAAGATCACACAAATCGAATTAAATTAAATCGTTTTTATGCAGGTCATCGCTATAGTAATAAAGGCTGGCAAGAAAGTATCAAACGTATTTATTCCCATGGAACTGCGATCGCGGCATCGGGTTTAGTCAAAGAAACTAAATATGGACTAACTTTAGATAACCCTGAATTGGAAATTCTTGATAGTATTAGTTCCCATATTGAATCTGTCACTATTGGTCGCGTTTTACCAGTTTATCCTCTAACAGAAGGAGTTCCTGCTGATCTAATTCGTAAGGCCGTTTTGATGGCAATAGGCGCGATTAAACAACTTCAAGATCCTTTACCTGAAGGTATTAAGAAATCCTACGGTTTAATTGATTTGCAAGAAGCGATTAAAAATATCCATTTTCCCGAAAGTTCTGAACATTTAATTCATGCCAGAAGGCGATTAGTTTTTGATGAATTTTTCTATTTGCAATTAGGATTTTTGCACCGCCGTCACCAACAAAAAAGTACGGAAAAAAGTGCAATTTTTACGCCTAGAGGTGAATTAATTGAAAACTTTAATAATCTTTTGCCTTTCAGTTTAACTAATGCCCAACGACGAGTCATTAACGAAATTTTAGCAGATTTAGAGTTAGCAACTCCCATGAATCGTTTAGTCCAGGGAGATGTGGGTTCAGGCAAAACCGTTGTCGCAGTTATTGCTCTTTTAGCGGCGATTCAATCAGGTTATCAAGGCGCATTGATGGCTCCAACAGAAGTTTTAGCAGAACAACATTATCATAAATTAGTTGGTTGGTTTAATATGCTCCATTTGCCTGTGGAATTGTTAACAGGCTCTACTAAAGTTGCCAAAAGACGAGAAATTCACTCTCAATTAGAAACAGGAGAATTGCCCCTATTAGTGGGAACTCACGCGCTGATTCAAGACAAGGTAAATTTTCAAAAATTGGGCTTAGTAGTCATTGATGAACAGCATCGTTTTGGGGTTTTACAACGGGCAAAATTGTTAGCAAAAGGTGAATCTCCCCACGTTTTAACGATGACAGCAACTCCCATTCCTCGAACAATGGCGTTAACGTTGCATGGGGATTTAGATGTCAGTCAAATTGATGAATTACCCCCAGGCAGACAGGCGATTCAAACAACGGCTTTAACCCAAAAAGAACGCCCCCAAGCCTATGATTTAATTCGCCGAGAAGTGGCGCAGGATCGTCAAGTTTATATTATTTTCCCGATGATTGAAGAATCCGAAAAGTTAGACCTAAAAGCTGCCGTTGAAGAACATAAACATTTATCCGAAGTAGTTTTTCCTAATTTCCAAATTGGGCTTTTACATGGTCGTATGAGTTCCGCCGACAAAGAAGCCGCTTTAAATTCATTCCGCGATCGCCAAACGCAAATTATTGTTTCAACAACGGTGATCGAGGTCGGGGTGGATGTTCCCAATGCAACGGTGATGTTAATCGAAAATGCAGAACGTTTTGGCTTATCTCAATTGCATCAATTACGCGGTCGGGTGGGACGGGGTTCCCATCAATCCTATTGTTTGTTGATGAGTAGTAGTAAAAATGTGGATGCTCGTCAGCGTTTAAGTGTTTTGGAGCAATCCCAGGATGGCTTTTTTATTTCAGAGATGGATTTACGATTACGCGGGCCTGGTGAGGTTTTGGGGAGTCGTCAGTCGGGTTTACCTGATTTTGCGTTAGCAAGTTTGGTAGAGGATCAAGAAGTATTATTATTAGCAAGAGAAGCCGCAGAAAAGTTGATGATGGCGGATCAAAGTTTGAGTCATTTACCGTCTTTGAGGCAGGAGCTTGAGGTTCGTTATCAAAAAATGATCGGCAAGGAAGTTTTAACTTGATTGACAGTTAATCGCGATCATATTTTAATTAAACTATTATCTCCAGAAAATTTCAAGATTAGCAATATCATGATACTAAATAATAGTAATCCAAAAAAACTTAAGAGAATAAAAAACTATTTAAATACGTTTTTAAAAAAGAAAAATTATCACCTTCCTTTTAACGTTGAAGAATACTTTGAAGTTTCTAAAAATTCATTTCAAATAAATACTAATCTTATAATTAATTTTGTAGAAGATAATAAAACCCGCATTCAGCAGGTTATTTAAGACAAAAAATAATATTGCCGAGAAGAGGAACCAAGAAACTGCAAAATCAAATTTTGTTTATGCGTGAGTGTAATAGAAGACTTAACCCCATTGACAAAGACAAGATGAACAGAC
>JANNLO010000128.1:0-5565 GCA_031396835.1 Snowella sp. SOY_38_metabat_116
CATACGGTAAAAATGCTTTATGGTCGCCTAGTTATTTTGTTTCTAGCGCAGGTGGTGCGCCCATTGAAGTTCTCAAGCAGTACATTCAAAACCAATTAAAGCCGTCCTAAAGGACGGGGTTTTTACCCAATTTTCCGATAACTCAATTCGATTACCATTAACCTCGTCATCAACCAACTGCGATAAACTCGTTTTAAATTGTAGCTTACCTAAAGAAGATTTGATTTGCATCTCCCAAACACTGACAATACTTAACATTACATCTGTATTCGGATCAACTAGCAAATTACAAACCCGCGACGAGAGTTTTTTAACATCCCCAGTCCACCAAATAAAAACATGAGTATCAATTAAAATTCTCATTGATCATCGCCGAACCAAAACTCATCGGGCAAAGTATCGTTAAAATCGTCACTCATCCAAACTTGTCCCTCATGTAAGCCTGCTATACGGGGAGGACTAGACGGATTAGAAAATGCCATACTCTTATCTTTAACAGACCGAATAAAATCAAGCACCTCAGCTAACAAAGGCTCTGGTACTGAATCTAATTCATTGATAATGATTTCTATCGTGAGCATTTTTCCGAATTTCTCGAAACTTAGTCTAACCTTATTATACAAATATGCTCGAAACTCATCTACAAAACTATAACGAAAGGGATGAAAAGCGATCGCGTTTTCATGATCATCTTGATCTAAAAATACTTTTGCTTGTTTAAAAATCTGCAACTAATTTCTTAATCATGCCTCAAATTGGCCGTTAAAAACTTGTCGAGTACTTAAAGATAAACTAGGAAAACTAGGCGACTTGATCTTTTGTCCTTCTCTAAATTGAGTAGCATGATATTCACCTTCAATTAATGAATAAATCGTTAAAGTTGGTTGTTTAGGAGAACCAATAAACCTTTTACCTCCCAAACCCAAATAATCCACAATCCAATATTCTGTAATGCCTAAAGCTTCATAAGCATCTAGTTTCAGGGCATAATCATCACTCCAATTACTGCTAACAACTTCAATAATAAGAGCAACCAAATCTCCACGAGTGACGGTAGATTCCTTTTCCCATTGAGGTTCATCTTGAATAATCGCTTTTTTTAGAACAATAACATCTGGTTCGTAGCCCGACAATTCATTCACTCTAACAATACATTCCCTGGGAACAAAATAGGATGAATTTAATCTTCTAATCTCAAAACTGAGTTCATTCATCAAAAAACCAGCAATTTGAGAATGTTTCCCTTTGGGTTTAGGCATTTGAATAATATCACCATCATGAAGTTCATAGGAATATTCGGACTGTAAAGGATACCAGTGAATAAATTCTTCAAAATTAGTTAAAACAGATTTAGAAAGTAGATTAATCATATTCAGTAAAGGGATTTTTTTAATTTCTGAAATACATTAGAAGTCATTATTTTATCCTTCTTTAATTGAGCTTCACTAAATGCGATCGCGTGTTTCTAATCACATTGCTCTAAATATAATTGTGCCTGTTCAAACATCATAACTTTAAGCCTTTGTGATTGGATTATAAAAAATATTCAAAATAATCTGCCGAAAATTAGATCAATTTAGCTAATTCCTAATCCAGTTAAAATAGGTAAGCGATCGCGATAAAATTCGTCAACAGAAGTTTGAAGATAAGCCTTATTTTCCTCCTCAGTTTCAAGAGTTTTTCCCTCTTTAATTAATTTTTTGCCTTGATTAGATAACACTTGCCACACAAATTCAACTCCTTCTTGTTTGCGCGATTTTGCCAGCAATAATAATTGTTCTAAACGATTGACGGCAATGCCCGTACCAATCAAAGGAGATGCTAAATAATTCATCTCGTCGCCATAAAAAGCTTTCATTTTAACTGCTGAATTAAAAGCGTCCGTAGATTTTTGTCGTTGTTTACGGATCGTTTCATTGACGGCTGGATGAATATAGCCAATCCCAATCAAAATAATAAGAGCTTGATACAAACTATTTAAAGAAATATGTTTTGTTTGCGGATGATTTTGCAATTCACCTAGAGTTAAAGATCCTGTCGCTAAAGTTGTACAAATTGGCCCATAAATTTCTTCTTGGAGTTTAACTTCACCCAGGGGAAACTGATGCTCAAACTTAATATTTGCAACAGATACTAACAGAGCAAATCGTGTATTTTGCAGATTTTTAACTTGTTCTTGAGATGTTAATAATAATCGACCTCGTGCAAAAATATCTCGACGGAATTGAGTATTTACAAAGAAATCTCGCACAACTTCTCGAAAGATTGGATCGTTAATTTGGGCTAATTGCGTTTGGGCAGCTGCCGTAAGATTAACTGCATCTATATGATCTGAAAAATGCGCCGAACCAATAAAATTCAGCTTAGCCATTTCTAGTTCTTTCGCCACTTCATCAAAATAAAAAGAATTCCATTCTTCATTAAAATATTCGTGAGCTAAATAATTAGGATTTTGATCTTTTAGTCGTTCAAAACGGTTTTTAAGAATTGGATTTTGAACAAAGTAATTAGCATTTGCTTCTAATAATTGTCCCGTGAAATTTAATGAATCTTTAATTCGATTGAGAATAGGTTCAGAAGAAAGTTGACCATGACGAAGCATCAAAGCTTGCATTGGCATCGCAGCAGCCCATCCAGGCAAAGCATTATAGGAAATATAAACTAATCCACCAACATTAAGTTTTTTTCGGATAAAATTAACAATTGCCTGACGGTTTTTCGGACTAATCCAACTATAAATTCCGTGTAAAACAATAAAGTCAAAGTTCGGCAAATCCTGATTAATAAATTCTTCAAAACTATCATCAAAGAAATGCACATTGCGAGTGCCTGCCGCTTCTGCTAGGGTTTTAGCTTCAATAATATGGCTCGGATTAAAATCATTAGCATAAAATTGAGCTTGGGGATAGGTAGCAGCTAATAAATTGGCCGAATAACCCCGCCCACAAGCCAGTTCACAATAGTTAAAAGCTTGAGTCAGGTTAGGAGTCTGAATGGACTTTAATGTGCCAGCCAATGCTAGTTTAGTTGGACTCAGTTCTCCATAAAATCCATAGGTGTAATTCACTTCCGCCACATAACCTTCATTCCAAACCATAATAGTTTTGTCTCCATCAACACGTTAATAATCGCAAAATATGACCTATTCTATCAAGAAACAAACCAATCTAAAATATTATTTTTTAGATCATTTCCCTTATATAAAAAAGGGACTAATCCATAAAGAATCAGTCCCATCAATAATATTTAGTATTTAAGTCTGAGAGTAAATTCGACAGACTAAACAACTAATTTAAACAAAGTTAGCACCAGTTAGCGTTGAGCCACCAATACCTTGCAGAACCGTGAAGTTTGTACCTAAATCACCGACTGCACTTAGATCATTACCAGTTGCAGTAAAGACAAGAACATCCGCTCCAGAACCAAGATTAGTCTTAAACTCAGCCACTCCAGCCGAAAGAACATAATCACCTCGGATAGCGAAGTTATTGTTATTCGCAATGGCACCGCCAATAACCAAGTTAGTAACATCCCCAGCATCTTTACCAGTCTGTAATAAATCTCCTGCAACTTCAAAGTTGAGGACAATGTCAGCACCAGAAAGAGGGTCAAGTTTACTATCTTCAAGTGTAAAGGTAGCACCTACCGTGAGGTTCTTACCTGAAGTAGAAGCTAACGCCGCCTTTGTAGCACCGTTTTCTTGGAAGAAGGTATCACTTCCTGCACCGCCATTTAAGACATCCGCAGTTGTAGTACCATCTAAGAAGTCATCCCCAGCAGAGCCAGTGATAGTAATACCAGTAGGACTAATAGAGCGACCACCCTTCATTTGTAATGAGCCACCAGTTAAAGCAGAAGCATTAATCGCGTTGGCAGTAACCGCACCTGTCAATTCTAGAGTAGAGTTTCCTGTTATGGTGACAGTATCGTTAAAGCCTAGAGGCAGAGTAATCGCTCCAATTTTGTTCTGGGTTAGCGCGTTAACAGAATCGATAGTGAGTTGCTCAATACCACTCAAGGTCAGATCTTGCAATGTTAAGCCAGCAGCACCATTGCCATCAATGACTAGTTTGAGGTTATCAGTCGTAGCAACGCCATTAACTGATGTTGTTAAAAGGCCATTTGTATTGCCCATGACCTTAAGGGTATTCGCCCCAGCATTGAAGCGGATGTTATATGCTCCCGCCGTTCCAGCTTCTAAGGTAACTGCATTAACGGAAGTTCCTACAAAATCTGCTCGGAGTCCCTGATTTGCAGTGCCTTTGGTAGAAAGTTCCAAGGTTTGGATTTTTGTTACATTTTTATCCAAAACATTCAGAGCTTCAACTTCATTCGCTACCAAGTTAAGGGTGTTGATACCTTCGCCACCATCGATAACATCAAAGTTGTCCTTAGAGTCGGTAAAACCACTCTTAAAGGTGAATTTGTCATCGCCTGCATCCCCAGTAAACTTAACGTTACCAGTTCCAGCAGAAGTAAAGGAATCATTACCTTCACCACCAGTAGCAACATGATCACCATTACCAGTTACGGTAAATGAATCATTTCCTTTTCCGCCGTCAAAGGTTTGGATGCCATTACCAGTTACGGTAACAGTGTCATCACCTTCACCACCAGTAAAAGTACCATCGCCGTTACCAGTTACGGTAACAGTGTCATTCCCTAGTCCGCCGTCAAAGGTTTGCTTACCATCACCAAATACGGTAACAGTGTCATCACCTTCACCACCAGTAAAAGTACCATCGCCATTACCAGTTACGGTAATGACATCATTTCCCATTCCGCCGTCAAAGGTTTGCTTACCATTAGCAGTAACGAGAAATGAATCATCGCCATCATTACCAGTCAAGTTGTGATTACCATCACCATTAATGGTGAAAGTATCTACCTTTGAACCACCTTTAAATACAATGCTTCCTGGATTATTAGTTGCCTGAGCTGTAAAGTTAGCGGTAAATTCGGTCGCATCTAAGGTGGTGAAACCTGGAGCGAGAGAACCTGTTAAGGTCAAGTTTTGATCCCCTTTAACAGTTAGTTCCTGTAGTCCACGAATGCCAGCAACACCTAATGTGTTCTCAAAGCCAATACTATTAATAGAGGCTTTTTCATAGCCAGAATTGCCAGGGGTAAGACGACCAATAGCCAACTCTCCGCCCAGAACTTGGTCTAAGGTGATGGCTAGTGTATCTTCCGCACCAGCTAGAGCCGCATCGGCGATCGTAAATTGGGCATCAGCAAAATCTCCGACACCAGGAAAAGACTCAAAGTTACGAGAGATAGAGATAGTTGTCAGTGCAGTCTGGAGATTCGTCATTCTCAAACTCTCAGTACTGTCACCGATATTAACGTTAAGAATGCCCGTTACATTGGTGCTGAGAATTGTTAGAGGAGCCACTCCAACATTAGTAACATTAAAGGTTTCAACCCCTGTTATTAATGCGGGTAAAATGGTATTAGAAACACCAAGATTTGAAGCATTGTCCCAGAGCAAAGTTAAGGTAGGATTTTCTCCAACGCCCGTCAGACTGTCTCCACTGTTTAAGGTTTGTAAACTTGTTGCAGCAC
>JANNLO010000138.1:0-8630 GCA_031396835.1 Snowella sp. SOY_38_metabat_116
CACTTTGTTCATAAGCTTGCCAAGCTAAATCAACCAATCCATTGACAATAGCCACGGCAACAGTGGAATTTCCCTTACGACCATCGACAATAATATTGGGAACTAGAGAATCTTGGAGTCGTTCTTTTTCCACATCCGCACCCACAAAACCCGATGGAGTAGCAATCACTAAAGTTGGCCGAATATTTTCGTCTTTAATTAATTCAACCAATGCGGCCAAAGCTGTTTGAGAATCCCCAATCACAAAAATTCCTTCAGGATAGCGTCTCGCCAAAGTTTGTAATCCCCACGCTGCTTGAGTTTTAGCTTTTTGGGGACGAGTGATAGTTTGCGTACTACAATAAACAGGATTCGCAAAAGTTTGTTGAAGATTGGGAACAATGCCTACTTGCACCATTGGCACATCCACAATAATTGTCGTCCTTGCGGCGAGTGTTGCGGCACCAGCAGATAAAACACGTTCTGAAAAACTGAGCAGTCCGTGATAATCAAAATCAGCAGTTGCTAAAATAACGCGACGAATAATTTCGTATTCTGCGGGACAGAAAGCAGATTCTCCTATTTCGTGGTCAATAATTGCCAAACTCTGGGCATCGGTGATGTGCCATTCCATTCAAATATTAAGGGTTAAAGATAAGTTGTCAACAAACATCCTAAAATCTAGTTAAAAAAATTTATCAGAGATTGGGGACACAAATTAATTTTATGACAAGCTGTTACCATCTCAAAAAAATATCCCACATCTAATAGTTGATGCTCATTTTTTTTTTAAACTTGTCCTGCAATAATTTTTTATTTTTACTATTTTTCTCGTGAGCTTTTAGTTAGTTTTTATTCGGATTGAAGAAGATTAGAAAACATTTGTTGCTGAGTATTTTCTTCATAAGGCGGAGCTTGTCGGGTATCTGTGATTAACCAATCGAGTGCTGCTGCTTGAACATCGATCGCGGCTCCTGTTTTGTCCACACAATAACGCCCAAATACCAATTTATCGACTAGGCGAACCCCCGCTCCTAAACGCGAATATTCAAAAATAACGCTATTGTCCACCACTGCACCGCTACAAATGTGGCAACTAGGGCCAATCATACTGGGGCCAATAATGGTTGCACCGTCTTCAATGCGAGTCATACCGCCAATATAAACAGGGCCTTCGATATGAACTTTGTCCCAGTTAACTGCGACATTAATCCCTGTATAAATTCCTGGTTTAACTTCCATTCCTGGAATAGCAACATTTTTGATTTCTCGTAATAAAACACCCCGAATCGCTTCCCAATAATCTGGCACTTTTCCAATATCAACCCATTCAAAATCCATATTGACGGCGTAGAACGGAGCATTTTTTGCAACTAATTGGGGAAAAAGATCCGCACCCAAGTCATATTCTTGATTGGGTGGAATATAATCAATAATTTCGGGTTCAAAAATATAAATTCCAGTATTAATTTGGGTGCTGAGAGCTTCTTCTACACTCGGTTTTTCTTGAAAGGCTTGAATTCTACCGTCTTCATCCGTGACGACAACTCCATAGCTGGGAACTAATTCTTTAGCAACTGACTTGGTAACAATGGTTGCGATCGCGCCTTTTTGTCGGTGCATTTTTAAAGCGGCCGTTAAATCTAAATCAATCAGAGCATCTCCGCACAGCACAACAAAAGTATCGTCAAAAAATGGGTTAAAATCTTGAATCCGTCGCAATCCTCCTGCCGAACCGATCGCCGCACCAACTAAATTCCCATCAATGATACTTCCCTCAAAGGAATAAGCAATTTGTACTCCAAAACGTTGCCCATCCCGAAAATAACTTTCAATCTCTTCTGCTAAATGGCTAACATTCACCATAATCTGGTCAAATCCATGTTGACGTAGCAGTTCCAATAAAAACTCCATCACGGGCTTCTGGAGAATCGGAATCATCGGTTTAGGAATTGTATGAGTGATAGGACGCACACGGGTTCCTTTCCCTGCCGCTAGAATCATCGCTTTCATTGATTTTTTCCTCAGCCTCAAACCAAAAAATTTAAAAGTTATTATGCTCAGTTTACCACTGACTTAAAGGGATTCACGCACGAAGGATCTTAAGGTCATAATCTGAAAAAATTCTGTTCTATAAAGTTCTATAAAATTTATGCGATCGCCGAATAGTTTCAAATAGTGTCAAACAGCGAAATTATAATATTAATAATCAATGATCGGTATCCACTCATAGGAGTCAAGAATTCCCTGAAAATAGTCATTAATGTTATCTCTGGGATAAGGCGTAACTCCTGTTTCACCAAACCATTTTTCATAGATAGCAACTGAATCAGGTTGATCGCTGACAACGCCTTCCATAAATTTAATCAAACTATAATTCACTAAATTCCGCCAGTCAGAATCATCCTTTGGTAACGAACAGGAATAAGATTCATATTGATAGGGAAAATTGGGAACGACAACTAAATCACCAGCGTTTTTAGACTTTTTGCGGATACCTTCTAAAACAATCCCATCTCCTGCAAATCCCTCAATTTCACCTTTTTCTAGTTTTGCTAAACCATCAGCTTGATTTTGAATCGGGATTAATTGGGCCGCAGGTTGTTGAAGTTTAATCGCTTTTTCATTAGTTGTGTTGGGAATTACACCAATCTTACGGCCAGCTAACGATGCTAATGAATTTAAACCGCTTTTTTTATTCGTTAAAACTTTGGTTCCATCAGCAAAATAACTGACCGAAAAATCAACTTGTTTGGTTCTTTCCCAAGTAAAAGTTGTAGAAGCACATTCAATATCAATACTTCCATTTTTGATTTGCTGAAAACGGTTTTCTGGAGTTGCTTCAACTAACTTTAATTGAATCGGTTTACCTAGTTGTTTTTCCGTTTGTTTACGGATCATTTCTAACATATCTAAAGAATAACCAACCCATTTACCATTTTTATCTACAAAGCCAAAAGGAATAGCGTCTTTGCGAGTTCCAGCCGTAATCATTCCAGTTTCTTTAATGCGGTCTAATACCTTTCCTGCCCAAGTTGGAGGTTGATAAGTTGCTGCCAAAATTAATGCACAGGCCACTAATACAAATTTTTTGATCATTGCTTCATTTCGTTCAATTATTCCCTTTAATAAGAGATAAGACTGAATTGAGGAAATTTAAGTTTCAATTTTTAAATCATTAAGAATTATTCAGATTCTAAGTCTTCCTCTTCTTGAGTTTCTTCCAAATCTTCTTCGTCAATTTCTAAAGTATTAAGTAAATTCAAAATGCGATCGCCGCGTTCAATCGAGGAATCTTCTAAAAAAGCAATTTCTGGAGTCCGCCGTAAACGCACCCGTTGCCCTAATTCCCGACGCACAAAACTAGCTGAAGACTGCAAACCCTCCATTGTTTCGATTTTTGCCGCTTCTGTCCCATAAATACTTACAAAAATTTTTGCGTGCTGTAAATCTCCTGAGACTTGCACATCAGTTACACTCACCATTCCCGCACCGACACGATCATCTTTGATATCATAAAGCAACATTTGGCTGACTTCACGCTTAATCAAAGACGAAATACGAGAAACTCGCCGACTAGTAGCCATATTATTTTGCTCCTTACTGAGCACCTTATTGCTGGGTTAGAGACGCAAACAACGCCTCTATACTGTCGTTAATCCTAGCATGGCTCGTAAGGTAAAAAAGAGAAAAATGAATCCGCCAGTCAAAATCCCAACTAACGCGACGGCAGCGATAGGATTTTGAAAAAATGGTTTTAGCCAAGCAAAAAAGGCAAAAAAGATGCCTAAAATTAAGCTAATCATGTAACGAGGATAGCGACTTATGTTATCGAGAAAATCTCCCATAATCTTTTAATGATAGTTATTTAGTACAGTTATTCTTAGTGTTAACATTAATTGGGTCATTCGACAAGCTTTTATAGTTTTTAAAGAGAGATTATTCTTGCTTTAAACTAAGAATTACATAAAAATTATAATGGAAAATGAGTTATTTTTTTTGATTCTCGGCGGATTAATTTCAGGCTTATTAGCAGGACTATTAGGCATTGGTGGCGGTACTGTTTTAGTTCCTATTTTAGTAACTTTAAATTATACTCCTGTCCAAGCCGTTGCTACTAGTAGTTTAGCAATTATTTTAACTTCAATTTCTGGAAGTTTTCAAAATTGGCGCATGGGATATTTAGATTTTAATCGTGTTTTTTTGATGGGAATTCCTGCTTTAATTACAGCACAATTAGGGGTTTATCTGGCTAATAAATTCCAACCAGATCTACTTCTTTTTGCCTTTGGATTATTATTAATTATTAATATATTTTTAGTTAAATTACGCAAGAATTTAGAACAACAAGAGCCTCAAAAACAGACAATTTATGTTAATTCAACTTTGGCACGCTTGGGAACAGGAGCATTTGCAGGTTTTTTGGCGGGACTATTTGGAATTGGTGGTGGAGTGATTATGGTTCCTTTACAAATGTTACTATTAAACGAAAAGATTAAAGTCGCCATTCAAACCAGTTTAGGCGTAATTGTTATCACTGCGATCGCGGCAACAGTTGGGCATGGAATTAGGGGAAATGTTATTTTTGGAGTTGGTTTAATTTTAGGAATGGGGGGATTAATTGGGTCGCAAATTAGTACACGCTGTTTGCCGAAATTACCAGAAAAAATTGTCAGTTTGTGTTTTAATTTATTGTTAGTAATTTTATCAATTTATAGCTTCTGGCAAGCTTGGCAAAAATATACAATTAATAATAATTAACTAGATTTTAAAGAGGTTTCAATGAATCAAGTAATTCCGCAAATTTTAGCGTTAGATTTTGATGGTGTGATTTGTGATGGAATTTTAGAATATTTTGAAACAACAAAACGAACCTACGCAAAAATCTGGACGATTGATAATATTGAAAACTTAGAGCAATTTGCTGATAAATTTTATCGCCTTAGACCAGTTATTGAAACAGGTTGGGAAATGCCTATTTTGCTTAGGGCTTTAATGTTACAAATTCCTGATGAAAAAATTCTGAATAATTGGCCAGAAATTGTAGAAAATATTTTCGCCACTGATCAATTAAATAAACAAATAATCATCCAAAAATTTGACACGATTAGAGATGAATGGATTACTAATGATTTAGATACTTGGTTAGGATTACATCGCTTTTATGCTGGTGTAATTGAGCGATTAAAACAAATTATTAATTCTTCGACGAAACTTTATATTATCAGTACCAAAGAAAGTCGTTTCATTCAAAGATTATTAAAAGAAAAAGAAGTATTAATTGAAAGTCAATTTATTCTAGGCAAAGAAATCAAGCAACCTAAATATGAAATTCTTAGCCAACTTTTAGATAAATATCAACTTAATCCTCAACAACTTTGGTTTGTAGAAGATTTATTAAAAACTCTGCATTCAGTTACTAATCAATCTAGTTTGAATAATGTTGGTTTATATCTAGCCGATTGGGGCTACAATACGCAATTAATACGAGATTCTATTCAAAATAATTCAGAGATTAAATTATTATCTTTAAGTCAGTTTAATCAGGATTTTTCCCAATGGTAATTAACTTTAATCCCTCTTAATTTTACTGAAAAAGAGGGAGAAGAATTGTGCTACATTCCCATAATTTCGTAACCTGAATCAACGTAAATAATTTGTCCTGTAATACCATTTGCTAAATCGCTACTTAAAAAAGCGGCAGTATTGCCCACGTCTAATTGGGTAACAGTGCGACGCAAAGGTGCAATTTCTTCAACGTGGTGAATCATGTCTAAAATGCCGCCCACCGCAGAAGATGCCAGGGTACGAATTGGGCCAGCCGAAATACCATTTACTCGAATATTTAAAGGCCCCAGTTCTGCCGCAAGATAACGAACGCTCATTTCTAAACCCGCTTTTGCAACGCCCATGAGATTATAGTTGGGAATTACTTTTACGCCGCCAAGATAAGTCAGGGTGATAATGCTGCCACCATCGGTCATCAAAGGTTTAGCCGATTGGGCCAAGCGTCCGAGGGAAAAAGTGCTGATTTCTAGAGCTTTGTTGAAAGATTCACGGGGAATACTACTAAAATCTCCTGTTAATCCGTCTTTATCCGCAAAAGCTAAGCAATGGATTAAAATATCTAATTTTTCCCATTTATTGGCGATCGCAGCAAACATAGTGTCAATTTGCGCATCATCTTGGACATCACAGGGCAAAATTAAACTAGGATTAATCGGTTCAACCAAATCCCGCACTTTTTTCTCAAAACGTCCTTTCTCATCGGGCAAAAAATTTAATCCAATCTCTGCTCCCGCTTTATGTAACTGTTGGGCAATTCCCCAAGCAATAGAGCGATTATTAGCAATTCCTGTCACAAAAGCAGTTTTTCCGTTTAAACTTAACATAATTTTTTAACCTGGCTCACGCTTAAAATTAAAAAGACTCGTAGCATCTCAAAATATAACTATATCTTTCTCGGAAACTTCTCTTTTCACTTTTTTCAAGAAATAATTATGGCTCAAAAAAAAGTCTCAAAAAGTTCGCGATCACAAGTTAACATGGGGCGATCAGGTCATTCCGTTTTCAAGCTACCTTTTTTTGGAGTCTTGATTATCACCGTTTTAGTCTATATTTTACGAGGAATGGGAGTATTATCTTTTTTATTTGGCGGTGTTTTGTTAATATTAATGGGATTAATTCTATTACTAGGATTTTTCTATGGACTTGATAAAACTAGACGTTTTTAAAGAAAAATAATGGAAAACAAGGGAACATAAGGCAATTTAATATTTCCTCTAACCTGATTAATTTTTCCCAAAATCATGCTAGCAAAAGACAAGCTACCCATATACTGGTGAATAGTGATTTTTTAGTATTTTAATTACTGCGGTAAAGCTTAACCTAAAGTTTTCGTCACACCACTTTACAGAACAATCAATCAACTATGACAGGAAAAGTTTTAGATCGTAAATCAGCAGGCATTCTCGTTCTAATCCTTCCTTTGGGAATTGGTTTAGTGCTTTTGTATAGAGCTTGGTTATACATCTTATTCGCTATTGGTATGTTTCTTGCTTGGAACGTTTGGGCAAATTATCAATGGCAACAATGGTCTTTGCAAGTCAATCCTCTTTTTAATCAATTGATTCAAGAAAATCAAGGCTGTCTCACCGCAGTTGATCTATCTTTGAAAGGTAATTTGACGGCGGGTGCGGCGAAAAAATTTCTAGAAAGAAAAGCAGAGGAATTTGGAGCTTATCGTCGTTCCTATCAGGATAAAGGTACTGTTTATTACTTTATTACCGCCAGTACGCTCGGTAAAATTTTTGATGAAAGTGAACTCGCCCAAGAAGAGACACCACAACCAACTCTTGCTCCTTCAACTCCTCCCGTTGTCATTTCCTCAACTTTCTCTGAGTCTGAAAAACCTGTTGTTTCGCCTTTTGCCCATCTAGCGGAAATTAAGGAAGAGCGTCAATCTGTTCCTGAGCCAGTCTTGGAAGCGATCGCCGAAATTAATCCTATTTCCGAACCTGAGTCAACTCAAGAAATTGCATTATCTGAGCCTGTTACTTCAAAAATAGCGAATACTCTCACGCTCATTCAATCAGACTTAGCTAAACGCCTTGATACCACCTCTAGTACCATTGCCAGACGTAAAACAGAAGCTGATTTCGCTAATTGGACTCTCAGCAAAGATCCTGATGGTTTAGCTTGGTCTTATAACCCCGATACTAAATTATTTGTTGCGATCGCCTAATTTTTTAATAGATAACGATATTGTCATTCATGGAGCGTCAAAGCTACGAGATCAAGGAGAAAAACACAAATTAAGTGCATTTCTAGATGATATTTCAATTGCGGCTTTACCAATAGCATGGTCTAGATGGTTAGTTTTCAACGGAAGAAACAGATACCATTGAAAAATTAATGCACAATGTCGCTATTAATCAACAAGACATAAAACGAGTTAGAACGGTAATGAAAGAGCATAACTGAATATATTTTCAAATCTATGCACAACGGAAACGATGAGTTGCTAGAAGATGGTACTTTTTATGGAGAAATCCCTGATTAATAATCAATGTGATTTTAGGCTTTTACAATTTCACAAAAGAATATTATTGATCTTCTAGATTAGCAACGCCAGAAAAATTTGGGTTTTGTACCGGTTGAATCCATATTCTGATTGAGCAATACCAAATAGCTTTATGATCAAAAAGCAGATTTTAAATAAATAAATCATCGTGACAGACAAAAATTCTCTCCATTGGCCCACATTTTTGCATCAATTACTTGATCGCCATTCCCTCTCCCAAAATCAAGCTTCCCAACTGATGCAAGGCTGGCTAAATGAAGAAATTCCTCCAGTTCTTTCTGGCGCGATTCTGGCTGCAATTCAGGCTAAAGGTGTTTCAGCAGCAGAATTAGTTGGGATGGCTCAAGTTTTACAAGAACAATCTCTTCAACAGAATCTTATTAATCACACAGAGCCTTTAGTTGATACTTGCGGAACGGGAGGAGACGGAGCTTCCACCTTTAATATTTCGACAGCAGTTGCGTTTGTTGTGGCAGCAGCAGGAGTTAAAGTTGCTAAACATGGTAATCGCTCAGCCTCTAGTCAGGTTGGTTCTGCCGATGTTCTAGAAGCTCTCGGTGTCAATTTA
>JANNLO010000146.1:0-10184 GCA_031396835.1 Snowella sp. SOY_38_metabat_116
AATGCCTGAAACCCTTATTCTATCGTTGACCTGCTTAACTGTATTGATAAATTTGACAACTTTTTATAGTACAAATGTTTTAAAATGAGAATTGCTGTGAGCAATAAATTCGTGATTAAATTTTTCAGTATAAGGATTAGAATTTAGTAACGTCAACTTCAGTTAACAAAGTTCTATTGAGAGTAATCTTTTTTGTATGAATTTTTTAGTTAAATTTTCCTCCGCGTCTCGAATTTCTAGTCGTATTGTTAGTGTCAGTGTTGGTAGTCTTTGGTTGTTGACAATAGGATTCTGCCCTTTGCCTACTTTAGCAGGAAATTCTCCCGCAAAAGCTAAACCCATAACAGCCGCTATTCCCCCATCTCCTCCCTCTTTATCTGCTCAACCAACTGAATCAGATTATATTCTAGGGCCAGGCGATCGCCTCCGTATGGACATTTATCAAGTGGAAGAATTTAGCAAAACTGAATATCAAGTTTTAGTGGATGGAACCCTGAGTTTTCCCCTAGTCGGTGTGATCAAAGTCCAGGGAATGAGCATCCCTCAACTTACTAATGTTCTTAATAAACAATATTCAAAATACATTAAACGTCCTATTATCACCATCGGATTGCTCCAACCCCGTCCCTTAACCATCACCTTGGCGGGAGAAGTTAATTCCCCAGGTTCCTACACTATTCCTATTGCACTAGGACAAAAATTTCCGACAGTGACAGATATTATTCAACAAGCTGGAGGATTAACGCCTTCAGCAAATGTGAGTAACATAACTGTCAAACGGACAAACACCCAAGGGCAACCAGAGATTCTTACGCTCAACCTGTGGGAGTTGTTACAAGAGGGAAATAGCAGTCAAAATATTACCCTACGAGATGGCGATATTCTGATTATTGCCAGTGAAACTGAGACTAATCCTGATCAAGTCCGCCAATTGGTTGATGCTAATTTTGGCATTCGATTTGACTCTGAAATTAATGTAGCAGTTGTCGGTGAAGTTGTTCGTCCTGGTGCTTATAAACTTAGCCCATCCAAATCAGCCAGCAATAGTGAAGAAGTTGGTGGTAGTGGTGGAGGTGTCTCAGGAGCTTCTGCGAAAGAAGGTATTCGTCAACCAGTCCGATTAACTCAAGCACTCCAAGAAGCGGGTGGAATTAAACCGATCGCCGATATTCGTAAAATAGAAGTTCGTCGTCAAAACCGATCTGGGAAAGAAGAATTGATCACAGTTAATCTTTGGGAATTGTTAGAACAAGGTGACTTAGATAAAGATCTGGTGTTACAAAATGGAGATACTATTGCCGTCGCTCAAGCCGTAAATCAGACAGCAGAGCAATTTGACACCCTGGCAACGGCCAATTTTGCACCCAAAAGTATTCGAGTTAATATTGTCGGGGAAGTAAAAAGCCCAGGTGTCCGCGACCTACCACCTAATACCACCTTAAATCAGGGATTATTAGCAGGTGGAGGATTTGATACTCGTCGGGCTGATCAAAGTAATGTTGAGTTGGTTCGGCTAAATCCTAATGGAACAGTGACGAAGATGACCATTCAACCTAATTTTGGCGAAGGAATTAATGAAAAAAATAACCCAACCCTTCGTGATAATGACGTGATTCTTGTCAACACCAGTGCTTTGGCTTCAACAACTGACACGATTGGAACCGTGTTTAGTCCACTTGGGGCAATTTTAGGGGGTGGTTTATTTTCTATCATCAACCTATTAAATTAATAATTGTGATGATCTAATTAGCTAAGTCTCATGCCTAAAGAACCTGACGCATCGATAATCTATATTCGGAAAAACGTGATGGAAGATACTCCACCTAACCCAATGGCTTCGGCTAAGAGTCCTGTAAATGAAATAGGAACGTCTTCCTATACGGTTGGCAAGGCCAAATCAACAGAAGAAATTAATCTACGTCAGGTCTGGTTTATCCTTCGGCATCGACTGTGGCTTATTTTACTCATTACTGGCGGAGTTGGTTTCTTGGTCTTACTTTGGACACTCCAGCAAAGACAGATTTTTGAGGGTAAATTTCAATTGTTGGTGGGCGATCCGATCGTTCAACAAAATTCAACCCAACAATCTCTTTCAGACGAATTAGGTTTAAAAGAAGTTGATTATGATACTCAAATTGAAGTTTTGCGAAGTTCCAGTATTTTGGAGCCTATTATCAAAGAAATAGCAACTCAATATCCAGATTTAGACTACGAGAATCTTGCTGGAAAAGAGCAACCATTTTTGAGGATCAATCAACTAGAAGATACTAAGATTTTGGAGGTTTCTTATTTTGATAGCGATCGCACTAAAATTGAATATGTTTTGAATTCGTTGTCAAAAGCTTATCTTCGTTATAGTTTAGACGAGCGCAAAATTCAAATCAATCAAGGAATTAAATTTGTTGATGACCAGCTACCTCAATTACGTCAACGAGTCAATGCACGTCAGGCTCAATTACAACGTTTTCGACAGCAATATAATTTGCTTGATCCCGAACAAAAAGCTAAGGAACTCTCAGACTTAGAATTTTCTTTAAAAGCAAAATATATCGATCTTCAGGTTAATACCAGGGAAATTATTTCTCTTTATAGTCTTTTGCAGCGTCAACTGGGCTTGAGTCCTGATAATGCTTTGGCTTCTAGTTATCTGAGTGAGTCTCCTCGTTATCAGAATTTGCTTAATCAGTTACAAGAAGTTGAGATTGAACTTGCAAAACAATCGGCTCAATACTCTGATGAGAGTCCTATAATTCAATCGTTAAAAGCGAAACGAGACAATCTCAAACCCTTATTACGTCAAGAGGCAGAGTCAGTTCTCGGTGATCGTTTTAATAAACAAGATTCTGGTGCCGCTTTAAGTTCACCCAGTTCCTTGCGGTTGAATCTGAATCAGCAATACATTCAGACAGCGAATCAACTACAAGTACAAAAAGTTAAATTGGCAGCAGTCGAAAAAGAACTAAATACCATCAACAAAGAAGTACGACAAATGCCCGCGATCGCGCGTCAGTATATGGATTTGCAGCGAGAAATGAATGTAGCAACCGACAGCTTAAATCGTTTCTTAGCAGCCCAAGAAAAACTGCAAATTGATTCAGCCCAACAAACTATTCCTTGGCAATTAATTTCGCCGCCATCTGTGGACGATACTGCAATTTTCCCAAAACCAGTCCGTAATATCAGTTTAGGAATCATAGCAGGTTTATTGTTGGGAGTAGGAGCCGCTTTCCTCTTAGAACGACTAGATCCTGTTTTTCACTCCGTTGAAGAACTCAAGGAAGAAACCCAAGTCCCGATTTTGGGGATGATTCCTTGGCAAAAAGATCTCCAATTAGTCGAAAAAGTTATTGGTATTAATCTTTCACCAATGGTTTCTTCTAATCCATCCACTAATATTAAATCGGCTACGCAAAAGGCAAGTTCTCCCCGTTCTGGTCATCGCTCCTCTGGTTTTTTGGAAGCGTTTCGGTCTCTCAACACTAATATCTGGCTTTTAGGTTCAGATCATCCCATTCGCTCACTTGTAATTAGTTCAGCAACTTCGGGCGATGGCAAAACAACCACTTCTCTTAACTTAGCTCAGGCCGCCGCCGCCATGGGACAAAAAGTATTATTAATCGATGCGGATCTACGCCGTCCTAGCGTTCACAGGTTCTTTGGACTAGCTAATTCTCAGGGATTGAGTAATATTATTGCGACAGGTTTAGCTGCTGAAGAAGTAATCCAAAAAGTCCCCCAATGGGATAATCTTTCAATTTTAACGGCAGGTGTGCTACCGCCAGATCCGATTAGATTATTAACTTCTCGACGAATGCAAGAATTAATGGATTCCTGGGAAAACAGTTCTGCCTATGACCTCATCATTTACGATACTCCTCCTCTGTTTAGCTTTGCTGATGCTCGAATTCTTGCTGCGGGGACGACAGGTTTGATTTTAGTAACTAAATTGGGTAAAACTGACCGCTCTGCCTTTAAGCACGTTATTGATGATATCAAAATGGCTCAAGCTCCTTTGTTGGGAATTGTTGCCAATGGTATTAGTCGAAATGATTATGGAGCCTCAGATTACTATAGTTATTATCGTCAAACTCGTCCTTAAATTTCTATGATTGCGATTGTGTTAGTTATTAAAACAAAATTATTTTCTGATACACTAGAATAACTCTCTGTTTTGCTCTAGTTTTTTTGTTTATGCTAAATAAAATAGAGTTTTAAGCTCATGAACATTCAGTTAATTGTTTATAACTAAATGCTCATAAATTTTTAAAATCCAATCCGTTCCCTGAGTTCTTTATCAAGATGAGCGCGATCGCCCATAACCTGAATTAAAGGCCCATGTTCCGCCATTTCGACAATACTCACTGAAGCAACGGGCATTCCAATGCGATCGCGGTAACGACCAATATCAATTCCCAGTAAAGAACCCAGAATAATACGAATAGTCGATTTATGAGAGACGATTAGAATGTTGCCATCATCGAAAGTTTCTTCAATTTCTTTGAGAACTTCTGAACTGCGCCGCGCAATATCAATGCCCTTTTCTCCCCCAGTTGGGGCATTCCAGCCTGGATCTGCTAACCAGCGCACATAATCATCATGAAATTCCCTATTAACTTCGGTGGGAGTCTTACCTTCCCATTTTCCATAGGCGATTTCTTTCAATCCTTCTCGACGCTGAATTTTCAAGCCAATGCGATCACTCAAGGGTTGGGCTGTGGCCATGGTGCGTTGAAGCGGACTGGCAAAAATCGCGGCCCAATGTAGATCCTGATAGCTTTGGGCAAATTGTTCAGCCATGATATAACCCGATTCGGTCAAATCAATATCAATCCGACCACAGTAGGTTCCTGTTTGACTAGAGGCTGTTTCGCCATGCCGAAGAAAATAAAGTTTAAGGCTCATGAGATTCTAGATTTCCAAAGATTGATAATTGATTATATTATATTTATGATTTGGTAAAAATCTTTTTATCATTGATAATTTCTTCCTTGATCTTCTAATAAAACAGTGTTTAAAGATTAGTCTAATTCTCAAAAAAGTAGATAAAATTCAAGTGCGATCGCCTTAAAATATTCTTGAAATTACCATTTTCCGCGACAACAAAAACTTTTATAACAAAGCTTCTTGTGATTAATTTTCAACATATTTTTATTTTTTAATAATAAAACAGTCTTACTATTGACTTCAATTAAAGTACGGTAAATGTGAGTGTTTTTTATTTGAGCGCGATCAAGGCCCGAAAAAGATTATTTTAAAATATAAATTTTATTTTCATATTCAATGCTAATAATTTGATCAATCATACTCTTTTAAAATCTAATTTTTACTATCATGAATTCCTTGTCTTTACTATCATTATTGCAATTAGTTAGTCCCACTTTACCCGTAGGAGCTTACAGCTATTCAGAAGGATTAGAATACTTAATTGAAAAAGGTATAATTACCAATCAAATTCAATTAGAAAGTTGGTTATCTCAAGAAGTTCAAACAGGATCAATTCGAGTAGAAACAGCTATTTTATTGAGAGCTTATCAGTCGAGTATTCTAAAAGATTTAGAGTGTTTAAATTACTGGAATAATTGGCTTTCTGCTACTAGAGAAACACAAGAATTACGTCAACAAAGTTTACAAATGGGACAATCTTTAAGGAAATTATTATTAGAATTAATTCCTGATAGTCAATCAACATTTTCCGCGATTAATCAACCTTGTAATTATGCGATCGCGTTTGGGATTGCCTCTGCTTACTGGAAAATAGAAGTTTCAACTATGACATTAGCTTATCTTTCTAGCTGGTCAAATAACTTAATTAGTGCAGCAGTGAGATTAGTTCCCTTAGGGCAGACAATGGGACAACGCATTACTTTAAATTTACAGTCGATTTTGATTCAAGTCAGCGAAGATATTTTAGAATTAAAAGATGAAGAATTAGATAGTTGTAGTTGGGGATTAGGCTTAGCCAGCATGAATCATGAAATTCAATATACTCGTCTATTTCGTAGTTAATTACATCAATTTATTATGAATAAAAATATTATTTTAAATTCTATTAATACACCTAATACTATTTTGAAAAATTTAATTTCTTCTATTTGTTAAATAATAATAATACGGATTAACTTAATCTAGTTTCAATCTGAGTATTTTTTATTATTTCGAGTTTGTCCAAATTTTAGGGAACGGAAAACCGTACCTTGTTGACCTTAGCACTCACACCTCAAGAGTGCTAAAGTTTGATTGGAGTTCAACCAACACTTATAAATCCTATGTCAAAAATTATCTCCTTCAAAGATGAATCGCGGCGATCGCTAGAGGAAGGCATTAATATCCTTGCCGATGCGGTCAGAATTACCCTTGGCCCAAGAGGAAGAAATGTTCTTCTAGAAACGAAATTTGGCGCGCCCCAAATTGTTAATGACGGCATCACAGTCGCTAAAGAAATTGAATTAGAAAATCCTTCACAAAATGCAGGTGCGCGTTTAATTCAGGAAGTCGCTTCCAAGACTAAAGAAATTGCTGGGGATGGAACCACAACGGCAACGATTCTCGCTCAAGCATTAGTTCGAGAAGGACTAAGAAATGTTACCGCAGGAGCTAATCCTGTTGCTTTACGTCGGGGTATCGAAAAAGTCACTAATTTTTTAGTTGAAGAAATTAAAACAATTGCTAAACCTGTTACAGGAGATGCGATCGCTCAAGTTGCAGCAGTATCTTCAGGTAATGATGCAGAAGTCGGTAAAATGATTGCCCATGCAATGGATAAAGTCACCAAAGATGGAGTCATTACCGTTGAAGAATCTAAGTCTCTGAATACCGAACTTGAAGTTGTAGAAGGAATGCAGATTGATCGGGGTTACATTTCTCCCTACTTCATTACCAATGCAGAACGTCAAATTGTTGAATTTGAGAACCCTTTAATTCTGATTACAGATAAAAAAATTAGCACTATTGCTGATTTGATTCCTGTACTCGAAAAAGTGGCTCGTGCTAGTCGTCCTCTATTGATTATTGCTGAAGATATTGATGGTGAAGCTCTTGCTACTTTGGTGGTTAATAAAGCCAGAGGTGTCTTGAATGTTGCTGCTATTAAAGCTCCTTCTTTTGGCGATCGCCGTAAAGCCTTCTTACAAGATATTGCTATTATTACTGGTGGTAGTGTTATCTCAGAAGAAATTGGTTTAACTCTAGAAACAGTAGAACTAGATCAACTGGGTCAAGCAGTAAAAATCACTATCGACAAAGAGAACACTATTATTGTCGCAGGTCAAGACAAAAAAACTTCTGATAGTGTAAAAACGCGTATTATACAACTCAAAGCAGAACTAGCGGCCACCGACTCTGAATATGATGGTGAAAAGTTACAAGAACGGATCGCCAAATTAGCGGGCGGTGTAGCCGTAATTAAAGTAGGTGCAGCCACAGAAACTGAACTTAAAGACCGTAAACTACGGATAGAAGACGCACTTAATGCAACTAAAGCAGCCGTTGAAGAAGGCATTGTTGCTGGTGGTGGCACGACCTTAATTTACTTAGCCTCTAAAATTGCTGATTTCAAAGTTACTTTAACTAATGATGAAGAAAAAGTCGCGGCTGATATTATCGCTAAAGCCTTAGAAGCACCTCTTTATCAACTTGTTCGCAATGCGGGTGAAGAAGGTTCGGTAATTGTCGAGAAAGTCAAAGAAAGTGGCCACAATATTGGTTACAACGTGATGACAGGTGAGCTAGAAGACATGATTGCGGCGGGAATTATTGATCCTGCCAAGGTTGTCCGCTCTGCTCTGCAAAATGCCGCTTCTATTGCTGGTATGGTCTTAACGACTGAAGCTCTGGTAGTGGAACGTCCTGCACCTGCTGCTCCTATGCCTGATATGGGCGGAATGGGTGGAATGGGTGGAATGGGTGGAATGGGCGGCATGATGTAGTACCAAAAAACCATCCTCTTTATTTAAAAGAAGAACCCAACAACGAAGGCAGAGGCATCTAAACCTCTGCTTTTTTGTATTATTTTTTGTTTGAAAAATTTCTTCGAGTACTACCACAAAAAAAATTCAAACAATTGCAAAGAAATGTTTAATAAAATCATACAGTGACTTGCAATATTTTATTTTTGGTGTATGATTCGTCACATTAGAAGATTGTCAAGAGAGTTGCAATTTATCTTTCTTGCTCTCTCTACACTAAATAAAAAGCCGAATCTTTTTGCCTAGCAAGGGTTTGTAGCAATATAGTGTTTACCTAATGGATTCAATATCAACAAAATAGCCTAAAAATACCGAGACAAAAATACGCAAGTACAATCAAAAATATATTAAATACTTAATTAAGTAATTGTACGGAATTAATTACACAAAATATTGGCTTCAAAAGCTTGTTTCGCAACAAAGTTCCATGCAAATATGTGTAAGTAATTTAGGCTTACCACTTATTTCATAAGCCCGATTAATTTCAACAATACTATTATGATCGCCTAATTAATATTGACTATCAGGATGAAATTGTTTGGCGAGTCTTCGATAGGATTGTTTAATTTCTTGGGGAGTAGCTATCGGACAAACCTCCAAGATTTCGTAATAGTTCATAGCAAAATTGGTTCAATTAAATTTTCTTTTTACCTCTTATTTTGATGAGTCGAAACTAGCAAATCTAAGTCCTGAAAAAGCGGACTACTTAAATAACGTTCTCCAAAGCTAGGCTGAATCACGACAATCAGTTTGCCTTTATTTTCTGGACGTTTACCCACCTTAATTGCAGCAAACAAAGCAGCGCCACTAGAAATTCCTGACAATAAACCTTCTTCTCTGGCTAAACGACGACCATACAAAATAGCATCTTCATCAGATACCGTAATCACCTCATCAATTAATTCAATTTTTAGCACTTCAGGAATAAATCCCGCTCCAATCCCTTGAATCTTATGAGCACCTGGTGATCCTCCTGACAAAACAGGACTTTTACTCGGTTCAACGGCGATCGCCTGAAAACTAGATTTACGCTGTTTAATAACTTCTGCAACACCAGTAATCGTGCCGCCAGTACCCACGCCCGCCACCAAAAAATCAATCTCTCCATCAGTATCCTCCCAAATTTCTTCAGCCGTTGTTAAACGATGAATTTCAGGATTTGCGAGATTATTAAACTGTTGCAACATATAAGCATCGGGCAAATTTTCTTCAATCTGTTGAGCGCGACGAATGCAACCACTCATTCCCTCACTCCCTGGCGTTAACTCCAGTTTAGCCCCATAAGCTTGTAACATAGCACGTCTCTCTTGGCTCATCGTTTCTGGCATCGTCAAAATCAGTTGATAGCCTTTAGCAGCAGCCACCATTGCCAGCGCAATTCCCGTATTCCCAGAAGTCGGTTCCACAAGAATTGTTGTCCCAGGAGTAATTAACCCTTCTCGTTCCGCTCGATTAATCATATTGATGCCAATACGGTCTTTCACAGAAGCTGATGGATTCATTCCTTCCAACTTCACAACAATTTGAGCAACACATTCTTCTGTCTGGGGAATACGATTAAGCTTGACCAAAGGAGTACGACCAATCAGTTCTGTAATGTTATTGGCAATTTTCATTGTTGTTTCCTATTTTCGATTTCTGAATTATTACCTTAACAAATCCTATAACGAAAAAACCCCGCTAGAAGCAGGGCCAAGAAAAATTCTAAAAGATAAGCTTTTTCAACTTAACGAATTAGAACGTGAAAGTACCACGAACAGTTCCAATAAACGCATCTTTCGCATTAGTGGTTTGTTCTGGTTTAGAAATCCAGATTACACCAGGAGTAATAGAAAGATTATCGGTAACTTGATACTTGTAGAACATTTCTACTTGTACAGGGTTACTAACAGGGATTAAAAGATTGTTACCACCATTGTTATAACCAGACAAGTAAGGTTGAACACCTGCGAAAATACCAAGAATATTTCCTTCTTTACCAAGGTCAGGGAACGCAACACCACCACCATAAGTCCAGATGTCGCCATTTCCACCACCAGTAACATAAACATTAGTGTAACTACCGTAAGCACTGAAGTTTAACCAATCAGCAAACCGCCAGCTTGCTTGAGCACCATAACTGTTAGTAGTTTTACCACCAAAGTCATAGGGGTTGATGTTGTTACCAGTCGTACCATCGGCCGCACCACCGTAGCCAGGGTAACTAGGAGAAGCCGCACC
>JANNLO010000280.1:0-31435 GCA_031396835.1 Snowella sp. SOY_38_metabat_116
TAGAGCCTTATTTTTGCCACCTGCTTGAGTCCACAAATCAAAGTTTTGCAACATTTGCTGACCTTCTACATTGACATTAAAAATTCGTTTTCCTGCGGCATTCCAATATAGTTCTGCAAAGTTTAAGTTAACTAAATAAGTTCCATTTGTGACAGGAATTTGATAAGAAAAAGGACTCTTGTTCACACCCGATCGCTCATTTTGATAAAGTAGTGAATCATTAGTTCCTGTAACAGGTTGAGTTACCGCATAAGTATAGCTTGTACCGAAAAAGTTCTGATCAGCCAACCAAACTTGACCTGCAATATCTGTGTATTGACTTCCTCCTGTATTAATAAGAATTTGTGCTAGGCGATCATTATCGACAATTGAGAGAATTGCTTGATTTTGTATGCCAATAGTTGCTCCTCCTATTACATTACTTAAAGTTAGATTAATTGTTTCTGCACTTTCTGTTGCTGTGTCATTAACAATGGGAATCACGACAGTTTTACTCGTTTCACCATTGGCAAAAGTAATTGTCTGAGCCGCACCATTAAAATCAGTCGAAGCTGTTGCAGTTCCATTGCTAGGAGTGAGAGTTACACTAACTTCTCCACTACTTCCTCCAGTACGATTAATTGTGACCGCAGAAACCACTGTTCCATTTTCATTGACTGTATAAGTTGGTGTGCTAAATGCTAAGGTTCCTGGAGTGACAGGAGGTGTTACTGATGTTAAATAGCGGAAAGCATTTGCCAAAGTTGAAGTAATCCCATTACTATTAACAACAACATCAACCATGTTGGCAGAAACCGAACTTTGGGCGGGGATAAATCCTTCAATTCGTTTGGGAGATACTAAAGTAAGAACTGCTTGAATACCACCAATTGTTACTGTTGTATTGCTCAAATCTCCAAAGTTCTGACCGCCAATTACAAATTTACCTCCTCCTGCAGTAGGCGCACGCCAAGGAAAAATATCATAAGCAGTTGCATTAGTTACTCCAATAATGTTGGGTAAAGATACTGTAATAGTATTGTCGGTGTAATCTATCCCTAGAATGGCTCCTGCTGGCCCACTTACAACATCAAGAGCAGTCGGCCCATTGATAATAGTGGTCACACTTTGTACTGTTGTGCCATCAGCAGATAATTGAATACGGTTGAGTGGGCCGTTCCATTTCTGAGCTAATAAGTTTCCTTTTGCCTGACCATTAAAAGCGGCTGAGCGATATTCAGTGATGCCATTAGTTGAAGATTGAAAAATCGCTAAAGGTGCAGTATAAACGTTGGGAATGGTGGCAACAGATGAACCTTGATAAACATTTTGACGGTTATCATAACGTCCACGATTACGATTAGGATGTCCATAATAGTTGCCATCGACTAATAAATTGAGTTCGTCAACATCTGTCGGATCAGCCCCTTGAGTAGTGGCAGAAGTTGACTTTGCACCAAAACCAGCATTGGGGCCATTGACGACAGAATATGCTTTATCTTGGGTTGTCCAAACGACATCAAAGGGATTACGGAGTCCTGCTGCAAAAACCGTTACACCTGATCCTGGTGCAAGGTCAACTTTATCTCCAAATACTTGGTTGTTATTAAGATTGCCTGTTAATGTTTCTAGATAATTAAGGTTGCCTTGAAAATTGGGATCGGATAGTTTTGCTTTAAGAATTGCCGCCGCTAAAGGAGATTCGGGCAAGCCACCCAAACCATTGGCAGGAATACCCGCATTGGTGTTGCTACCGACTGCTATCAACAAATCTCCCTTATTATCAAAAGCTAGACCATTAACTCCGTGATCATGATTAGAAACAGGAAGCTTGGTAATAATTGGAGTCAGAGTTGAAAAATTCGGCCCTTCTAAAACTGAAACTTGACCACTATAAATTGAAATATCGGTGGGATTAATAAACTGACCACCATTATTGGCAAATAACTGACTGTGGGAAACATAAATTTTGGTAGAACCAGGAGGATCAAAGGGATTAAAGGCAATACCTAAAATGTTGTTATTGCTAAGATTTGAGACAGTGGTTACTTCTTGAACGTTTGTGACTGTGTAATTTTCATCAAACGTATAAATTGAAATTTTGCCATCAATTGAAGCCACATAAAGCCGACCATCAGGACCCCAATCCGCTTGAGTTGGTGCAAAGGGAGTCGCAACTACGATCGCAGGATTAAAGTTAACGGGTACAGTCGCCCCTAAATATTCATAGGTAACGGCTTCGCTGATTCCGTTAGGTGTTTCCACTGAGACCAAAACCGTGCCAAGATTACCAGAGGGAGTAACGAAAGTTATTTCTCCTTGATTAACTGTGATGTAAGGTTCTTCTAAAATTAAATTTCCCCATCTCACCTTGACCAAGTTAGACGCATCGCCATCAAAAAAAGCTAGTCCCTTAATCGTGATAGTTTGACCGCCCAAAGTTGACCCTGTTGTTTGGGAAAGACTATTAACAAAAGGCTTTAGTGTGTCTTGGCTATGGGCAAGATTAACGGGATTAAAAAGAGTAGCAACTCCTCCATTAATCGAAGCAAAAATTTCTATGGGAGCGACTGCTGATGCTAGACGAGCAATTCGAGCTTCTAGGGTGTGAGAGCCTGCAGTTAAGCTAATAGGAGCGGTAACGAGATTTCCGTCTATATAAATATTGCTCGCGCTTTCCCCATTCACACTGAAGTCATACGTTGCGGTGGTTGTCACATTAAATTTTCCCCTCATGACGACTGCAACATTCCCTGTAATTGAAGATTCGCCCAGTTTGCCATCTATTTCTTCGATTCGCAAAGTTGGACTGATTTGTGCAAAGTCAGCGACTTCTGGTAAAAGGACAATGCCTGAATTGAGGTAATAGTTTGTCAAAATACCGCCTACTGCATCAATAGAATAGACATTAAGCGTTTGGGGTGGATCAACGAGGGTTCTAGGAGAAGGATTATTATCGGCGATAGTCAAAGAAATTTGGTGTTGCCCAAGATTGAGGGACGAGGTGATATTCGCAGTTGAGCCAATAATATTTGTGCCATCTTTCCAGATAAAACTATTTAGTTCACGATTAAATTCATGGGTATGGGATTCATCTCCTCTTAAAAAGATTTCTTCACTACCATTGCCTTCATAATCAACTACATAAGTGGGAACTCTGGCAACAACATGAAGGAACGGATCGCTAGTTTGATTGAGACTAGGAAAAATATGAATTGCAGAAATTTTGGCATTATTAACAACCGAGATAAATTCCAGATTCAAAACACCATCAGATACACCCACTTCCAGTAATTTGGTGAGTGCGGCATTGACTCCTACTTCTGACCAAATATCAAGATTATCAATTAGGAGTTGACCTTCAGCTTTTACATCAAAAACACGTAGCCCTGCTCCATTCCAATAAATCTCGGCAAAGTTGAGTTCGATTTGATAGGTTCCTGCTGTTGCCACAGGAATATTATAAGTAAAGTTTCCCCAACGTTCGGTTTTGTAAAGAGTTGGATCCGTTGTTCCTGTAATGTTTTGAGTTGTGGAAAATGTCGCTCCTCCAATAAAGTTTTTATCTGCTGACCAAAGATGATTCTCGATGTCGGTATATTGAGGACCGCCCGCATTAATGAAAGTATCATTTATGTGATCATGAGTAACATTTTCATTTGCCGCTTGAAGGCTCGGTTCTTGGAGTGTGATCGCCGTTAAATTACGATTATTAATAACATTTTGATTGACATTATTGACATTATTTTCAACTAGCGTAGATTGAGTATTATTTCTAGTTTTGTCGGGAGTAATTTCAATATAAGAAACCAAGGCTTCATTAATAAGGGAGTTAAACTCAAGATCCAAAAATCCATCTTTTAAATTGACTTTAATAGACTTAGTTAATTGTTTTTGAGAACCAACTTGAGACCAAATATCTAAATCATTAAGCCTCACTTCATCTTCAACAATCACATCAAAAACACGTTCTCCTATTCCAGTAATGTAAGGGGTTTCTGTAAATCCTAATTTAACTGTATATTTCCCATCAGGTAAAGCCATTTGATAAGAAAAATTCTCTCCTATCCGACCAGATTGAAATAAATTGGGGTCTGAAGTATCAGCAATTGGTAATATTGTGGAGTATTTTTTTCCGTCTATAAAATTTGTGTCAGCAGCCCAAACTCTCTGTAACGAATCTTTTGTTTCTAGACCACCTGAGTTGATTCTAATTGTTTCGCGATCGCCAAATATTCTAGTAAGCCGATCACTAACATAAGCACTTTTTATTTTATTTTTATCTTTTTTGTCTTTGCTTATTTTAGCAGAAATAGCTGAGTCTTTGGAAGAGTTAATATTAGCTTCAATTGGATTTGTAATAGGAGTTGATCCTGTTAAGAGATCTTCACTACTAATCTGTGTATTAGCAAGAACATTCAGATTTGTAACTGTTGTAATATCCGTAATTGCTATTGGATTAACTTGAGCAATACTAGAACTAAGTTTACTTTTGAACAAAGAAGAATTTGCTAGTAAAGGATTGGTTAATAAGGGATTTGTTAAAGAATTATTATTATATGCCCCATCACTTGTCATGCCAAATGGGTTTTGTATCTGTGTTGATAAACTGTCCATAAAATGTAAATTCTTAATATCTTTATGAGTTGAAAAGAAAAAAATTTGGTCTGAATTTTTTAATTAACTTACTACTATGTGATATATGCGAAAAAGTCTGGTGATTATAATGCTAACTCTATCAAAAACTAAGAAAACAAATAGATAAATTATTTAAATCTATTTTTTATAAAGTTTACTAATCTGATCTAACTTATTAACTCACCTATAAAAAAGGTAAGAAAAATTTGTGAAGAATTGATGAATAAGTTGTCTTATTTCATATAAGTTAATAAACTTATTTAGTTTTTATGATTTTAAATGACATCGGCAAAGGTTCGTTCTGTTTTACGAAAGTACCAAATTCCTGTAATCAGAAAGAAGATAACTAGAAGTAAAGATAAAAGAAAACCTGGTAAAAAAAGTGTATATTGTCTACCTAAAATTGCCCAGCGAAAGCCATCAATTACCCCGACCATGGGATTTAAAGAATAGAGTAAACGCCACTTTTCAGGAACGACACTACTACTAAATCCTACGGGTGAAATATATAGACCAAACTGCACAATAAAAGGAACAATATAACGAAAGTCGCGATATTTAACATTCAAAGAAGCCAACCATAAACCTGCTCCAATTGATGCAGCAAAGGCGATCGCAATAAAGAAAGGCAAGGTGATAATTCGCCAACTAGGAACGAAGTTATACCAAGCCATTAAGCCCAATAAGATCATGCCTGACACTAAAAAATCTACAAAGCTAACAACGACCGCACTGGTGGGAACAATTAATCGTGGAAAGTAAATCTTAGAAATCAGGTTGGAATTAGTGATCAAGCTATTACTGCATTCAGATAAAGAGTTAGAAAAAAATTGCCAAGGTAGCATGGCTGAAAATACTAGAATAGGGTAGGGAACACCTGGAGATGGGAGCTTAGCTATATTTCCAAAGACAATTGTAAAAACAATCATGGTTAGAAAAGGTCGAATTAATGCCCAAGCAATACCAATAAAAGTCTGTTTATAGCGGACTAAGATATCACGCCAAGCGAGGAAATAGAAAAGCTCTCGGTATTTCCAAATGTCCTGCCAATATTGTTTTTCTGTTCTGCCCGCTTCAATAATAATGGTTGATTTAGCTGTCATTTTAATAATTCCTGAGTAAAGTGAAGGTTAATGAAAAGGTTTTTAAGTAGCTTAGAATAAGGAGAGATAAAGGTGAGTTAGAGAAACTTTATTCCAAGTTATTAACGATGATTCCTGTGACTTGGCTTTGATTGCGTTGGAAAATTTCTAGCGTGTTCATAACAACAGAACGCTCGACTTTTCTCATATTCACAACGAAAACAACTTCATCCACTTTGGAGATAATATTTTGGGCATCAGCTAACTCAGAAAGCGCAGAGGTATCCATAAGAATATAATCATAAGTCTGTCGCCATTGTTCGAGCATGACTTCCATTTTGGGAGATATAAGCCATAGAAAAGAACTGCTAATAACTGGCCCAGAGGTCAAGACATCGAGATTATTTTGATGAGTAGTAGCTGTTAGAGGAGGAGCAGGAAGATCCAGCAACTGAGTAGCAGTGAGACCTGAAGTACTAATTTCTCCATGAATTGATTTCTCTATTAAGAAGTTAGCATTATTTGCAGAAGTATCTGAAGAATAAGCAGCCTTTCTTGAAGATTCTAGACCAGTAGATTGAATAAGCTTTTGCCAGCTTAAATCAGTAGCGATCGCCGTTGTTAGACCTTGAGTATTGGAAAGGGAGAAAATCTTATGAAGACTGGGATCTGCTAAATTTGTGTCCACGATTAAAACCCGTTTACCCAGTTCAGCCAAGGCTAATCCTAAGTTAGAAGTAATTGTTGTTGTGCCTTCTCCCGTTGTGGCTGCTGTGATCGCAATTAGCTGTCCCAGATTATTAGATTTTTGCAAAGATAGAGATAAAGAACGAATTGCTTCTGTAAAAGGAGTTGACTTTGGCGATAAACCCAACTCAGAATTTTTGAACACGGAAACTTCCCCTTGAGCTTTAGGAATGACCGCAAGTATGGGGAGAGGAATCATCTGCTTCAGTTCTTGAATATCTCTAAAGCGTCGATCCAATTTTTCTAGCCAGATTGCAACTCCTATTCCAGATAAAATTCCAGCTAAAAAACTGAGAATAAGTCCACGATTTCGATCTTTAGCAATAGGAAAAGAAGACAATGTTGGCGGTTCAATAACTTTCCAAGTTGATGTTTCTTGCGCTCCCCGAATTCGCAATTCTTGAAGTTTTTGATTCAAAACATTAACCGCTTGAGTATTAGCTGCCTCACGACTTTCTAGAATTTTATCAGTTTGTTGAAGTTTTAATAATCGTTCTAGATTTAGGTTAGCTAGTTTCTCTTGTTGACGAAGTTTAGGTAACTGTTGTTTTTGAGTAATTAAGGTGATCTGAATTTGAGCAAGTTGACTACCCAAAGCTTGTAAAATCTCTCCATTTTCAATTTTTTTGGCAGCTATTTTAGAACTCTGATTACCAATAACTTGCCGACTAGAAGCTACTAATAATTGATTAAGTTGATCAATTCGTTCTTTGATAAGCTGAGTTCGGGGGTGTTCATCCGTATATATTGATTTATCTAATTGATATTCAACCGTTAAAGCTTGCAATTGTTTTAATATAGATTGATAGTTGCTATCTTGACTCAAAACAGCATCTGTTAATAAGGTTTTGGGATCTTGTTGCAGAGAATTTACTTGACTTTGTAAAGCTTTATATTGTTGTTCAGTTTGATAAAGATTTAACTCAGCCTCCATAACTTTTTCTCTAAAATTTTCTTTTTGAGCATAGGCTAAATTTATTTCTCCCTTACCATTTCCTAAATTATTATTGACACGAAAATTGGTTAATTCACCAGATGATTTTTCTAGAGCAATTTGAGCCTGGGGCAATCTTTTTTCAATAAATTGAACTGCATTTGTAACTGGCGATCGCTGACTATTTCTGCCATATTCTAAATACGTTGCCACCAAAGCATCTAAAAAAGCTTTAGCTCGATTAGGATCAGTATCTTCATAAGAAACCGACAAAACCGTTGTATCTTTTGGCTGAAGGAGCAATAAGTTTTGAGAAACAACCGCTGGAGAAATTTCTTGATAAGCTGCATCTAACTTGTTGAACGCCTTCATTAATAACGACTGACTCTTTAAAACCTCAATATCCGTCGATAAATTGTTTGCTTTTGCACCAGCAGCAGAATCCTCCGAATCCTCCGACTGAATCACTGGAACTGAGACTTTATTGCCAATAAGAATTAGTGACTGGCTTCGATAAAGATTCGGGGCTTGGAGTACGAGATATGACACCCCAGCAAAAACAGCGGTAGAAGTCACCAGTGCTGCCAACCAATGACGTTGAACCGAAGTCCACCAACTTCTATTCGAGGATTCCACCTCGGAAACCATCATTCTTAAATTTTCCATAAAATCTCAGGTAAATTGCGAATCTTAATCGTTTTAAGAAGGTTGATAAGGGACAGTGGCAACTTTAACCTGGGCTAATGGTTGCAATGATTCCACATTGAGTTTGAGGACTTCAGCATACCTTTGAGCAATAATTTCCAGCGTGCATTGAGAAACTAGATAATTTCGTCCCTCTTTGCCCATTTTTTTCGCCAATAAAGGTTCAGAAGCAATCTGCAAAATAAATTGAGCCAATCCTTCACTATCATTATTCGCAAAGGAAACTCCACACTTATTTTTTTCTACCAACTCGTTCAAATAACATTGCTGGTCACAAATAACTGCGATCGGTCGCCCTGTGGCAAGCAAACTATAAAATTTACTAGGAGCCACAATTCCTCCCATTCCCGCTTCTATGCTAACTAAAGCTAGATCACAGGCAGTCAGAGAATAGGGCAAAATTTCCTTATCCTGGTAAGGCAAAAATAAACAATTATTTAATCCCCATTCCCGAATAAGATTTTGGGCTTCTTGATATTTTGGGCCACCACCAATAAAAATAAATTGAATTGGCTGATGTTGGAGAGAAAAAGCAGTTTTAAGAATCGTTTTAATATCATGGCAACGACCCATATTTCCTGAATAAAGAACCGTAAACTTCTGCACTAAATTATGTTCTCTAGCAAACCAATTATCCTCTTTCTCTATGGGAACTATCCAATTAGGATCAGACCAATTTGAGATGACAGAAATTTTATTAGCAAGCTTTGGTTGTTTTTCCAAAATTCGTTGTTTCATGGAACTACTCAATACAATTACTTGTTCAGACTGTTTCCATGTCCATTCGTTCAAACGATTCCAAAACTTAGTAATCCAATTTTCTGAAGAAACAACCCCCAACTCTTCAGCCACATCAGGATATAAATCATAAATCAAACAAACATAGGGCGAGCCTTTCAAAAGGTGAAGTAAATAGCCGATAAAAGGTAGAAAAGGTGGAGCAGTTGTTAATAATAAAATGTCTCCTCGTTTTAAATTTCTCAAAAGATGAAGTATGGCACGAATAGTAAATAGCAATCCATGAAAAGCCTTTCCTCGAATTTTATGAATTGAAACTTGTGTTGCTCTGGTACGACGAATAATGACATTATTAATTTTTTCTATCGGCAGAGCATTAACCTTATTGTTACTATTAAAAGCATAAGCAGGCTGCCCTGTAAATACTTTAATCAACGTACCTTTTTCTCCTAAATGAGTTACTAGCTCGTAAATTAATTGTCCAGTAGGCGCAAAATCAGGAGGAAAAAATTGATTAACTACTAATAATTTTCTACCTTTTCGGAATAAGTTTTTCATATTAAAGTTACTCTCACTAATATATTAAATCAAGCTAAATCTTTGATATTGAGTGATATTGAGTTTTTTCAACTATTCACACCTCTTATCATTGAATTGGTAGGATTTAATTATTGGAGTCATGTCAAAATCAAGTCGTTGAATTTTTAATAAAAATTTTTCTTAAAAAGTAAAGGCTAAACACTAACATAACATTACTAATAATTAATAATTCCTATTTCAACAGCTAAAAGTACTCTATCTTTAGTCATTATTTTTCTATATTTAAGAATAAAAATTAACTAAAGTATTCCAACAATTTTTGACAATAATAATCCCCTAATCTAAGAATCTTGGAGTGCACTCAATGGTGTCTTCTCTTAGGATTCTTGGCAAGCAAAAGCCAGCCACTAAAGTCGTTTAATTTTTTAAGAAACAGACTAAAACTCAATCCAAAGTTGCTTTAGAGACTGGGTTCAAATCTTGTTTAAAAATGATTAAAACAAGGAGCTTGTCAAAAAAATAAATTTGCGAAACAAAGTGATCTAAAAAAGTGATTTATCAAGATCAAGACTTTTTTCACTGATCTAATAACTTTAAAATAAGTCATTAAATAAAAATTGATATTACAAAGAATCAAGCACAAAATTGGACTAGAATTACCAGTTTTAGTTGTGAAGACATCTTCAATATTTTTTGAGTGAATACAAGGCTAAAGGAGTCAAAGATCCTCTGCTTTTGCTGATGGAGATGATCAGGAAAATTTATTAAGGTTGTTTTTTTAAAAAAGAGGAAAAGAAAATTATCTAAAAAACGGACTACTTACTATCCAAATTATCAAATTCAATTCAAAAGAAAAATAGCTCTTTTGATCAAAAATATGATTTAAATAGTCAGCCAGTGCTAAAGGGTCTAAATGCTTATAGATTGCTGAGATTAAGTTTTAGAAAATAGCTAAAATTTGGTCAGCGTTGCTATAAGAATTAGGCAGTTGTTTTGACTACAGCTCATCAATAGTTTTTAGGCTAATTCAATACGATTAATAAAAAACTACTGAGATTCAGTCTGATGTTATAGGACGAGCAGTCCAGAAGCAAAAATCAAACAGAATGCTTATCTTTTAGCCTAGATCTTTTTAATATTTGGGATATTTTGTTTTTCATGAGAGTTTAAAAAAATTTGGACTTTAAAGGTTTTTAAAAGGGGCAATAATAAATTCACGAGTGTGTATTCTTAATGCTTCCTGAATCATATACTTAAATTTACAGATCTGCAAGCTTTATTTTGATTTTTTTTTGCGAGGCATTGCTAGATTGCTAGGGGTAATTTCTCAAACCCTTTCCAGCACTGCTTTCATCTGTTTTTTATGATTCATTTTTTAAAGGCTTATATTAAGATACTTAAGTAAAAACACTTGAGATTTATAAATCAACTATATTGCTAACTAAATAAATATGCTGTGATCTGAGTCTCACTTTTTATGTGATCTGGATCACGTCTTCTGGAAGCACAAAAAAATATTCGGCTCTGTGATGCTTTTTGAGGTGAATATCTAGGTTAAATGGCAGAAAAAAACCTTATTTCATAACAGTATGAATAATAAGGCTTGTTGAATCAAGTTTGCAAAAATGTTTATTGTTACTTAGATTTTGCGGCTCTCCAGATATATAACAATAAAATTGCGGAAATTAAGGAACCTAGATTCCATTTAACTGACTTTTTTAGTAATTCTAGCCGAGCATCTTTTAAGATCCGAGTTTGAGCTTGCAACTGGTTTTGGTTGTTGTCGATCGCGGTCGTTAATTGATTTTTCAGGGCTTTTATTTGTTGAGGATTTTGTAGCTCAGGCAGGTTGGTTGTAGTGCCAAGATCGCGCGACAAAATTTGTTGTAGTTCAGATTGGGTATTACTTGTTTTTAAATTGGTTTGGGCTTTTTGAATTTTGCTGACTTGCTGATTCAGTTGTAATGTTTGTTGATTATTCTGATTAAGTAATCGGTTTGTGTTGATAATTCCCAGAGGGATCAACAAAAAATAGGTAAGACTAAGCAATAACACTAACCAAGTGATGATGGACAGCAAAATTTTTTCTGCACGTTTGCGCCCAAAATCTCGACCCAAATAAATCATGACAAGGGCAAGAAATAAGATTGGAACTTTTTCGACTAAGGCTCCAAAGGTCTGAAATTCCCAACTTGGATTGGTTAAACGAAGAGGGATTAATGTATCTGCAAAATCAAATAAGAAAAAGATAAGAAAACCATAGCCAATAGCACGCAACAGAGCTAAGCTCCACAAGCTGGAAGCATTTGTCAGGAGAGGCTGATTTTTAAGCGGAGTTTGGGGAAGGTTAAGCATAGTTTTTTAAAAAAAGTTTTATTAAGTTGTTATTATTTTCATCTTTTTAGGATGATTGTCAAAATATTTAGGTTTGATCTTGGGAAGGAAAATTAATTTTCCACCATTCAAACCAATCTTTCCAAGCGGCTTGGAGCGTTTTTTGAGTTTCTAAAGTTTCGATTGGCGATCGCGGACTTACCGATAAATGAGACCAGAGACACCGTTGATCTAATAAATTTGCTCGTCCTCCTAACCAAGCTAAAAACCAATCTAGATTTTTGCCTGTTGTTAATTTAGTACGAAGATATTGATCGGCTGTTGCAGTAGTTGGGCCTTCTGGATTGATACAAGCACTCAGATAAAGCCGATCTTTGTGAGTGATTAAAGCGATCGCGCCGATTCCAGGTTGATGAGAAATTTTAGGAGACGAGGGAATTGTAGTATATTCATTCAAAAGATTAGGAATATCAGCTTTTGACGCATTTAAATAACGCATTTGAATATTTAGGATTAAACCACGAGATGAACGATATTGATAAGCTTTACTAGCAATGGGAATTATTTTAGTTGAATTAGGAGGAACTAAAGGAGTGCTAGAAATTTGTTTCCATCTAGATAAGGGAATTTTTTCGGGAAAGGTAAAGGCCGCAACAGTTGGACGAGGAAGTAAAGGAGTTTTGATCCCCCAGCCAAAAGCCAATATTGTTCCTCCTAGCGCGATCGCTAAGAAAGATGGACGATATAAATCCCAATGACTCATTCTATTTCCTCTTGTTCTAAGGGACTAGGTTGGGGAGACTGAATCAGAAGATAAATAACAAGACAAAGCAGAGACATAGACATCATCGAAAATAAAAGGGAACCTTCTCCAGAATGCCAATATTCAAAACCAACGCGATTATGATAGGCAACAATTACTGCTAGAAGTGCAACTCGGATGCTATTCATCAAAAAACCAATTAAAATTGCCGCAATGGGTAAAAGAAATCTTGTTTTCCAGTTACTCGGAAAGACGAGAAAAAACAATAGGGTCAGACTCAACATTTCGAGCATAGTAGTTATTCCAGAGCATCCTGGATAAACTTCTACACCACTAGAAGAACCTGCGAAATAAAGATTAACTCCCTGACGAATTGTTTCAAAACCAGAGTACCAAAGAAAATAACCTGCAAATCTAGCGGTCAAGGCTGAAGGGTCAAAGTTGCTTAGCAAAGAGTTTAGAGGAGTGATAGCACTTAAAATTAATAAAATCAAAAACTCGCGTTTATATTGTCCTAATCCTTGAAATCCAGAAGCCAGAAGAGCTAAGCTAAAAGAAGCGAGTAATGGAAATAGATATAAACTAGAAGTACTTTGAATAATTAAAAAAATACTTTTGATTAAAACTGGGATTAAAAGGGCGATCGCAAAGCAACTTGAAAAAATGTCACTGTTAAGTTGTAGAGTGTCTCGTTTATCCCAAATCGAATTGGCCACAGCACACCAAAACACCACACTCAGCCCCAAGAAACTTAAGACTCCCACTCGCTCAATCATATTAAGATGGATCAAACAAAAACTAATTCCCAATAAAGCTAAAAAAATACTGGATTTTTCAACATTATAGAAATTTTTGCCCCATTCTTTTAAAAATCGGTCAATATTCATTTTTTAGAAAAAATTTTTGAGATTAAATAATTTTTAAAAAATTCCTAAAAGTAGCTATAAGCAGTAAAGAAAATTTTGAGCATGACAACACTGTTTAATACCATTTCTCAAAATGCTAAAAATGACAGATAACGAAATTCTAAGCGTTGCAATAGACAAAATTATCTTAAAACAAAAGCTTAGAAGAACTTTGGCAAAGGCAATTTGAGATGGTACGAGCCAGTCCTAAAATCTTGCTAAATTTTTAGCAGAATCTTGTCTGAAAGCTAAAATTTTTCTTAACAAGAAAAAACCTAAACTACTTTTTAGGGATTAAAGAGATTCAGCAACTTAAATTATCGATAACTAATGAGTTTGTTTGGCTTTACGTTTGAGAAAAGCACCAAAACCAAGAGCAATTCCTGAGCCAATGAGAGTAATAGGTTCAGGAACAGGTGTGCTATTTTCATAGTCTCCAAAGGCCGCAGAATCTCCATATCCTTTAATATGTGCAGCAGCAGTTGGCATCACACCATTGGGGTAAGACACATTAAATTGGTTTGCCGTCAATCCAAAGCCCACTAACACAAAAGTAGAACTTAGGGTTCCTTTCAATCGTTTAGCATTGGCATTAGGAAAATTAATGCGGAAGTCCCAATCATCCTTGTAAGTGCTGCCATAACCAGCAACATTATCGAAAGAGTTGTTACGATTAACAAAATCAAAATAAGGACTGTTAGGCAAAACTCCACTCCCAGGTAGAAAAGCCCAAGCAACAGGAGCGATTCTTAAGTTTCGGCTGGTGTTAAAGGTCAAGTGATCAATATAACCACCACTATTAGCACCAACACTGGCAAAATTAGCAGTTAGTTTTAAAACAACGGTGTTATTGATGGAACCATCGCTAAAATCTAAGGTCAAATAAGGCTTACTAGAATCCGCCTTTGCTGGCAGAGGAGTCGTGGGGCCATTGATAACGCTGTTGATGCCGATAGTAAAAGCTTTTGCGGGAATTTGGTATCCCAAAACAAAAACGGTTGCGATTGTACCGAAGACCAAGAAGGGTTGATTAAATGTTTTTTGTAGTTTCATTGCTAAAAATCCGCGTATTTAGATAAATTTGATTTTTATAGCGATCACCAAGGCAAACGAGGCAAATGTCAAGAGAATCTCTAGAATTGCTCATTAATGCCTTAGATCAACTAAATTTTTCAAAAAATGATATTTAAATGATATTTATTTGGTACTAGGTCTTAATTTTGGCCATTGCATTATAAGTTCAGACTGAAAACAGTTTATTTTCAGACAGACACATGAGACTGACCATACTAGTAATTATACGCAGAAAAAACTTTTTGAACAAAAAATTAATTTTAATTCTACTAGGATCTTGGATCTGGCAAAAATTTAAGTAAGAAAATTGTGGAAATTTAGTTAGAGTATTTTTTTTCTGATAAAGTAATATTTTTAATACATGAAGAGTTATTTTCTTATTCTTTTAAAATTATTGAATATTTATGTTCTACAAAGAAAAAATTTAGTCTGAAAGTTGGAATTAAATAATCCCTAAAAGTAAGTTTGGTCAAGGAAAAAAATTCACAGTCTTTCTAAAATTGTCTGATACTATTTCTCAAAATTTTGGAGATTTTAACCGTCTAAATTTTTTTGAAAAAAGAACTAGAAAAACTTTAATAAAGCAAATATTAAGTCGATATAGGCTCTAAATAAGGTTAAAAAAAATCTTATTAGAAACCAAATATTTTTCTTAAATCTTCTTGAATTTTCTTAAAAATAATAACCCAAACTACTTTTTAGGGATTAAATAAATTCAGTAATTAAAACTCCCTAACCTTGCCTAAACTTGACGAGCTTGTTTGGTTTTACGTTTGAGAAAAGCACCAAAACCAAGGGCAATTCCTGAGCCAATGAGAGTAATAGGTTCGGGAACAGGGGTGGAGTTGTTATCTTGGTAAATACTAAAGTGGGAAAGATTTGGAGTATTATTTTTCCCAACTACTAAACCAGCTAAAGCGTTATTCCAATTACCGTTACCAGTTGTAGCATTTGCCACAAAGCCGTAGGTAGAAAAATTAGGGCCACCTTTGACAACAAGAGCATACCGCATACCAGCAATGAAGTTGTCATAACTCCATGTACCCAATTTTCCTGGAATAGGATTAATGACAATAGTACCTGTTCCTGATGAACTTCCTGGGGTATTTAGCTTCGCTATCTGGTTCCAGTTTGAACTCCCCCAATACCCATTTAAAGCGGCATTATTATCATTTCCCGATGTTGAACCATAACAAACAGGGCTGCCAATTAAACTAAAGCCAGAACTAGAGGTGATTCCACCAACCTGACAGGCCGCCGCTTGAGATTGATTCGGTGCAAAAGCCAGAATTCCCGTCGCTAAGACAGAAGACCCTAATAAGGTTGAAAGTGTTTTTGATATCAACATAAAAATCTTATTGGTAAAAGTGGATAAATTTGAATTTTTGTCGCGATCACCAGGGAAATAAAGCAAAAAATCAAGAAAGCAATCAAGCTCTATTGTTATTCATGCTTTAAACCCATTAGCTATCAGCAAAAATGATATTTGTTTGGTTTTGAATTTTATTTTTTTTATTAAATTAAGGTAAATACAATATTAGTTATTAGAAATCTACCCCGAAATCATCATATCAGTAATTATACGTACTTGCAATACTTAAGACAGATCTTTTGCGTGTTTTTAATCAATGTGGCATTAACCTAATTGAGATACTGGCTTAGAGGGCAGGAAAACCCACCCTAAATATTTTATGCTTGACCGAAATTAACGATTTTGAGGCTGTACTAAATTTTCAGCACCATTGACAACTTTGGCAGAGATAATCTTATCTTTATCTGTCAATTTATCAAGAGTGTCTTTACCTCCAACAAGATAGCCAAAGACGGAATAACGACCATCCATCAAATTAAAACCAGGCGGCGTTAACTCATTATCAAACTTAAAGAAAAAGAATTGGGAAGATCCGCCATTTGTTTCCGTATCAGGACGAGCTAAAGCAACTGCTCCATAGGAATTAAAAGGTAGAGCAAGCTTGGGCAAATACAAACCTAGTTCTTCTAAGGTTGTGCCATAAAAAGGTAATTCTTCACCCTTAACTAAAATTTCTAAAGGAATAGCGCGATATTGTTTTGTTTTAGGATCAATAAAACCTGCTTCTGGGCCAACGGGATCGCCTGTTTGCAAAACAAAATTATCATCAGCACCTGAAAAAGGCAAACCATCATAAAAACCTCGTTGCACCAAATCAACAAAATTTCCCGCACTCACAGGCGCACTGTAACCATCTACAACAATTGCGATCGTGCCTTGGGTCGTTTTCAATTCAACGGTGGCTCGGCCTTTTAATTGGGGTAAACTACCATAAGCTTCGGGAACTTCAAAGGGAAATCCCTGCACCATCAACGCTTCTAAAGCTCCAACATGACTAAGGGCAATCTGGCGCAGTTCGGCAACTTTATCTTTGTCTTTGGCTTCCACTGCTTCTTGGAGTTGGTTAACTTGGTCTTTAATCGTTGCCAATAAAGATTCTGCCTCAACTTTGCGGTCATCAGAAACACTCGCCAGAATTTTTTCAGCTTGTACATTCAAAACATATCTGGCCGATTTGACATCTTTGAGAATAGGCGGCCACCGTTTTCCCCTGAGATAATTACTGATATCTTCCAGAGGATCTTGTAATTTGCGAACAGTTGCATTATCAATCGGCAAAGCATAGCGGAGAATTGCATTTGGGTCAGTAATTGCATTTCCTTGAGCTAAAGCACTAATTATTATTGGTTTGGGCGTTTCAGTATTCCAGACTGCTGCGGAAAGTGAAAGAGATAAAAAACTAGACAAAAAAGCAATGATGCCAATTTTTAGCCAATTTTTAAGAATATTTACCAAATTATTGCTCATGTTCTGCATTTAATTAACTTTCCTTTTTTTAGAATTAAGAGGACATTTGTAAATTTTCCCATTTCTCAGCACCCTTCCCTAGTACAATATGATTTTGAACTTTCAAGAGCGTAATCGGACTGCATGATTTCTAGTAATGATTTTCGGAGTGGTGTCACTATTGAACTCGATGGCTCAGTCTGGCGAGTTGTAGAATTTCTTCATGTTAAACCAGGCAAAGGCTCAGCATTCGTTCGTACAAAACTCAAAAATGCCCAGACAGGCAGCGTCATCGAAAAAACCTTTCGTGCAGGTGAATCTGTTCCCCAAGCAAGTTTAGAAAAATTGACGATGCAATATACATATAGAGACAGCGATCAATACGTCTTTATGGATATGGAAACCTTTGAAGAAATTCGTCTTAATCCTGATCAATTGGGCGATCGCATTAAATTTCTCAAGGAAGAAATGGCAGTTAGTATTCTTTTTTGGAACGATAAAGTTTTAGACATAGAACTTCCCAACTCTATTGTTCTAGAAATTATCGAAACCGATCCAGGTCTCAAAGGCGATACAGCAACAGGCGGTTCCAAACCCGCGATCGTAGAAACAGGTGCCCAGGTGATGGTTCCGTTATTTATTACCGTCGGAGAACGCATCAAAATTGACACCAGAGATGGTTCCTATCTCGGTCGAGAATAAGATAAGCGGGCAAAAATCAGGTCGGGGTTCTCTATTCTAGATAGTTTTTAAATTGTAGGGGTGGGTGATTAGTGTCTATTAACTTTAGTGAACTTCGTGATTTGTTAGCGGCGATCGCCCAGACAGATATTACAGAATTGACCTTGAAAACCGAGGAATTTGAACTATCCGTCAAAAAAGGCGCGACCCAAATTCCCGTGGCCGTTCCAACACAATCGACAATAATTTCTTCCTCCGTCATTCCAGAAAACGTCACCCCTGTCGTCTCAGAACCCGATCTTCCCAAAGAAACCCCAGTTTTATCCGCGATCGAGAAAAAATGGACTGCCATCACCTCGCCCATGGTCGGGACATTTTATGGTGCTTCTGGCCCTGATGAAGCGGCTTTTGTCGGAGTAGGAGACTCTATTCAGAAAGGGCAAACTGTCTGCATTATTGAAGCTATGAAGCTAATGAATGAAATTGAAGCAGAAATTTCTGGGCAAGTTATGGAAATTGCTGTTGCCAATGGAGAACCCGTAGAATATGGCCAAACCTTACTTTGGGTTAAAACGAATTGAAATTCTCGCATGATCTTGCTCTATTGGTCTTTTAATTCAAATTAATAATCTTAATAATTTACATCCTAAATTTAATTTTTGTAAGAGGATTTATCGCCAATTTTCTGTTCTTATTTGAAAAAGATAGCAAAATAAGGCATTTTTTACCCAAAATTTAAAAGAAAAATATCCCACTTGGGCGAAGATTAACAGAAGAAAAATTGATAGAATGAAAGTATAAATCGAAAAAAGCAAGAGGATGAAAATCATGAAGTGCTTATTCATCACGACGTTGGCAATAATTGTTCCCTTAATCCTGAGCAATCCCGCCCAAGCCGAAAATCTAAAGCAAGTTGAACAACTATTAAAAACTGGAGAATGTGCCAAATGTGATTTGCAGGGAGCAGATTTAACGGGCGCGCATCTGATTGGGGCAGATTTACGAAATGCCAATCTGGAAGGAGCTAACTTAAAAGAAGCCAATCTGGAAGGGGCAGATCTAACTGGTGCGAATTTAGAAAATGCCAATCTTCAAAACGCAATGATGACAAACGCCAGCCTGAACTTTGCGAATTTGAAAAAAGTTGATTTTGCCTACGCGAAACTCTATGATGCCGATGTTACAGGTGCTTTGATGGACAACATGAATATTAAAAATGCTGAAATTTACAATACAAATATTGGTATTGGCGGCAGCGACGAGAAATAAACAAAGTCCACTTAAGCAACTTCGCTAGTTGTGGATTTGAAACAGTAGCTTAACTTGATAATCGTTTAAGATTTTAAGCCAGAAAAATCGAGAAGGGATGGAGATATGCGGACTCGAACCGCAGACATCCTGCTTGCAAAGCAGGCACTCTACCAACTGAGTTATACCCCCGTTCTTATGAACTTGACGGATATCAGTTAACTTAACCGCCTTTGTTATTATAGTCATAGATTACAAAAATAATCAAGTCTTTTCTAAAATTTATCGATGATTTATTTGGTAACTGGTTTTTATAAGTTTGTCTCTTTGAATGATCTGGAGCAAAAACGGGAAAATTGGCAGGATTATTGCCATCAAAAAAACATTAAAGGAACTATTTTATTGGCATCGGAGGGTATTAACGGAACCTTGGCGGGAGATCCTGCTGCGATCGCGGAAATTTTGACCTTACTTAAAACAGAACCAGAACTCAGTGATCTAGTAACACGGGATTCGTGGACGGAAAATCTGCCTTTTGAACGGATGAAAGTGAAAATCAAAGATGAAATTGTTACTTTTGGGCAACCCCATGCAGATCCGACTCAGCAGGTTGGAATTTATGTTGAGCCGCAAGAGTGGAATGAGCTAATTCAAGATCCAACAATTTTGGTGTTAGATACCCGCAATAAATATGAGGTTAAAACGGGGACATTCCCAGGGGCAATTAATCCGAATACTCACTCATTCCGCGAATTTCCAGATTATGTTTCGCAAAATTTAGATCCCGAACAGCATCCTAAAATCGCCATGTTTTGTACGGGCGGGATTCGTTGTGAAAAAGCGTCTTCGTTTTTGTTGAGCCAAGGTTTTAGGGAAGTTTATCATCTTCAGGGTGGAATTTTAAATTATCTGTCAGAAATGTCAGCAGAAGAAAATCTTTGGCAAGGAGAATGTTTTGTTTTTGATCAACGTATTTCTCTAGACAGTGAACTAAAAGAGGGTGCTTTTACTGCGTGTATTGCCTGCGGGAATCCTGTTTCTGAGGGGGATCAACAATTCTCTTCTGATCAAATAGGTGTTTTTTGCCCCTGTTGTTTTTCTGTTTTAACCCCAGAAAAGCGAGTTAAGCAGGAAAAAAGGCAGTAAAAAGGTCAGGCAATAGAAACTTGATTTCTAAACGCCAATTATTGACTGAAATTCAGGAATTTAGATCAAAATTATTAACAATAGTTTTTAGGAAAATTTAATTCTATAAATCTGTTGTCAATAATGCAGTTGTAAGTTTTCTTTGCTTTTAGAGGGTTAAGCGTCAATTAGAAGGATATAAAGCCATTGAAAGATAAACTTAAAATATTAGATGAATTGATAAGATTTTTTTAAAAACTATTAATCGTATGATATTCTTGAAAATTAAGCTACAGGCTTCAGCTATTTGGTCTTATGTTTAAATAAAATAGTCATTGTATTTATTTTCTATTCAATGTCAATTATTTAAGCTGAGTTTCCAGTAGATCTCTCAATAGATATTTAAAACTGTAGGCTTAATGATATAACCCCTTCTCGAAAGTTTTCTAAAAGTGATAAATAATCTAAATAACTCAGATTATTTTTAATGTGACGATTTTCGCTTCCATGAATTAGAATAAAGAGACAACCAACTATTACTGACCAACAGCAATGAAACCTTATCCTATTGATTTACGACAAAAAGTTCTAGAATCGCGTTTGAATAATCAAATCAGCATCAAAGAAGTGGCCGAAAAGTTTGGAGTGAGTGATAGCTTTGTTCGCAAATTACTCAAGCGACATCAAGAAGCGGGAACTATCGATCCCAAACCTCATAGCGGTGGTGCTTCGGCTAAGTTGACCCCAGAGCATTTTGATGTGATAAAACAAGTGATCGCTGAAAACCATAACATTACGTTAGCAACGTTGTGTCATCAGATGGATGTCCAAACAGGCATCCGAGTCAGTGTTCCGACTATGTGCCGCATTTTGCAAAAATTAAAGCTGGGGAAACATAAAAGAAAAGTTCTGACTCCAGAATCACCTGAAGTTAACGCAAAATAAATTGGGCATTTAACGGAAATATCTGAAGGTGGTTCGGGAAAAATTATTTTTTCTTAGCAATCAGCGCGATATATTTAGATATTTTTCCTTGTTTAATACGAATTTGCTGATTTTGTGTAAACATTTTGTATGAAATCCATCGAGCTTGGCTAGTCTTAAAAATATGTCTGGCCAAGTTATCGATTAAACATTTTAAATTTGTATCAAACTGAAAGATATTTGTGTGATTGGTGAGAAATTTTAAGTAAATATATCTTTTTTAGAGTGTAACTTCTAGTTTATAAAGCGAAGAAAAGATATTTAGGATAATTTGAAAAGTGATAAATAAATAAATAATATTAACAGTAAAATGTATCAATTAATTACTTCTTAGGGCAACAATTGGATCAAGATTTGAAGCACGTTGAGCGGGAATAACTCCAAAAATAAGACCGATACTTCCCGAAATTCCTAGAGAAAGTAATACAGCACTTCCCGAAACAGCAGGAGATAAAGGAGAAATTAAGCCAATTACTAAAACAACTCCCGAACCAATTGCAACTCCTAAGATTCCGCCTACTGCCGAAACAATTACTGCTTCAATTAAAAACTGCATTAAAATATCATTTTTTCCTGCTCCGATCGCTTTTCTGAGTCCAATTTCTTGAGTTCTTTCGGTAACAGAAACTAACATAATATTCATCACACCAATACCGCCAACAATCAGCGAAATACTGGCGATCGCAGCTAACATAATCGTTAAACCACTGCTAACTGTGCCAACAACTTCTAACATTTGTTTAGCGGTACTCACTCCAAAATCATCTTCTTCATTTTTAATTTTATGACGTAAACGCATCAAGTTTTCGATTTGAAATTGCGCTGCTCGAATAGTTTCTGGATCTTTAGCTTTAATATTAATCCAACTTACTTCAATGCCAAAAGGTGAAGTTCTACCGACAATTTGACTCACCATTGTTGTGAGGGGAATAAAAACAGATTCATCTTGATTACTTCCTAAAAATGAACCTTTTTCTTTCATAATACCAATTATTTGAAAATTAATATTATTAATGCGAATTTGTTGGCCAATTGGGTTTTGAGTTTTAAAAAAACGTTTTGCAATTTCAGTCCCAATTACGGTTACTCGTTTATTTCGTTCTAAATCCATTTGGTTTAAAAAGCGTCCTTGATCTACATAAAAACTACGAATTTCCTGATAGTCTGGAGTTGTTCCTATGACCATTCCATTCATATTTTGATTACGATAATTAATCAATTGTCGGCGATTAATTTCTGGCGCAACTCCTTCCACAGTGGGAACTTGCTCGGCGATCGCTTCAGCATCAGCTAAGACCAAAGTGCGGGGTAAATCGAAAGTAGCATTACGAGCTTTTTGAGATCCAGGCAAAACAAACATCACATTGGGGCCGAGATCTGATAATTTTTCTTCTGCCAATTTTTGCGCTCCTTGCCCAATTCCAATCATGGCAATAACTGACGCATTCCCAATAATAATTCCTAACATTGTTAAGGCACTTCTTAACTTATTCGCCATCAACATAGACGATGCCATTTTAAAACTTTCTGCAAAATTCATAGTTAAAATTCTAAGCTGATTTGATTAGTTTGGGTTTCTTTTTGTTTTTCGGCTGATTTAAGAACTTCAAACATTAAGCGAATATCAATCCGTTTTTTGTCTTCTAATATTTCTTTAATCGTAATAATTTGAATTTTATCGACACTTTGATTCATAAAACAATTTTGATAAATTCCTGCCATTTTTGCGGTTTTAATCATTTCTGATGTTGCTGGTTCAAGACTAATAAAAATCCCGATCGCGGCTTGTTGGAGTGTCATTGTTCCCTGTAAATCTCGAATATCGCCCGATTTAACTTTGCCTGATTTAACTTGAAAGATAATTTTTTCAGTTTCATCTTTTTTACCTTGAAAATACGCAACACCATCAATTCCTTTATCCGCTCCTTTTTTAGCATTAATAACAGCGCGATTATTGCTATAGGTTAAAACAGCCCATTTTTCAAATTCTTTACGAGTGCGATCATCGGCTTTATTAGCAAGAGCAACGGCAGATTCCCTATCTTTAGGAATGCCATTAAGTTGAATATTTTCAATTGCATTTTTCCCAAAAGAATCTCCTAAACGTCTCAAAATTAAGCTAATACTTTGATAGGTAATATCAATACCAATCCAAGACCGATTTAATTTTTCAGCAACTGCAATTGTCGTTCCACAACCACAATAAGCATCGAGAATAATATCGCCTTCATTACTACTGGCTTTGATAATTCTTTCTAACAGAGCTTCGGGTTTTTGTGTCGGATAACCTAAACGTTCTCGATCTTCTCTGTTTAAAGCATTAATATAAATAACATCTGCTGGCTCTCCATCAAGAGCAATAATATCATTCCACCAATCATTTCTAATTTTGCATTCATCCATATACCATTTGTAGATCCTACCCGATGCTTTATCTTTTTTTTCATAAAATTTTCTTCCATCTTTATCTTCTCCCATTTTCATGTGATTATTGGCTTCTCTTGGTACTCCAACATCTTCGACTTTTCCATTAAAAACCCATGTCTTAGAATTTTTTGCATACCAAAATATAACATCATGTTTTTTGTGAAAATTTTTAGTCGCCCTTCCAGCCGAATCATAAATCCATATAACTTCGTTGATAAAGTTGCCACCTTGAGCGCAAAAAACAGCGTCAATAATTATTTTTAAATAATGACTTGCAGTTGGATCGCAATGTAAATAAAAACTTCCTGTTGGTTTTAGAACGCGATGAATCTCGACAATTCTTAACGTCATTCCCACCAAATAAGCTAATAAACTTCCCTTCCCTAAAACCTTGCTTAAACCTGAAATTAGATCAATACTTTGACCCGTAAAATGTCCTAAATAATTTTGTTGAATTTCTGCTAAACCTTGATTTGCATGATCATCCCAAGTCCAAGTATCCATAAAAGCTTGAGCTTGTGCCTGATCTTCTTTGCCCACATTATTATAAATTTGATTATAATTTCTCTTCGAGTTAAACGGCGGATCAATATAACATAAATCAACCGATTCATCTTTAATATGTTTGCGTAAAACTTCTAAATTATCTCCATAAAACAATTGATTTTTCATCGTTAATTTACTCTAAATAAAATTATTTGCGCTATCTATATTTTAGTAGTAAAGTTGACCTTTTAGAAATATCAAAAAATTAGAATTTCCTGTTATAAAATAGAGCGATCGCCGAATTAATTCTTTTGATTACTTCAATAAAAACCAAGCATTTTATTGATCATTTTTAGGATTTTGATCTTCTGGTAAATCAATAAAAACCCGTTGTCCTTGCTCTAATCCTGATAAAATTTGTGTCTTATTATCAACTACCAAACCAATTTTTACAGAGCGAAATTTAGGTTGATTTTCTACTCCAGGAACCATAACGCCTGTTTTTCCTGCCAAACTCACGATCGCAACCGTCGGCACTGTTAAAACATCCATTAAATCTTTGCCAATAAAAGTCACATCCGCATTCATTTTCGAGCGTAATTTATCCTGCCCTGTCATTAAACCAACCGTTACCTCAAAAGAAGTCACATTATTCTCTAAAATAGCCTCTGGTGCAATGCGAATAACTTTTCCTACAAAATCTTCATTCGGATAGGCATCTGCGATAATTTTAGCTGATTGACCCAATTTTAAGGTAGGCAAATCCACTTCAGGAACCTTAGCCACAACCTGCAATCCCCGTGCCAAAGCCAAAATTGAAGTAGAAGTTGCAGAAGCCGTATTAGAAGCGGAAGTTGTTGGTGTGACAAAAGAGCCTGGAGTTGCGTATTTTTGGGTAATTATGCCAGTAAAAGGAGCAGTAATAATTGTGTCTTGATAAATGATTTTGACCCTTTCTAGATCAGCTTGAGCCGCAGCCGCAACAGCTTTAAGGGAATTTAGGGCAGATTTAGCAGTAAATTGACGTTGTTCTAATAGGGCAACTCTGCCTTCCAAAGCGTGGTTAGAATCTTCGACAGCAGACCGTAATTGCTGAATTTGTTGTTCAATTTGACCAATTTCAGGAGCCGCCGTATTTTGGGTCTGGTCTAATTTTCCAAGAGACTCAACTAAATTAGCTTTGGCATTGAGATATTCATTAGAAATTTCATCAAAACGATCTTGAGAAATCGCCCCTTCTTCAATTAAATTTTGGTTGCGTTGAACTCTATTTTCCGCAAGCTGGAGTTTGGATTCGGCCGATTTTAATTGCGCTCTCACTTGATCAATTGTACGGGGTATTCTGGCCTGGGCTTCTCTGAGACGATCCTGGGCGATCGCCAGTTGGGATCTAGCCTGAGCCACTTTGCTTTGAGATTGATTAACTTCTGCTTCTAATTGCTTAACTTCCGACGGAATTTGGGCTTGTAGTTCTCGATATCTAGCGATCGCTTCTTCAAAACGTGCTTGAGCTTGCATTCCTTCGGCAAAAATATCTCTATTTTCCATAATGGCCAAACGTTGACCCCGAATGACGCGATCGCCCTGTTCTACTAATAACTGCAACAGACGACCAGGAGTTTTCGGACTAATATTAACTGTTTGAATTGGTTGAATGGTTCCCGTTGCCCTAATTTCCACCTTAAGATTTTCGCTCACGGCTGGAACAGTCAATTTCTCCAATTCAATTGACAGCTTCGGTTTTTGAAGCAAACTATAGGTCATCCCACCGACGACTAGAACCCCAACACCTAAAAGCGATAAAAAAAAGGGAAGTGGGTTTTTCATTTTTTCTAGCCAAAGAATATGCAAAGGGAATGACTGTAAAATCAGACAATTGTTTCATCTATTATATTAACGTTAAGATCAACGTAACGAATTGTTAAACCCTTTTAAACAAACCTTTATCGCAAAAAAGACCTGTGTATGATCGTTTCTACTGTTCAATTGAAAAAAATAAAAACCCGTTTTCAGCAAATTCTTTTTTTTGGCAATGAACCAACTCCAGAACTATTAGCAATTCTCAGTGTTTATTTTGTGCAGGGAATTTTAGGATTAGCTCGATTAGCGGTTAGTTTTTTTCTCAAAGATGATCTGGGTCTTAATCCTGCCCAAATGGGAGCATTAACAGGAGTTGCCGCGCTTCCTTGGATTATTAAACCCTTATTTGGTTTATTGTCCGATGGCTTACCAATTTTTGGTTATCGTCGCCGTCCTTACCTAATTTTATCAGGTATTTTGGGAAGTTTTTCCTGGTTAATTATGGCAACAGCCGTCCAGACAATTTGGGCCGCAACCTTGACACTTTTGATAAGTTCCCTTTCTGTCGCCGTGAGTGATGTGATTGTGGATTCCCTTGTGGTGGAACGCGCCCGCAACGAATCTTTGGGACGAGCAGGATCACTCCAATCCTTAACCTGGGCGGCTTCTGCTGTTGGTGGACTGATTACCGCTTATTTCAGTGGTTTACTCCTCGAACATTTCACTACTCGAACTATTTTTGGAATTACTGCTTTTTTCCCCATGATCGTTGTGATGGTAGCAGGTTTAATCGCCGAAGAAAAATTAAAAACCACCGATCCAACGGCGATCGCGTTTAATACAGGCGACCAAATTCAGCAACTTTGGCAAGCAATCCGCCAGAAATCCATTCTTTTACCCACTGCCTTTATCTTTATTTGGCAAGCAACTCCTAGCGCAGATTCAGCCTTCTTTTTCTTTACCACCAATGAACTTGGATTTGAACCTGAATTTTTAGGAAAAGTAAGATTAGTCACAAGTTTAGCGGGACTAGTTGGCATTGGCATTTATCAAAAATTTTTAAAAACGATTCCTTTTCGGCCAATTCTCGGCTGGAGTACGGTGATTTCTTGTCTTTTAGGATTAACAACTCTACTTTTAGTTACCCATACTAATCGGGCGATCGGTATTGATGATCACTGGTTCAGTCTAGGAGATAGTTTAATTCTGACCGTTATCGGACAAATTGCTTTTATGCCAGTCTTAGTTCTTTCTGCTCGTCTTTGCCCGCCAGGAATTGAAGCTACTTTATTTGCATTGTTAATGTCTATTTGGAATTTATCGGGACTAGTTTCTAACGAATTAGGAGCCTTACTAACCCATTTACTTGGTGTCACAGAAAGCAACTTTGAAAACCTTTGGCTACTGGTAACTATTACCAATGTTTCCACCTTGCTTGCCTTACCCTTATTAAAATGGCTTCCTTTAGGTGATCCAACAGAAGTTCCAGCTACATCAGTCTTCAATACAAAATTTTCCACTATTGAAGTGTTTGAACATCATCCTTTAGGCACATTAACAGAACAGAGTTTTTTGCCAGAATTTATGGCAGGATCAAGAATTAAGAACGAGGAAATAAAACCGAAAGAGACTCCCTTATTAGAACCGCCCAACTCTTCTTTATAAATATCCGCTAAGTCTCTGAATCCTATTTGAATCCTACTTCTTCTCTTATTTTAATAATGATTGTTGAACTGCTAGCAATATTATCCGCTTCAGCCGCAGTGGGCATGAGAATTGCATTGCCATTATTAATTATTGGTTTATTGCATCACAATCTCTGGTCTCAAGTTCCTATTTTATCTAAGCTTAATCCTCAAGTTCTGCTTGCGGTTCTCACTAGTTGGTCTTTATTTGAATTGTTCGCCTCAAAAAAATTATTAGGACAACGCATCTTACAATTAGTTCAACTCTTTTTTACGCCTTTTGTTGGTGCTTTAATCGCGATCGCGGTCATAAAAATAGCTAATTTTAATATTCAACCTCTCTGGTTAATGGCATTATTAGGAGCATTATTTGCCTTATTATTAAAATTGGTACAAATTGGTTGGTTTTTTCGCTTGCGAGGAATTCCTCTTTGGGCCGCTCTTTTAGAAGATATTCTTTCTGTGTTTTTAGTCCTTTTTGCCTTCCTAGCTCCCATTAATGGTGGATTAATTGCGATGATGCTTTTCTGGTTAGCCGTTAGGAGTTCTGAAAAATGGAAACATTGGCAGTCAGAAAACAGACAAAGACAATCGGCAGATTATATTCCGCCCGATTAAATCTAATAAATATTTAATCAACTTCGTTTTTCGTTTTATAAAACTTGAGTTTATTATTATGTTTCTGAAGGTTTTGTTGCTTCTATCAGACCAAAATAGAAACATGATGCGCGGGTGTAGTTCAGTGGTAGAACGTCATCTTCCCATGGTGAATGTCGTGGGTTCGAGTCCCATCTCCCGCTTAATTTTATTAAAACAATTATTCAGCTAAATTTGATTTGCGCAAGTGTATTTGCGTAACTTATTGTGTTATCAAAAATTAACAGAAAGAATTTTAGTTGACAAATTAAATTATCATGTTTTATCATCGCCAAAATTCACTTTCTAGTTCACAATAGTAGCCGTTCATTGTACCCAATAAAGTTATTAGGGAAAAGTATTAATGAAAACACTGATAGCCAAAAATCTTTACAACTTTTATCATTCTCTAGCACGAACATATAAGCGAAAGTTATTGTTGATAATCGATGGTTGTATTTGTTTATTGGCTATTACAGGTGCTTTCATCTTAAGAGACTCTATTTCCCCATTGCTCACCAGTCTTAATCACTATTTTGGGGCGATTGCACTTTTAATCATTGTCAAGCTTGTTGTTTTTCAATTAAAAGGAATGTACGATCCAATTTTGCGCTACACAGGGATTGAATTTCTTTCAACAGCAACTCAGTCAATATTAATCAGTTCTGGTCTTTTGATCGTTTTGGGCTATCTGCAAGGTTCTTGGCCGCTTCCACGAGCCATAGTAGGCATTGATGCACTATTAACTTTGGTTCTGATTGTCACCGCACGAATTCTTATCCGTCAATTATTCCGCGAACTAGACCAAATGGTTGGAGCTTCTAAGTCTCGACAAAGAATCGTGATTTATGGTGCAGGAGCATCTGGCTCTCAGTTGGCTCGCGCTTTTTTGGACGAACCTTCTTATCAAGTTGTTGGCTTTTTTGATGATGATCCAGAATTGCATCGGCAAGTTATTCAAGGAGTTAAAGTTTATTCTCCCGATAAACTGCTGAATTTATACCAAAAACAGCCTTTTGATTTGGTCGTATTGGCGATTTATGAAGTCACTAAAGCCCGTAAACGCGAAATTGTTAAGAGTTTTGAAAGCTTACCCGTCATTGTCAAAGCCGTTCCTCCGATGGCGAAGTTAGTTTCGGGAGAAGTTTCGATTAACAACCTGAGAAATATTGATGTTACAGAATTATTAGGGCGTGAAGAGGTGATGCCTTATCCAGAATTGTTGAGTATTAATATTACGGGAAAAAACGTTTTGGTAACAGGGGCAGGCGGCTCGATTGGCTCTGAATTGTGTCGTCAAATTGCTCAATTAGCTCCCCAGTGCTTGATTATGTATGAAATGAGTGAATTCGCGCTCTACAGTATTGATATAGAGCTAGCTGAAGCTTATCCTCATCTTGAGCGTGGGACTTATTTGGGAAATATTACCGAGCCATTACCCTTTCAAAATGTTTTGAGAAAACATCAGGTAGATACTATTTATCATGCGGCAGCCTATAAACACGTTCCCATAGTTGAGGCAAACCCTGCTTTAGGTATTTATAACAATGTTCAAGGGACACTCAGCGTTGCCCAAGCCGCGATCGCCTGTCATGTTTCCAATTTTGTTTTAATTTCTACAGACAAAGCCGTGCGTCCAACCAATGTCATGGGAGCCAGTAAACGAGTCGCCGAATTAATCATTCAAGCCTTGGCCGACTTAAGCTCTCATGCCACCTGTTTTACCTGCGTCCGTTTTGGTAACGTTTTAGATAGCAGTGGTTCAGTTGTGCCTCGTTTTCGGAAGCAAATTGCCGATGGACTACCGATTACGGTGACTCACAAAGACGTGACTCGTTACTTTATGTCTATTCCTGAAGCGGTGCGTCTTGTCATTCAAGCAGGTGCAATGTCTAGGGGCGGCGAAGTTTTTTTATTAGATATGGGAGAACCGATTCGTATTTATGATCTCGCATTACAAATGATTCGTTTGAGTGGTTTGGAGGTTGGACGGGATATTGAAATCCAAGTGACGGGTTTGAGACCTGGAGAAAAACTTTATGAAGAATTACTCATTGATCAAACAAAATCAGAACCAACAAAGCATCCACGCGTTTTTTCTGCAAAAGAGCATAAATTAAGTTGGAATGTTTTAGAGAGTAAACTTGAAAAATTGTTGTTGCAGACCCAGACTCACAATTATCCAGAGTTAATTCATAATCTGAAAGAGCTAGTCACTGAATATCAACCGAATACTGCCAATGATGATAAGAATAAAGTCATTGAAGATCTGCCGAACTTATCATCTCAAACCAGAAAGTAAAATTTCCAATCCAGAAAAATCTCAGACTCAAGCTTTAAAGTCTCGTAATTAATTCAAATTTTAGACTGCGAGCATTTCTAAAATAATCTTGTCTTCTTAACAATATTTATCAACCGAATCACTTGCCTCTTCGTCATCTTGGCGTAAACAAAATAAAAGACTTAAATCTTAAAAATATACTACAACATAGCTTATGTATTAAGCTCAAATCATATTTTTTTCTTATGTTAAGATTATTTTTGAGAAAGATAAGCAATAAGCTGGTTAAAATATAAAATTATTGACATTAATTAGCAAGAGACCCATGACCTACAAGCGACAAAACTTATTTGCAATAGGCATTTTATCCTCATTCTTAGTAGCTGGAATAAATTTTGGCTCTAGTAATAATTCTCAAACAGCGATCGCCCAGGATTTTTCTAAAAATTCTCTTCAATTAGCTCAAGCTGCCCCAAAGAAAATTATTATTGTTTTTGCTTCCCGCCGTGATACGAGTGATCTAGAGAAAAAAGCCGAAGCCGTTAGTAAATTACTTTCTGAGCAAATTGGTGTGCCAGTAGAGGCCATTATTGCCAATGAAACTGCTGCGGTTGAAGCTCTTAGGGCAAATCGTGCTGATGTGGCTTTTTTAGGTGGTCGAGCAGCTATTCAGGCAGAAAAAACAACGGGAGCAAAATTATATTTAGCAGAAGTTCGCAATGATTATTCGGGTGGACATACCTACAAATCAGTCTTAGTCGTTCGTAATGATAGTCCGTTGAAAAAACTCGCTACAAAAAAACAAACTCTCGAACAACTTCGAGG
>JANNLO010000287.1:0-4149 GCA_031396835.1 Snowella sp. SOY_38_metabat_116
ATCGAGACTGCGATCGCGGAAATTGTCAATCATCCTGTGACCTTACATGGTGCAGGGCGGACTGATAGCGGGGTTCATGCGGCGGCGCAAGTTGCCCATTTTGAACAAAGTAGTTCTATTCCTTGTGATCGTTGGGCGCAAGTCTTGAATGCTCGTTTACCCGACGATATTTTAATTCGAGGCTCGGCTCAGGTTTCCTCTACTTGGCACGCTCGTTTTTCTGCACTCTGGCGACGGTATCGTTATACCATTTATACCGACAAACGGCCTAATTTATTTATTAAACCGTTTAGCTGGCACTATTATCACGCTCCTCTAAAAGAATCTCTCATACAAGCGGCTCTGACCCCTCTGATTGGCAAACATCATCTAGCGGCTTTTCATCGAGCGGGTTCTGACCGTTCCCATTCCTGGGTAGAGATCCAGTCTGCTGAATGCGATCGCCAGGGAGATTTCCTACAAATAGAAATTCAGGCTAATGGATTTCTCTATGGAATGGTAAGGCTGCTAGTCGGGATGTTAGTTGAAGTTGGTAGGGGACAGCGTTCTCTTGAAGACTTTACTGACATTTGGGTGAATCAACGTCGAGAAGCGGTTAAGTATTCGGCTCCTGCTAAGGGTTTATGCCTTTTACGGGTTGGTTATTCAGAGTTTCCTTTTCCGCGATCGCTTTGGTTTGATACCCAGCCTTTATTTGTGTTTCAGGGAATCGCCAGGGTCGAGTAGGGCTGTTTTTTTCAATAAAGACACCCAATTCCAATCTAAAATCCAAAATTTAATTTTATGAACAAAACCATTCTTCCTACTGTCGCCACTCTTGACCATAAATGGTATGTGATTGATGCGGCTGATCAACGTTTAGGCCGATTAGCAACAGAAGTCGCTTCGATCCTCAGAGGTAAAACTAAACCTACTTTTACTCCTCATATTGACACGGGTGACTTTGTGGTCATCATCAATGCTGAAAAAATTGCGGTAACGGGCAAAAAAGGTCAGCAAAAACTCTATCGTCGTCACTCAGGGAGACCAGGTGGGATGAAAATAGAAACTTTTGATAAATTGCAAGCCCGTCTTCCCGAAAGAATTCTTGAAAAAGCAGTCAAAGGAATGTTACCCAAAAATTCTTTAGGCAGACAATTGTTTACTAAGCTGAAAGTTTATGCGGGCCCTGTCCATCCCCATGCGGCGCAACAACCTGAAGTTTTGATTGTGAATACTATTCCCGTTGGAGGAAAATAATGCAAGCTACTGATTCTAAAAAAGTTGTTTATTGGGGAACTGGCCGTCGTAAACAGGCGATCGCCAGAGTCCGTTTGGTTCCCGGTACTGGAGAAGTGATTGTCAATGGGAAAGAAGGAAGTGATTACTTTAACAGAATCGCTAACTATACCCAAAGTGTTAAAGCTCCTTTAGAAACCCTGGGCTTGGAAAATGAGTACAACGTTCTTGTCAATGCTCATGGCGGTGGCTTAACAGGACAAGCTGATGCGGTGAAACTCGGTGTTGCTCGCGCGCTTTGTCAGTTGGCCCCCGAAAATCGTCAACCGTTAAAAGCTGAAGGTTATTTGACCCGCGATCCCCGCGCCAAAGAACGGAAAAAATACGGTTTACACAAAGCTCGTAAAGCTCCCCAATACTCCAAACGATAGAGGAAATCTACTATGCCCAAGGCTGAAATTCATCCCACTTGGTATCCTAATGCCGAAGTTTATTGCAATGGCGAATTAGTCATGGCTGTTGGTTCTACTCAACCAAGAATTAACGTAGAAGTTTGGTCGGGTAATCATCCTTTTTATACGGGAACCCAAAAGATCATGGATACGGAAGGACGTGTTGATCGCTTTATGCGGAAATATCAAAAATTGGATAAAAAGACTGAAACTGAAACTGAAACTCCTAAAGAATAATTTTTTGGGGAATTTAGTTGAAATTTTTATTAGCCCAGTGGATCATCTGCTGGGTTTTTTGCAGTTTGGAATAAAAAAGGTTAATTTATTAAAGCTTGATTGTGAGTAATTTTTCCTGTTCTTCCCAAAACCAAGCGATCGTTTTTATTAAGCCTGTTTGTAAATCCGTTAAATTGATATCAGGTAATAATTGCTCAAGTTTATCTACTTCTAAACATTTCGATTTTGCTCCCACATAACGAGATGTATCAAATTGAATTTGCTGGAAATCATAGCCAACTTCTTGACAAATTAATTCTGCAAAATGACGAATAGAAAATTCTTCTCCTGCTCCAATATTAATTAGATCATTGTCAACTTTTTGGGCTAATTGAATGGCAATTTTAGCAAAATCTTTTACAAAAACTAATTCTCTTGATTGATAACCGTCTCCCCAAAGAATCACTGGTTCTCCATAAAGTTTTCCTCGAATAATTTTACGGATAAGGTCAAAAATGAAGTGCATTTGTCGTCCGTCAGTATGATATCCAGGCCCATAAAGTGTAGAAGGAATGAGGCAAAGATATTTCAAACCGTACTGTTTATTAAGTGCCAAAAGCCCAACATAGAGCATTCTTTTGGTCATTGCATAGGTAAAAAGACTATCAATCGGAACGCCGACTAAATAATTTTTTTCCCTTAAAGAAACCTTGGGATCATAAGCGCAACTGGTTCCCATGCAGATCAGTTTGGCTTGCGGTTGTTGTTGTTGCCACCAAGTCAAAATGTGGGTATTTATTTGTTGATTAATAATCCATTGTTCACCCTGATGAGAAAGGCAAAAATCTCCAGCTTGCGTCCAAGCGGCTAAATGATAGATTTGATCGTAAATTTGTCCATTAAACTGATGAAGAGAATCAGGTTTAGTCAGATCGCAATTTTTAGAATTGATGCAGGTGATTTCATGACCTTCTATTTCTAATTGGGAGCAAAGAGTTGTTCCTAAAAAGCCTGTTCCACCTGTTATCAAAATCTTCATTTTCAATCCTAAAATAGTTTATCTATAATTTTTGTATTGTATTACATTCACGTCCATTGAATCGCGATCGCCTGTTAATTCGACTTTAATTATTGATCAAATCCGTTATTATATGAGTTGAATAATTTGACTTTTTAAATAATGCTTTTACCAACACGCACGACTGTTAAACAATTCCTCGGTTCAGAAGCGGAAACTCCCTACGAAACGGCTCAAGTTGTTATTCTTCCGATTCCTTATGAAGCGACTACCACTTATCGTAAAGGTTGTGAACATGGGCCTGATGCGGTTTTAGAAGCCTCGGATCAATTGGAAGCCTATGATGAAGAACTGCAACAAGAAACCTGTCATGAAGTTGGTATTTATACTTTTAATTATTTAGCTGATACTCGTTTAAATCCTGATCTCACCGCAGAAGAAATGTTAACCGAAACGACTGCGATCGTGACTCAATTAATTCAAGATCAAAAATTTGTAGTGGGAATTGGGGGAGAACACGCGATTACAACAGGCATTGTTCGTGCTTATCGGCAGGCGATCGCGGAATCTTTTACGGTGGTGCAAATTGATGCTCATGGAGATATGCGCCACGAATTTGAAGGTTCATTGCACAATCATGCCTGTGTGATGCGTCGGGTTTTAGAAATGGGTTTACCGACATTACCCGTGGGAATTAGAGCGATTTGTAGAGAAGAAGCGGAGTTAATAGAAGCCAAGAAAATTCCAGTTATTTGGGCGCGAGAAATGGCCTTTGATCCCGATTGGATCGAAAAAGCAATTAGCCAAGTTAAAACTCCAAAAGTTTTTATCACAATTGATGTGGACGGCATTGATCCGAGTTTAATTCCTGGCGTAGGAACTCCTGAACCTGGTGGGATGGGATGGCATGAAACCCTGCGCTTTTTAAGACGAGTTTTTGAAACCCATGAAGTTATCGGCTGTGATGTGATGGAATTAGCTCCTGTTGTAGATTCAGTTGTGTCGGAATTTTCGACCGCTAAATTAATTTATAAATTGATTGGTTATCATGCTTTTTGTAGCAATAAATAATTTGATTATGTTATGTTGCACTTGACCACTCCCTAACCCCCTCTATTCCCTAGGGCTGTTTCATTCTATGTCTTTGGTAATATAATAAGGGTAATAGCCTATAAAACTGTCAAAATCTCTTAAACGACTAAAGAAAATGGAAAACGGCTTAATTCACTATCTCGAACAAATCCC
>JANNLO010000246.1:0-2298 GCA_031396835.1 Snowella sp. SOY_38_metabat_116
AAGGCGTCGATCCGAAAGCGGTCGCGAAGCTCGCGGTCGCGTTCACCCGGCAGCCGCGAGTCAAAGAGGACGTCGTTGTAAAACTTGCCAGTTACTATACATTCCGTCATCAGGTTTATTGGGAGGAGCCGCTAGTTGCAAAGCCTCCACCAAGGCATCAACTTGAGTGGTCTTGGCTTGCGCTTAGGACTACCTAAACTCATAAAAAGTCCACTGATGAGTAAAGCTTGGAAAGTTTTCATATTCTGCTATTATTCGAACTTACTGATTCCTCTCATTTTATGTCACTACTCAAAAAAGCACTTGTCTTAAGCTATTGAGCCTTTGGGAAGAAAAAGCGAATGGCTGACAGTAACTAGCGATCGCTAACTTTACAAAGAAAAATAAGCGTATTATTAATTATTGAGAATCGATATGAAAGATAAACGCTATACAACAAATTGGAAGGCGATCTCGCTATTAAAGAAGCAGTCTGTGAATTGGATTTGCCAAAAGTGCGGTAGAAAATGTCTTGAGTCTGGTATCAAAACTAAGCTGTCATTGAGCGAAAGAAAGCGGTTTGAGTTGAGTGTTCATCACAGTGACTACAATCCTGAAAATAATTCCCCTGAGAATTTAATTGCGCTTTGTTCTGGTTGTCATTTGAATAAACATTTAAGAAAGAGAGGAAATATTACACCAGGTCAACTTTCTCTTTTTTGGGAATTGAAGTCTTTATTTCAATGCGAGTAGTGAGGACTAACAGGGCAGCAATAACCGCGATCGCAATCAATAATTCTGTCAAAGATTCAGTCGCTATAAGCTTGATGAGTAAAATACCCTCAATGCTAGTCAGTGTAATAAAAATAGCCCACCATTTTTTTGATGTCATATTGAGTTCTCTAATTTTTTTACTAAGGGAGTGCCTAAAAAAAGATGTTACCTTTTTCTGTTGAAATAATGAAGTAAATATGTTATTGATTGATATTTTTAGATTTATCAAGAATCAGTTAAAAAACTAAGTAATTACACTGAAAAATCATTAATTAATGTAGTTTATTCAATAAATTAGAACTTTATACGTTACTATCTTTTCATGTCTGACATTTTAAAAGTTTGTTGTTATGGCTACGGTAAGAATTTCAGCTAGGTTGCCTATTGACCTTTATAAAAGGCTTGAAGACCACATGACTACCAATAAGCTTTCCCAAACGGAGGCACTGATAGCCGCGATCGCTACTTATTTTGGGGACGATAATCAGGTTCCTTTGTCTGAGAGGGTCAGTTAATTTAAGAAGTGGCTAAGACTTTCAGAACAGAACTTAAACAGTTTTAAAATGCTTTTTTTGAACATTGCGTCTAAGAATTATAAGAGTAAAGATGATTTATGCTAGTAACTGATTATCACGCTCAATACTATGCCACGGAACTCAGTCAGACGGGAGGGGATGGTATTAATCGCTTAGGGAGGGCTTTATTTGATGCTTGCGTGGATTTGAATCCTCATCAAATTGAAGCGGCTTTATTTTCCCTGCGATCGCCATTATCTAAAGGTGTTTTATTAGCGGATGAAGTGGGTTTAGGAAAGACCATTGAAGCGGGATTAGTGTTATGTCAATATTGGGCAGAGCGACGACAAAAGCTCTTGGTTATTTGTCCAGCATCTTTACGTCAACAGTGGGCAGTGGAATTGGCAAATAAATTTAACTTAAATGCTCAAATTCTGGATGCCAAAATTTTTAAAGAACTTCAAAAAAAAGGGATTGCTAATCCTTTTAATAATGGGCAAATTATAATTTGTTCCATGCACTTTATTGCCAACCAAGCCGAAAGAGTCAAAGAAATTCCCTGGGATATGGTTGTAATTGATGAAGCCCACAAACTTCGTAATGTTTATCGAGCCAGTAACCGTTTAGGGCAACAAATTCGTTGGGCAACAGAGAATCGAAAAAAATTATTGTTGACAGCCACTCCTTTACAAAATTCTCTGTTAGAGCTTTATGGTCTTTCTACCTTAATTGATGAACGATTATTTGGAGAGTTAGGAGCCTTTCGAGCGCAGTATGTCCACAATGAAGGCGATTTAGTCGGATTACGAGAGCGGTTAGATAATTTTTGTTGGCGGACGTTGCGTTCCCAGGTATTGGAATATGTGCCTTATACCGATCGCCGACTGATGACTCGACCGTTCACCCCAACAGAGCAGGAGCATCGCCTCTATGAAGCCGTTTCCAATTACCTTCAACAAGAGGATTGTTACGCTTTACCAACGGGACAAAGACATTTACTCATTTTGCTTGTCCGAAAGGTGTTAGCCTC
>JANNLO010000292.1:0-8707 GCA_031396835.1 Snowella sp. SOY_38_metabat_116
GTTACGATTCTTTAACGGAAGCAATTGCTCATTTAAGCCATAATGTCAGGTATATTCTATCTTTTTGCACTTAAATTCCTACAGCCTACCGATTTCTTTTGCTATAGATAGATTGAAACAGCCCTACCTTTAAGTTGACACCAATGGATCCCAGGGCGATCCACCGATTTCTAAACCACACAATTCACTGCTGGCTTTGACAATGCAATTTCCTTGAATTGAGCTTAATTCTAGTGTTAACCTTCCTTTCATCGTATCTCGACAACAATAGCGTAATCCTGATTCTGTGGGCGCACGGAGAAGTGTTCCTGCTAAATCTGTTTTTCCTGTGAGTTTAACCCTAAATTTTGAGTTAATCGCCTGCATTTGCCATTCTCCCCAGGGTTGAATCTGCCAACTAATTTGGGAATTCCAAGGCACAAATTCATAAAATTCACCCTGATAATGAATGCCAATCATGGCAACTTCTTCCATTGTCCAGAGAACTTGTCTTCTGCCACCACCCGCCGTTAATGCTAAATCAGATTCTGAACTAAAAGAATTGCAATTTAACCAAAACCATTTTTGCGGAAAAGATCGCCCCCAATTTTTTTCGCTATAAGCAGGAGCATTTTCAAATTCATAACGTTTATTTTGCCATTCGATCCAACCCGTTGCTAAACCGTGCGCCATCAAAATTTGCCAGCCAGGTTCAAAAATTGGTAAAGATGAGAGAAAACCTGCTGTGGATTGTTGAAAAGTTTGAGGGTTTCCCCAACCATAAACAGGACGAGTTTGATAGTGCCAACGACAGGTTTGGTCTTGATTTGGCGATCGCAATTTTCCCTGATGCAAGGTTGCAGTTACTTGATAGCCTTCCGTAATTTGAGTTTGAAAATCCTGGGGATTAAGCAATCTGGGTTTGATTGTTAAATTTGTTCTGCCCCAATGTCCTAATGCTAAATGATTTTTAGTAGCCCAAAAATTATCAACATTAGGAAAAGTTCTACATAAATATTCATCGGCTGGCCCTAAAATTTGTGCGGCACCACCACTATGATTTTTTCCGCCAATTGGATCTTCAATAGAGTACATAAAAGCGAAAGTTTCCCCAATTTCTGGCAATGTTACCCGAAAATACCAACCTTCAAAAAAGCGATCGCTGTTTCCGTCCCAATGGTAGCCGCTATGGGGAGTTTGTAGAGAATTGACCCAATTTTTAGAGGCGATCGGCAGTAAATTCATTATTATTAGTAATTATTAGGTTAATGTTGATTTAACTATAAAAAATTAAACTTATTGAAATTAAAATTAAGGAGATGATCGGCAACAAAGTTCGTCACTAATCATCTCATCTTCGCACAAAAACAGTTACCAGCCGAACAAAATTTCGTACTGATAACTGCATTTTGGGTTAGCTCTTACAATCGTCGTCCTTGTCTTTAGGACAGTTGTAGATCGTTTGGGAATCGGTTGGGTATTGAACACTGGCAGTGGCTACCGTTTCGACTCCAATGATGACCAACAACGCGATCGCGAGACTCATGACTAGGTTACTTTTCATCTGATCATCTCCTTATCACTTCCTAACACACCTAAAGAATACAGAGGATTTTATCCCCTAATTTGAGCATAAAATTTTAAATAGAGAATGTCAGTCCCATAAATATAAACTTAAAGAGGGAAGGAAGATCGAAAAAAAGGGAAAAAAGTGGAAAATAAAATAACTGAATTTTTAAAAATTAGTTCTAGAAACTGGATTAATAATGACAATATAAAATCACTTTCTTTTAAACTTTGGCATCAGGTAAAGCTCCTTTCATTTTACCTAACCATTCAATTAAATTTTCTAATTGTTGTTTTGGTTTAACTACACCCAAGCCTCTTACTGTAACTTTTTTGGGACTATAAACAAAACGCGATCGCAAATGTTGAGGCAGATTTTCAGCTAATAGTTTCCAAGCAGGTTCTTCCATTGGCGTTTCTAAAATAATATGTTGTTTGCCATCAAATTTAATCCGCGAAAAGCCCAAAGATCGAGCAATTTGTTTTAACTCAATCACTTTAAATAATTGCTCCACTGGAGACGGAATTACTCCATAGCGATCGCACCATTCTGCCGCCACTTGAACTAATTCTTCCGTAGAATTTACTGCCGTAATTCGTTGATAAGCTGCCATTTTTTGTTCTAAATCAGGAATATAATCAGAAGGAATAAACGCCGTAATTTTTAGGTCAATTTGGGTTTCTTCTACTTTAGGAATTTCCTGACCTTGAACTTCTTTAATCGCTTCCTGCAACATTTCCATATAAAGATCAAAGCCGATCGCCTCCATTTGTCCCGACTGTTCCGCACCCAATAAACTACCAACACCGCGTATTTCCATGTCACGAGTCGCTAACTGATAGCCTGAACCCAATTGGGAAAATTCTTGCAATGCTTTTAGTCTTTGTCGCGCTGTTTCCGTCAATTCTCGCTTATTCGGATAAAGTAGCCAGGCATGAGCTTGAATTCCTGAACGACCGACTCGGCCTCGCAATTGATAAAGTTGGGCCAAGCCGAATTTTTGAGAATCTTCGACAATAATGGTGTTAACTCTGGGAATATCTAGTCCTGCCTCAATAATCGTCGTACAAACCAAAATATCCGCTTCTCCGTCATTAAATGCCAACATGGTGCTTTCTAATTCAGATTCATCCATCTGACCATGGGCGATCGCAACTTTGGCACTGGGAACCATTTCTCGCAATTGTCCACCCAAAGCTTCAATTCCTTCAATACGAGGAACCACATAAAAAATTTGTCCGCCTCGGTCTAATTCATTGCGAATAGCGGTGCGAATCACTTCAGGATTATAGGAAGATAAATGGGTTTTAATAGAACGTCGAGAAGGCGGCGGAGTGGTGATTAAACTCATTTCTCGAATGCCTGATAAAGACATATAAAGAGTGCGAGGAATGGGTGTGGCAGTTAAGGTTAAAACATCCACTTCTGTTTTTAAACTCTTAACTTTTTCCTTTTGATTAACTCCAAAACGTTGCTCTTCATCGATTACTAATAAGCCTAAATCTTTGAATTTAATTCCTTTTCCTAATAATTGTTGAGTACCAACCACAACATCTAATTCTCCTGATTCTAAGCGTTGTAAAATCTCTTTTCTTTCTGAAGTTGTTCTAAATCGATTTAATAATCCAATATTAATAGGATAGGGTGCAAATCGTTCTTTTAAAGTATGATAATGTTGCTGAGTTAGAATTGTTGTCGGTGCTAATAAAGCAACTTGTTTATGGCCACTAGTAACCGCTTTAAAAATGGCTCTTACTGCTACTTCTGTTTTACCAAAACCCACATCTCCACACACTAATCTATCCATCGGGCGATCGCTTTCTAAATCTCGTTTAACATCTTGTACTGCTTTTAGTTGATCGGGCGTAGCTTGATAGGGAAAAGAATCTTCTAATTCTTCTTGCCAAACCGTATCTAAAGGATAGGAAAAACCTGTTTGCTTGGCACGTTTTGCATAAAGATTTAATAAGTCAACTGCTAAACCTTTAACTGTTTTACGAACTTTATTTTTAAGAGATTCCCAAACCTTACTTCCCATTTTATGAAGTTGAGGCGGTTCACTTCCACTATAACGATAACGAGATAAACTATCAAAGTTATCAGCAGGAACTCGTAAAATTCCATCATCATATTGAATTACTAAATATTCGCGATTTGCTAATGTTTCTAATTTTAAAAATTTACCGATCCCATGACTTTTATGAACAATATAATCTAGGGGTGAAAGTTTATTAATATCAACTTGTTTGGAAGCAGCACGGCGACGTTTACGGATATATTCAGGAGTGAAGAGAGCGTGTTGGCCAAAGAGTTCTCTATCTGTAACAATGGCAATCCGAAAAGTAGGTAAGATGAATCCTTCTAACTCAGCTACTCCAGAATATTTAAGGGCGATCGCGGTTTTTTGAATTTTAAATTTTTCAATAGCACGATAATCTTTAGGATTGGGAACAAATTGCACCGCGCAGTCATGTTCTTGTAATAAGGAAACTGTGCGAGAAGGCTGGGCAGAAATTAACCAAATAGCATAATTATTAAGAGTAAAATTAGTATAAACTTCCCGTTTTCCCCGTAGAATTTCTCCTAATCTTGCAAATTGATGGGGCATGGTGGGAATGGGACGACTGGATAAATTTAGCGTGTTTTTTTCTGTTACATCTGCCAATTCAGAGGCATAAATAATTGGAAATTGTATCTTAATAAGTTCTAATGATTGATTAAAACTACGATGAATTTTTGGTAAGTTATTTTGATATTTAGACTCGATAAATTGCCATTCCTGCTCAACAGATTCTAACCAGCGATCGCTGTGAGCATGACATTGTTCAACTTCATCAATTAAGCAAAGAGTATTAGTCGGTAAATAATCAATTAAAGAGGCAGATTTTGCAAAGGCAATCCCCAAAAAACGTTGCATTCCTTCAGCAAAATTTCCGAGATTAAATAATTCAATTTCTTCAGGAGATAAATAACTAGCAATATCCTGTTGATTAGCTTGAATTTGTTGAGCAATAATAGTAGCAAAACTGGTAGGAGTTAAGACAACTTTTTCAATTTTATCGAGCGATCGCTGAGTAGCAGGATCAAATTCTCGTAATTTTTCCAACTCGTCATCAAACCACTCTAAACGAATCGGTAATTCTGCTGAAACAGGAAAAATATCTACAATATCGCCGCGCCGACTCCATTGACCTTCACTTTCCACCGAAGCAACTCGTTCATATCCTAATTTCGCAAATTTTTCGTCTAAAACTTTACTATTTTGGTTTATGCCTATTTGTAAATTTAAGCAATAATTTTGGAAAATTTCAGGAGGTGGCAAATGAGGTTGTAATGCTTTTTCAGTTGTAATAATTGCGGTTAAATTTGATAATTCTGCCAAATTCGACAATGTTTGCATCTGTCCCCAAATCATTTCAGATTCTGCAATCAAACCTTCGTAGGGAGAGGCTTCGGAAGTAGGATAAAAATTTACTGTTTTCCAACCCATCATTTCCAATTGTGCCGCCCAACGTCCTGCTTCTTCGAGGGTTGCACTGACAATCAAAAGATTTTGCTCCAACGACTGAGCGAGGGTCGAACCGATTAATCCCTTAGATAAACGCGAAATTCCTGTCAAAGAGAGCGATCGTTGCTGTTCTAACTTTTGAAGAAGTTCTGTGGTTAAGGGAAGTTTTTCGAGATGACGAATGATAGAAGAGAAAGTCATAACCAAGCTGTTATTGAGTCTATTCTTCATCTTAACCTGTTCGGTCATGGGAATTGGCGATCGCAAATCTTGTTTGACTTGAATATTTGAGAGAAGATTGCCTAATATTTTTAGATTTCTCGCAAAGCAAAGATTAAGATTAAACGGTAGTTATTGATCCTAATTTATGACTTTAATTCTCACCAACGATGATGGCATTGATGCGCCTGGTATTTTGGCATTACACCAAGCAGTTTTAGGAAAAAGTGTGATTGTCGCGCCTAAAAAACCTCACTCTGGTTGCGGGCATCAAGTTACGTCCTCCCATCCTATTCATGTTGAAAAACGCTCAACAACTGAATTTGCCGTTGATGGAACTCCCGCAGATTGCACTCGTTTAGGCGTTACTTATTTGTATCCTGAAGCCGAATGGGTTTTATCGGGTATTAACGCGGGGGGAAATTTGGGAGTTGATGCCTACATTTCAGGAACTGTTGCTGCCGTCAGAGAAGCCGCAATGTTGGGTTTTAAGGGAATTGCCTTTTCTCAGTGGATTAAACGCCCATTAGAAATTGATTGGCAATTGGCGAGCGATTGGACAACTCAAGTTTTAGAAAAATTGTGGACATTGCCTTTGCCTGCTAAACATTTTTGGAATGTGAATTTTCCTCATTTAGAAAAGGGTTTGCCTGCTCCAGAAATCGTTTTTTGTGAACCCAGTAACGATCCTTTACCCGTTGAATACGAACTAGACGGAGAATTTTTTTGCTATCGGGGAGAATATGCCAAACGCGATCGCACAATTGGAACCGATGTCGATATTTGTTTTTCAGGAAAAATTGCCATCACACAGTTGCGAGTTTAATCAATGAGTGCGGAAACCCGTATGCAAATAGTAGGGAAAATCTCAATCTCTTTAGGAACAGCGATCGCCCATAATAAGCAACAGTACTAATTTAAATTCAGTACGATCAATTCAGTAATTCTTAACATTTGACTCCTATGACAATACTCGAAAAAGGCAATATTACCATTCATACCGAAAATATTTTTCCTATTATTAAAAAGTCTCTTTACACTGACCACGAGATTTTTTTACGGGAACTAATTTCTAACGGTGTAGATGCAATTTCCAAGCGAAAAATGGCCGCTTTTGCAGGAGATGGAGGCGGTGAAATTCCTGAACCTGAGATTAGCTTAGTTGTCGATAAAATTAATAAAACCCTTTCTATTACTGATAATGGAATTGGTATGACCCTGGAAGAAGTTAAGAAATATATTAATCAGGTTGCTTTTTCTAGTGCGGAAGAATTTATTGAAAAATTCCAAAAAAATGCCAATGATTTAATCGGTCATTTTGGCTTGGGTTTCTATTCCGCCTTCATGGTCTCTAAAAAGGTTGAAATTGATACCTTGTCCTACCAGCCCGATGCTAAAGCAGTGCATTGGTCTTGTGATGGATCGCCTGAATTTGAGTTAACGGAATCCGATCGCACTCAGGTGGGAACAACCATTACCTTGACCATTATGGACGAGGAAGAGGAATATCTCGAACCCAGCCGCATTCGTCAGTTAGTGAAAACCTACTCAGATTTTCTTTCCGTTCCCATCCGCTTTGAAGGGGAAATCATTAATAAACGACGAGCTTTGTGGAAAGAATCGCCGCAAAATCTGACTAAAGAAGATTATCTAGAGCTTTATCGTTATCTCTATCCTTTTCAAGAAGATCCTTTGCTTTGGGTGCATCTAAACACAGATTATCCCTTCTTGCTCAATGGAATTCTCTATTTTCCCAAACTCCGTCCTGATGTGGATGTGACCAAGGGACAAATTAAACTGTTCTGTAATCAGGTATTTGTCAGCGATCGCTGTGAAGAGGTGATTCCCGACTTTTTGATGCCCTTACGCGGCGTTATTGACAGTACCGACATTCCCCTCAACGTTTCTCGCAGTGCCTTAACCAATCATCGCACCGTGCGCCGTATTGCGGATTATATTTCCAAGAAAGTCGGCGATCGCCTAAAAGCCCTTTACACAGAAAATGCAGATGAATATCTCAAATGTTGGGAAGACATCGGCACTTTTGTTAAATATGGCTCCCTCAAGGACGACAAATTTAAGCAACAAGTCGAAGACATTCTGCTCTATCGCACAACCTATAAACCTTCTGCACCCGAAGCGGCAACGGTAGAAGTCCAAACCGATGACGGCGACGCTTGGCAGGATGTGAATACCGATAAAGATGGTAATCCCTACGAAAAAGCAGGTTACACGACCCTAAAAGCCTACTTAGAGCGCAATAAAGAAAATCACGAAAATAGCGTCTTCTATTGCACTGATCAAGCGACCCAAACCACCTACGTTGAGCTTTATAAAAACCAAGGTATCGAGATTCTCTTTATGGACTCTTTTATTGATACCAATTACTTCATTCCTTTCCTCGAACAGGAATACAAAGATGTAAAATTCTCCCGTGTGGATTCAGATCTGGATAAAAATCTTTTACAGGAAGACAAAGCCAGCGAAATTATTGATCCCACGACGAATAAAACCCGTAGTGAACAGATCAAGGAATTATTCGAGAAAGCTCTCAATAAACCAGGGGTTAATATTCGTACCGAGGCTCTCAAATCTGACAATCCCCAGGAAACTCCTCCTGCGATGATTCTGTTACCTGAAGCGATGCGTCGTATGCAGGAAATGACGGCGATGATGACTCAACAAAGTATGGCTTTCCCTGAGCAACATATTTTGATGATCAATACCAATCATCCCTTGATTCAAAATATTATAGAATTGAGTCAAGGAAGTATTGTGCAAACGAGCGGAGATTCGCCTTCGGGAGAATTAGCAAAAAATCTTTGTCAATATGTTTATGATTTGGCAGTCATGGCTCAAAAAGGGTTTGATGCAGAAGGAATGAAAGGGTTTATTGAACGTTCTAATTCTGTTCTAACTCGTTTGACTAAAAACTAATTTTTAAGTTTGAAAAATGTCATTGAGGCAGGGATTTTTCCTTGTCTCTTTTTTTGTTTTTGAGAGAGAATGGGATATGATGCAAAGGGGAAATTAAAACCAAGCTTTGACTTTGTTTATTATCTCAAAAAGGTAATCCCAAGTGGGTACAGTTTCCACCGCAAGTAAGTGTATCATTACTCCCTTCCCAGTGTAGAATTATACTTAAATAGGAGACGAATTCATGAATAGAGCAGAGCAATTAAAAGCAATAAGCTTTGACACAGAAGAATGGGAAAAATTATTTTACAAATATCAGCAGGAATATATAAGAAAGCGACTAAAAGCGATCAAATATCTGTATGAAGGACAAACTAGACAGGAAGTGATGGCAAAAGTTGACTGTGCCAGAAAAAGTTTGATCATTTGGATTGATACATATTGTCAAGGAGGGCTAAAAGCTCTAGCGACACCAATGAAGTCGCACAGGACGCAGAAATTAGGCTCTGAGGAAAAGG
>JANNLO010000088.1:0-12662 GCA_031396835.1 Snowella sp. SOY_38_metabat_116
TGCCCTGAATGCAATTCCCGCTTAGTTCGTCCTACGGGGGAAGCGGTGACTCGTTGTGTTAATAGTTCCTGTCCCGCCATTTTACGAGGTAGTTTAATCCATTGGGCTAGTCGAGATGCGTTAGATATTCGCGGTTTAGGGGAAAAAATTGTCATTTTATTGCTCAATAATAAGCTGTTAAAATCTCTAGATGGACTCTATCTTTTGCAATGGGAACAACTGATTAATCTCGAAAAAATGGGCGAAAAATCTGCTCAGAAATTAGTGAATGCCATTCAAAAAAGTAAACAACAACCTTGGTCAAGAGTCCTCTACGGTTTGGGGATTCGTTATGTGGGAGCGGTTAACGCTAAAATTCTGGCCAAGAGTTTTTCCAATGTTGATTTATTATCTCAAGCGACTATTCCCACTTTGTCGGGAGTTTATGGAATTGGAGAAGAGATTGCTCAATCGGTTTTTGACTGGTTTAAAAATGAATCTAATCAAGTTTTAATTGAGCAGTTAAAAGCAGTGGGTTTACAATTAGCAAATCTGACGGTAGATTTTGAAAGTGCTTCAACTTCTTCGATTTTATCAGGCAAAACGTTTGTTTTAACGGGAACTTTACCGACTTTAAGTCGCAATGAAGCCCAAGATTTAATTGAAGAAGCTGGCGGAAAAGTAACGAGTTCGGTGAGTGCAAAAACAGATTATGTTTTGGCGGGGGAAGAGGCAGGTTCTAAGTTAGAAAAAGCTCAAAAGTTGAATATTGCTATTTTAAATGAAGCAGATTTTTTAGCTATGTTAAATCAATCTTCTGGATAAGATTAAAAACAATGCGATCGCCTTTACAATTTTTGTTATTCACTATTATTTTGAAGCCAATCTGTCATTTTATTTATACATTTTTCTTGAGATTCAAGACTTGTAATTAAATCAAGAAAAGAGTTAATTACGTCATTTTTTGATGCCTTAAATTCAAATTTATTCTCCCCAAAATTGATCAATTTTTTTAACAAAATCTAGCTCCGCCAACTTTAATAAAATCGCTTGCCAATCTTTTTGATGAGTGTGACCAATACAAAGATATTGATTTTTTTGACACCCAATTCGACCCCGACTTCGAGAATATTGTACTGTTGGATCGATCGCCTGAACTTGTTTTAGAATCGCGCTTTGTGCAGGAATACAAAACTCATAACCCACTGACCGCAAACTATTTTGATTACCGATTAATCCTTCTGAGGAAATGGCAGATAGATCGAACATAATTTTATTAATTGGATTTTCTGACTTAACTTGTTGAGAATTTGTGATAATTAAGCTAAAAACTAACCAGAAGATCATAATTTTTCCCCGCGCGATCGCCAAGGCACGATAAAAAGGCTTTCTCAGTAATAACATAGCTCACTTAAAATCCTATTTTTCACTAATCCCTAAACCTTATATGATAGTTGAAACACCAATTATTCCGATGTAAAAGTAACTCTGATAATGAATTTTCATCCCCGCAAACGTTTTGGTCAACATTGGTTAAAGAGTGAAAAAGCCCTTTCTCAAATTATTGCAGCAGCGAATCTTAATAATAGCGATCGCGTCTTAGAAATTGGGCCAGGAACAGGAATTTTAACTCATCGTTTATTAGCGCAAGTCAACTCTTTAGTCTCAGTAGAAATTGATCGAGATTTATGTAAAAAACTTGTTAAAAACTTCGGTCAAAAAGAAAATTTTCTTTTATTGCAAGGCGATATATTAAGTTTAGATTTGCCGACTCAATTAAGTCAATTTCCTCAATTTCAACCCTTAAAAAAAGTCGTTGCTAATATTCCTTATAATATCACAGGGCCGATTTTAGAAAAACTTTTGGGAAGCATTTCTTATCCCCAAAAACCTGCCTATGATCTAATGGTATTATTAATGCAAAAAGAAGTCGCCGAGCGATTAGTTGGTAAGCCTGGAACAAAAGCCTATGGCGCATTATCTGTTCGTGTACAATATTTAGCAAAATGTGATTGGATTGCCGATGTTCCCAGATTTGCATTTGAGCCGCCGCCTAAAGTTGATTCAGCAATTATTCGTCTTTCTCCCTACGAAATTGAGAATCCTGCTAATAATCCTCGTTTTCTAGATCGCGTGGTAAAATTAGGGTTTGCAACTCGTCGTAAAATGTTACGAAATAATTTAAAAAGCTTATTAGACAGCGATCGCCTAGCCCTCTTATTAGAACAGTTTGAAATCTCCCCAGAAGCAAGAGCCGAAGAACTCAGTTTATCGCAATGGATCGACCTTAGTAACTTATTAGAAACTCTCATTTAATTAATTAATAATTATGCGCGCTTACACTCTACTTGCTCCCGCAAAAATCAATCTTTATTTAGAAATTATTGGCGATCGCGCTGATGGTTATCATGAATTAGTGATGATTTTACAAAGTATTGAACTTGCCGATCAAATCGAAATTCGAGCTAACGGAACCGAAAAAATTCGCCTTTTTTGTCATCATCCTGATGTGCCTTTAGATGAAACTAATTTAGCCTATCGTGCCGCTAAATTAATGACAGAAAAATACCCGAAAGTTTATGCTAATTTGGGCGGAATTGATATTACTCTCGATAAAAATATTCCCATTGCTGCAGGATTAGCGGGTGGTTCAACGGATGCTGCCGCCGTTTTAGTTGGATTAGATTTACTTTGGCAACTAGGTTTAACTCAACCCGAATTACAAATCCTCGCAGCCCAATTAGGTTCAGATGTGCCTTTTTGTATTGCAGGCGGAACCGCGATCGCAACTGGAAGAGGAGAAAAATTAGATCCTATCAAAGATTTAAATAATCTCTGGATTATTTTAGCAAAATATCGTAATCTTGCCGTTTCAACTGCTTGGGCTTATCAAACTTATCGCCAACAATTTAATAATAATTACTTACAAAAAATAGATGATATCCAATCTCGAACTTTAGAAATTCATTCTGGTCACTTAGTTTCTGCGATCGTTCATCAAGACACTCAAAAAATTGGTAAATTACTTTATAATGATCTCGAAAAAGTTGTTTTACCTGAATATGAATCTGTTGCGAATCTGAGAAAAATTTTAAAAAAAGCAGGAGGTTTAGGGACAATGATGTCAGGTTCAGGGCCAACAGTTTTTACGCTCTGTCAATCTCAAGAAGAAGCTGAACAAATTAGCCAACAAGTTCAAGCAAAAATTGGTGATCCTAATTTAGATTTTTGGGTAACTCGATTAACAAATAAAGGAATTCAAGTTATTCCAAATAATGTTTAAGGATTTAATTTAATCGCTGTTATTGAGGAGATATTCTTCAGCTTTGAGTTTAAGTTTATCGCCTTCTAATATTAGGAAATCAATTTAGCTATGCTTTCGCAACTAAGCCCACATTTAGTGTGCATATTATCATCAGGAACTAAATGTAGTAGTTGGCAAAGTGCGAAATTCCTTAACTTGTGAGAAATGATTTAGAGGTGATCTGTAACTATTTTACGAACAGAACGACTAATGCTAATGCTGAGGAAATAAATACAAAAATCAAATTAATTATGAGACAAGGATATGGATTTAATAATTTTGATAATCTTCAATTTCAATTAAGGTTGTTAGCAGCTTTTGATGATTAGAAAAACTTATTAAACGCTCAACAAGAGAGCCAATATTTTTTAAGAAGCAATTAGGCTTCAGCTATTTTTGGAACTAAAGGAATCTTTTTAACTCGAAAACCTGGAACTGTAAACGCTTGAGAAATTTGTTCAGAAGTAAGTGGTTCAATATTGGTAAAGTATTCTTCTTTTGTTAATAAAACTCCCAATACACTCACAGGTACTTGTATAAACAAATTACTCACCAAAAAGGCGATCGCAGCAATCATTAAGCCTAAAATTCTTGTTTGAGGAAAACCAACAACTGGTAAAGCGGCAACAGGAGCAAATTGATAAATTCCCCACAATAAAACCAACATGATTAAGGCTGTAATTAGGGATAATAAGCGTTGTTTTTTCGTTTTAAATAAACTCAGGATTTTACGTTGTTCGGCTGTTAGGACATCGGGTTTGAGGGAAATAATCAACAAACTGAAAATCTCAAAAGGGCGGTTCCACTGCATCCAAAAAATAGGCAAAATTGCGATCGCAGCTAAAACCACCAACTCCAACCAAAAAGGCGTTAAGGGATCGCCAACAGCCAAGCTCAACCACAGCACAAGCAAGGCTAAAGGTGCCACCGCAATTCCCGATAAATGAATCCAGAGAAACGGTTCAGACCAAAAAGAGCGCGTTATCATTATTTAAGTTCTCCTCAAAAATTAACTCGGTTATTCTTCTTCTTCTAGAATACAATTTTGTTCCCATAATCGCACTTGAATTTGCGATCGCCAATCAGTGAGAATTTCTTTAAAATCGGATTTAGCTAAATCATTCCGCCAGAGAATTAAAGCATCTTCTCCCGTTTTTTGATAATATTTTTTGCGTTTTCCTGCAACTTTAAAACCAAATTTTTTATAGAGAGAAATAGCTGTCAAATTAGAATCTTTAACTTCTAGAGTTGCTCTTTCTAAACCTTTGATAACGGCATCTTTTAATAAGCTATAAAGCAAAAGATTTCCCAATCCCTTAGCTCGATATTGAGGATGAACCATCAATAATGTTATGTGAGCTTCTTCAAGAATACTCCAAAAACAACCACAACCAATTAAGAGAGGAGAAGTGAATTGAGAAGTTTTTAAAGTTAAGCTTAAAAAGCCTGTTTTGGGATTATCCAACTCTCGCTGATAACCATCTAATGTCCAAAGTCCACCCAGACAAAGCTGATCAAGTTCAACAATTTGGGGTAATTCTTCAGAAAGAGGCCGTTGCAATTGTAAAAATATTTCTTGCATGAAATAACTTGATCGCTTAAATTAATTTTGGCTAACGAGATTGAGAACAGCGATCGCCAAACAAATACTTATAGATTTATGTCTTCTTAGTAAGGATACTTGACTTGTGTTCACTCGGAAATGATGATATTAGATAAACTAAAAAATTTAGCTTCTGGGTAAGCCACACCCAAACTGCTGTTAGGAGAACAATTTAATGAGAGACGCGGTTACGACTTTAATTAAAAACTATGATGTTACTGGCCGATATCTTGATCGGAACGCAATGGATGAACTCAAAGCCTACTTTGAATCTGGAGCAGCCCGAATCGCAGCAGCCAGTCTGATTAATACCAGTTCATCCGATATTGTCAAAAAAGCAGCAGCTTTATTATTTGAAGAAATTCCTGAACTGATTCGCCCTAGTGGAAATGCCTATACCACTCGTCGATTTTCAGCTTGTTTACGAGATATGGACTATTATCTGCGTTATGCCAGCTACGCCTTAGTTGCAGGTGATAATCACGTTTTAGATGAAAGAGTTTTATACGGATTACGAGAAACCTATAATTCTTTAGGTGTTCCCATCGGCCCGACAGTTCGCGGCATTCAAATCATGAAAGATATTATTAAAACAATGGCTGATAGTGCAGGATTAACCAATACGGCTTTTATTGATGAACCCTTTGACCACTTGGCTCGTGAAGTGAGTGAAGTCTCGGTTTAATTGCTGATCTGATAAATCCAAAAGTTTCTATTATCTGTTTTTATGGGAGCAATCAACTTGTAATGATTTTCATTCATGTTAATTTCCTCCCTTTTTTTGGCTTTACATCAACGAAACTTTCTCACACAAACAAAAATCTTACGTGATCGCCCGTAGGGTAATTAGTAAAACTTGATTAACAATTTCAAAAACAAACCAGATAAATCAGGCCCAAAGTAATTTCTTAAAACATCATAAAAACGAGAGTCAATTATGTTTAGAAAATTACCTTTTTCTGTGAATAAGACTTTTTGACATTGGAAACAAAATCTGGCTGTTGCTCAAGATACGCATTAAAAAAACGCAAAGAATTTATTGATATTTTTTCGTCCAACTCTAGCTTCTCTTCTTCTCACTTTAAATTTTTTTATCTATCAACTGCTAAACTCGCAATTTATGAGAAAAAGTTCAAGGTTTAATTTGCCTATTTTATTCTTAACTTCTATTTTAAATATCGTCAATTGAAGAAAAGGCAAGTTTAAATGCTAATGAAATATTGCTAAGGAAGTTCTTTGAAGTTTTGATTTTGTCGGGCTTTCCAGAAACTGTCTCAAAGTTATTTGGAAGATTAACTTGTGTCTCGACAGGAATAGAAAACTCTGATATTTTAGGCTCTGTCAAAGGATTTAATTTAAGCATTTTTATGATTCCTCAAGTGATTATGAACTTGGTTGAAAAAGTAATGTTGCTATTTTAGTTTGTTTTTTAATGCTCTTATCATCGCCCAGATCAATAACCTTTACCTCCGTTAAACTACTTAAAAGGAAAGTGACTGCCATTAATTTTTCTACGTAAATATCTTTAGTCAATGCCTTTTCTATCTTGCCTTACTATTTTATTGTCAAATTTCAGTTGGCGATCGCGTTTTTCAAAAACACAAGATAGCTTAATAAAATAAGTTAAAAAATATTGTTTTTAGAAGAAAATAGTCGGGAAAAAATGCAATTTTATCACGCTTAATCGAAGGGACATTTTACCGAAGTTTTACCCAAAGAATCGGTGAAAGTAACTTCATCTTTGTAATGGCGGGGAGTTTTCATTAACAATTGCCAAGCTTCAGTTGCACTAACTAAATTCAGGCGATCAGGGTAATGAATTTGTATTAATTCTTGAACTAATGGATAATAATCTGAGTTAAGATTGGGAAAAATATGATGCTCTGTGTGATAAGAAAAATTCAAATGTAGCCAATCAAAAATTTTAGGAACTCGTATAGAAAGACTATTAATTAATGGATCATTAATACTCGTCATTCGACAAACCATGTGATTTGTGTAAATATAAAACATTGAACCTGCATGACCAATTGCAAGGGGAATTAAATAAGCAAATGTAACTTTTAGAGGATCGAATTTTAGGTAAGCTAAAATACTCAAATGAATGCCGATAATTCCCAAAAGTTCAAAAGCAATTATCAACCGATCTTTCTTGCTAACAGTGAACGCTGATGGCACATAATCGACTGATTTACTATTAAAAAAAAGCACCGAAGTTAGATTGCGAAAATTATGAACTCCCCAAGCACCAATCATGCCAATTACTAACCAAAATTGGTTAACTTCAACTGATGGAACGAAAAGATTTTGAATCCATTTTCCCCAAGTTTCAGATTGTTGATATAAATAATTACGGTCAGGATCTGCTAAAGAATTTGTATTATTATGATGAACTAAACAATGAAGTGTTTTCCATTGAGTCGGAGGCATTAATAACATACTCAGTCCTAAAAAGCTGATTAGATAACTGAATCGAGACTTTTTGATAACACTCCCATGCATTAGATCATGACTGCTAAATAATAAAGTCACGATACTATTTCCCATAATTAAAGATAGGGGTAAATAAAGCCATAAAAAATAGATTGGCCACTGGTCTAAATGAGCCGCAATGCCCCAACCGATGATCAAAATCCCTAGATTTATCAAAAGTATAATTAACTTATTTGCATCAGGTTTAAATGCTTCTGGAGGTAAAAGTGGCTTTAACTTTTTGACATATTCTGATTGGGGAATTAGCACTTCTTTATCTAGTCTTTTTTTGTTTAAAGTATCGCTTAATATTTCTGAATTCATGGTCTATTTTCTGATTGTAAAATTTTAATTTTTCACTAAGATTTTATTATAATATATTTTCTTTTTGATGTATAGTAAAGATTTTATATTACGATTGTTAGGAGTGATGATGTATGCACTTTTTCTATATTATTCTATCTTTGTATGTCTGGAAAAAAATTATCTAATTTTATTTGTGTTTAAATAATATTCTTGGTATTCATCATAAATTTAATATAATTAAAGCGATCGCTTTGATTGAGATAACGAGTAAAAATAATCAATCGTTGTTTGATCTTTAGATTTTTGTCATAGCGATCGCAAAATTTGACATAATTCAGTTGATATCTTTTATTTTAATTAATAACTATACGCTGATTGAGAGTAGGTGAAGAAATAGAAATCTTTAAAATAGTAAAAAATGATGAAGTTAAAACACTAAGAAGAGATAGAAATCAAAAATCACAATAAAGACATCTCAAAGAAAAAACTGGTCGAAATAAACCCTTTTTCGTTCTGTGAATAGTTACAATAAAAATTTATATATTTTATATTTGATTCGACATACATTAATTAATTAGAATATATAATCAAAATCTTAAATTTAATTAAACTTAAACAATAAGACAATTTTCTTGAAGTCCACTAATTTAACAATCAAAAAGATCAATAGCTATGTTACAAAAATTAACAATAAAATTTCTTACTTTAAGTTTTCTTTTGGTCGGCGCATTTGGAAAGTTGAGCATTAATTCGGTTCAAGCTGAAACATCTTCCAATATCAGCCAACCAGCTTCGGGACTAGGTTTAGTCTTACCAAATTCTTCTGTTAAACCCAAACGAAATCGTATTTTGGAGCAAAAATCTTTTTCTGATGAAACTTTGAATAACACGAATAATTCCCTCGGACAAATTAATAATGTTTCTTCTTTACGAGATGTTTCTAGTGAAGATTGGGCTTATGAAGCATTAAAAAGTTTGGTCACACGTTACGGATGTATTGCTGGTTATCCTAATAATTTATATTTGGGGAATAAATACTTAAGTAGATCTGAATTTGCGGCGGGATTGAATGCTTGTATTAACACGATAGAAAGATTGCTGCAAGATAATGCGATTGTCTTAAGAGAAGATATTAATAAATTAACACGATTAGCTCAAGAGTTTCAGCAGGAACTAAGTGTTTTAGACATTCGGACTGAAAATCTGGAAACGCGAACGGCATTTCTGGAAAATCATCAATTTTCGACCACCACTAAGTTAACAGGTTTAGCTTGGATTAATGTTACTGGAGCAACTTCTGGGGGAACAATTACAGCCGAAGGATTAGAAGCTAAAAGTTTTAATGCTCAAGGCCCAACGGCTTTACGTGACCCAGCAACAGGTTTTAGAGATCCCCTAATCCGAAAAGTCGATCAAGATCCTAGTATTACCATGAGTAGCTTGAATTGGTTCACTCTAACAACTTCATTTTCAGGTCGAGATGCTTTAATTACAACTTTTGCGGCGGGAAATGGAAATTCTCCAGCAAATCATTTCGGCTCTTCTGGAACTTATAATAATTTTCCTGTTCCTTTTACTGATCAAACCCCTATCTTTGAATCTGGAAATCCTCAAGTCACAATTTCTGAATTATATTATCGCTTTCCTGTTACAGAATCTTTACAACTTGGCATTGGCCCCGCCGTCAATTATTACAGTTTTTTTGATTTTAATCCCTTTACAATTTTCTTTAATGGAACAGGTAGCTTTCAATCAATTGAACATCCTTTAGTTGCCAATATTAAGCGCGGTTCAGGAGCAGTTTTTGCCTGGAAAATGAATGATCAATTGAATCTAACTGCGGGATATTTAGGTCAAAATACAGAATTTTTACCAGGGCCATTAAGAACAGCTTCCGATCCAAGTACAGGTCTTTTTGGAGGAACTAATTCTATCATTGCTGAACTTACCTATTCTCCCGCTCAAAATGCCAATATTCATTTTTTATATGGTCACTCTAATGTTATGCCTAATCCAGTGGGGCAAAGTCAACCATTATGGTCAATTCATGGAGTTGCAGATGATGGGCCAGAGGGCGCGCCTCAAGGTGGTTTAGGTTATTCTCAAGTGGATGTTTTTGCCTTAAGTTTTGATTGGACAATCAGCGATAATTTTGGCTTATTTGGACGGTATAACTATGCGATAACTTATTTAAATCCTACTTCTAATGTAGCAGCGAGTAATATTGAAGCTCAAGCTTTACAATTAGGTTTAGCTTTTCCCAATTTAGGACAACAAGGAGCTATGGGAACCTTCTCATTTGTGATGCCTTTTAGTGTATTGTCAGGGCGCGAATTCTTGGTTTCTGGCGGGGGAAATGGAGCTTCTCAGTATAATTTTGAACTTGCTTATTTTTACCCAATTAATCAGAATATTTCGATTGTTCCTTCTTTTTATATGGTGCTTAATCCTAATAATTTCAATAATAATGCACCAATTTTTGTGGGTAATTTACGGACTCAATTTGCATTTTGATTTTCTGATTTTAACAAACTTGGCGATCGCGAAATTAGTTTATTATTATTCTTCTAATTGCAATTTAAATTAATAATTATTGATTTATTGGTGAATTAACATTTTCGATTAAAGTCAAGCTCAATTTCAAGGCTGAAAATCTTATTAATCAAATAAATTTGTGAATTAAGAATAACATTTTTCATCATCGCAATTTAAGGATATTTTTTTATTTTCAAGCTGAATAGTTGTATGTTCAATGCCAAAATTATTCTGTAAACCCTGATTAATTTTTGACAACAAAGTATCGTTCAATTGATGATTTAGAACTCTTAAATGAACTGTTAATGCTGTTTCTGTGGTACTCATTGCCCATATATGTAAATCATGAACGCCTAAAACTTCAGGTAATTCTTCTAGATAAGTTTCAACGGCTTTAATGTCAATATTATTCGGCACAGCATCCAACAATAAATTCATCGAATCTTTTAATAAGTTCCAGGTTCCAAAGAAAATTAAAATAGTGATAATTAAACTCATCAAAGGATCAAGCCAAGTCCAACCTGTTAATAAAATTCCCACTGCTCCTAAAACAACTCCCAAGGAAACAAGGGCATCAGTAATCATATGTAAAAATACGCCTTTAATATTCAAATCTTTTTGGTGATCTGCTGCAAATAACCAAGCCGTAAAACCATTAAAAACCATGCCGATCGCTGCCACAATGATGACTGTTTGTTCCTTGATTGCGGATGGATTTTGGAAACGATGCAAAGTCTCAACCGCGATCGCGCCTAAAACAATCATAATTAAACAGGCATTAAGCAGAGCCGCCAGAATTGAAGAACGTCTCAAACCATAGGTATAGCGGGCAGTGGGACGACGACCAACTAACCAACTAGCAACCCAAGCAATTACTAAACCTAAAACATCGCTTAAATTGTGACCCGCATCTGCCAATAGTGCCAAAGAATTACTCAGCAAACCAAAAGTGACTTGCAGCAAAACGATCGCCAAATTGAGAATTAAACCGATTAAAAAAGCACGGTTATAATTGCTGGGAGCGTGATGATGGTGAGTGTGATCAGAATGATTGTGATGATGAATTTTATTGCTCACGCAGACTTCTCGCTTTATAGAACATTTCTAAACTCTGGCGATCGCCGACATACCGCCAATGCCAAGGCTCATAACTAACTCCTTGGGGATTATTTTGGGTAAAAGACATTTCAAAACTATATTTAGCGGCATTTTTTTCTAGCCAATTAAATGCAGCCGTTTGTTCAAAACTTTGCTTTAAATTGGTATCGGGATTTTTACCATCTCCCACATCAAAAGCATAACCCGTATGATGTTCACTATATCCAGGAGGCGCACTAACTTCTGCCCTTTTGCGAGAATCCTGCGATCGCTCTTGTTTAACTCCAAAAAAGAGATAATTTTGTTCTTGAATCGTGCGAAAACCTGAAATTGGTAGCAAAATAATTCCACTCGTTTTAGCATCAGCCTGCATTTGTAAAAACTTAGTTGCCGCCGCTTGACGAAGCCGAATTCTATTATCAGGAGTAATGGCTTTTAATTCACTCTCAGGAGCTTCCTTATAGGATAAGTGTCCCAAAACATTATCAACTACTGGGGCAGAAGGGGAAATTGTTGGTTTTAGTGCATTGGGAGAGGCAATTGTTACAGGAGTCTCCAAAGAAGGAGAAAGAGGCCGCCAAAAAACGAAAACCCCCAATAATAAAATGCCTAAACCCATCAATCCAGCACCGATGATGAGGGGAAAATTATTAGGAGACACAGATGTTGTTGATGGTTTGTCTCGCAATATTTCTGGAATATCATCGAGAGGGCGGAGGTGATCTCTTTTTTTTCTAACGTTGTTGTTTTTCCCCTTCATGGTGCCTGAGTGATGAATAAATGCCGCTATGAAAGATTATTGGGCAGCGATGCCTTCAGTACGGGCCGCGTGTTGAACTGCGCCAGCTACCGCACTAGCCACCCTGGGATCGAATACCGAGGGGACGATGTGTTCTTTGTCGAGTTGGTTAGCTGCAACAAGAGACGCGATCGCTTTAGCTGCTTCTAAATACATATTATCGGTAATTGTCCTGGCTCGACAGTCTAATGCACCTCGAAAAACTCCAGGAAAGGCTAACACATTATTAATTTGATTGGGATAATCGCTGCGACCTGTTGCCATCACTGCCACATCATTAAGAATTAATTCGGGTTGAATTTCGGGAATAGGATTAGCCATCGCAAAAACAATTGGATTTTTGGCCATGGATTTGACCATTTCTCGTGTCACAACTCCAGGCGCGCTAACTCCTAAAAAAATGTCGGCTCCTTCCATTGCGTCGGACAAGCTTCCTGTTGCACTGACTGCGAATGCTGCTTTTTGGGAATTGAGATCAGTACGATTTTTAGAAATAATACCTTTAGAATCACAAATCCAAATGGTTGTTGCACCTGCTTTTTGTAATAATGACGCGATCGCCAGAC
>JANNLO010000101.1:0-3524 GCA_031396835.1 Snowella sp. SOY_38_metabat_116
CGTTTCATAACACTTGGCATCATCGAGAAGATTAATCAGGTTTATTTCCAGCATTCAGCGTGAGAGAGAAGAATTTATGAGTATTTATCCTACCAGTCTTTTACTTCCGTTTTTACCTCCCCGAAACACCTATTGAGCCATAATCTTTATGGGTTAGATATTGATCCCCGTGCGGTACAAATTGCGGCGGCGGCGTTATGGTTAAAGGCGAAAAGTTTTTGTCCTAAGTTCTCGTTAAAGTCTCTTAATTTGGTGGCTTCTAATCTCAATTTGGCGGCGTTGGCGAAGAATGATCCAGATTTGGTAGCTTTACGGCGGGGGGTGTATGAGGTGACGGGCATTCCAGAGAATTTAACGGAGCAAATTATTCAATCGTTGCGGGGGGCGGATCAATGGGGCAGTTTGTTAAAGGTTGATGAGGCAGTGGATCGGGCGATTAATGATTTTGAGGCTGATCAGTTACGGATTAAAACGGAAGCGGTTCAGGGAGATATTTTTAAGGGGTTTGCACCTGCTCAAACGGTTATAGATTTTGATGCGAAACGGGTTAGGTCTTCGTTGTTGGAGATGGTGGAATCATTTTTAGCGAAACATACGGACGGCGATGATTTGGGGTTACGGTTACGGGGGCAACAGTTGGCGGCAGGGGTGCGGTTTATTCGGATGATTCGGGAAAATTCCTATGATTTGGTGATTGGTAATCCGCCTTATCAGGGTAGTAGTAAGATGGCAGATTCTAAGTATTTGGAAAAGCATTATCCAAAGGGAAAAGCTGATCTTTATGCGGCATTTTTGGAAAGGGGTTTACAGTTAGCAAAAGCGGGAGGTTTGTCAGCTTTATTAACCATGCGAAATTGGATGTTTATTAGTCAATTTTCGGATATTCGCCAATATTTAATTGACAATTTTGATTTACGGACTTTAGGTGATTTTGATCGCGGGGCATTTGATGAGGTTCCCAATGAAATTTTAGCGGTTGTTTTAAGTATTTTTCAGAAACGTAAACCATCGGATCAAGCAGGTATTGCAATACAACCAACTCCCTTTGATGATAATTCCTATGATCGTCAGAGAACCAATCGAAAACGAGCCGCAGTTTTATTACAAGTTGGGCGTTATGAATTTCATACAGATCGCTTTGAAGTGATTAAGGATAAACCGCTTATTTATTGGTGGTCTAAACGTGATCTAAATGACTATATTTCATATCCCCATATTGGAAAGTTAAATCCAGCCGAAACAGGTATTGTTACAGGAAATGATATACGATTTGTTCGACTGACTTACGAAGTTTATAGTTTCAAATCTCAAGGTAAATGGCCTTATGCAATTTTTGGAGCCAAAGGTATTGCTTGGTTTGATCCTGTTAGAACTGTTATAAATTGGCAAAATAATGGACTCGAATTGCAAGCATTTAAAGAAGTTTCTAAAACTCCAAGATTTGGAAATCCAGATCATTATTTCCATAAAGGGATTGCATTTTCAATGATTGGGAGAGATTTTGATGCAAGGGTTCATCGAAAACCTAGTTTAATTACTAATAAAGGTTCATCATTATTTCCTGAAACTGAAAAAATTCCTGTATTTTTATGTTCGATGAATTCATCTCGATCTCGCTTTTTCCTAAAATCTCTAAATCCTAGTCTAGATTTTCAAGCTGGTGATATTAATCGTCTTCCCCTATTTCCCATCGAATCCGCAGACGAAATCTTTGCCCAACTAGAAATCGCTTTTAGCCAACACGAAGCCGCACGGGAAACCTCCGTCGAATTTCAACAACCAGGCCCCACCGCCTGGAACTATGCCCAACAATGGGCGCAACAAGCCGTTGACCGCCAACCAGGAACCCCCCTTCCTCCCTATCAACCCATCTACCAAGACCCCACCCCCGAACAACAGCTTTCCTATAGCATCGGTCTTGCATTAGGGCGTTTTCCCTTAGCTCCCCAACCTTCAGCCGAATTAGATCGCCCCCTAAATTCCCCAATACTGGGGGACTTGCAACCTCAGATCAACTCAGATTACCCTCAAAATTGGGAAAAAAGGGGGGCTAAAACGAATCTACCGCACGGAATCCTTTATCTCTCCGCCTACAGCCCACAAGATAGCCTCAGTCATCCCGCCAGCCAAATTATTCAAGACACCTGGCAACAAAATGCCCCGCCGCTTAAAAGCAATAAAGGAGAACAAACCCTCAAAAAATGGCTAAGAGAAAACTTCTTTAGCGATATACACCTCAAAATGTACGAAAATCGCCCGATTTATTTTCCCCTGAGTTCCGCCAAAAAGAACTTTGTCGCCTTGATCAGTATTCACCGTTGGCAAGACGATACCCTGCAAACCCTCCTCGCTGACTACCTGAACCCCGAACTCACGATCATTGAAGGCGAACTCAAAGACCTCATTGAAGCCCGTAGCCAAAGCGATAAAACCCAAAAATCTACTGCTGAAAAACGCTACACCGAAATTCAGAAACTTTATGACGAATTACAGGCATTTATTAACCTAATTGCCCAAATTGCCGAACAAGGGCCGCCCCCTGCCAATGGTAAAGATCAAGCCAGGGAAACCGATGCCCGCTTCCAGATGAATCTTGATGACGGCGTAATGATTAATAGTGCCGCCCTCTGGAGTCTGCTCGAACCCCAATGGAAACAACCCAAGAAATGGTGGTCAGAACTTTGTAACGCCCAAGGGAAAGGCGATTACGATTGGTCACATCTTGCCCAACAGTATTTTCCAGAACGAGTTGATCAAAAATGCCAAAAAGATCCTTCCCTAGCCGTCGCTCATGGTGTTTTCTGGAAATATCATCCCGCCAAAGCCTACGAATGGGAATTACGCCTACAGGATGAAATTGGCCCCGACTTTACCCTCGATGAAAACAATAGCGATCAATACCGTCAAACCTTTGTCGAACAATATCCCCAAGCCGTTGCCGAACTCCACGCCAAAGAAGAGAAACGCCGCGATCGTAAATATAATAAAGAAAAGAATCTTCCCCTCTTTGCCTAATAATCCCTAAATACCATGACTAAAACCGTTACCCTCACTCGACGAGCAGAAATTGCTTACGACACCCTCCCCCAGGAAGAACAACAGAAAGTCGCAAAAATGCTCGAAATTCTCAAGCAATTTCCCAATCTTCCCTCTGGCAGTTATCAAAAACTTAAATCTCAAACAACCAATTTAGGCCCCAGTTTTATTGCTCGTGTGGGGTCTCACTATCGCCTCATTTTTACTGAGCGCAATGACAATGTGGAAATTTTAGACGTGATCAACCGCGATCGTCTTGAATTATTTCGTCCTTTAGCCCAATTAGCTTAATCTAATCAAAATGCCAAAAGTTATTAATTTATCCCACATTCAGCAGGTTAAGTTGTAAAATGTTATTTTAATCTAAATGAAATTAAGGTAAGCAAAATGAAAAAAGAAATGCAAATAGATGTTCAAGATATAGACCATTTGGGAATAATAGCAGGAATTATAGACGAAATAGGAATAGTCGAAATTATAGATAAAGA
>JANNLO010000121.1:0-21158 GCA_031396835.1 Snowella sp. SOY_38_metabat_116
GTAGAACGCTATTTATTAAAGTTTTATATTGTTCTCCTTGAGCCTGAAACCATTGCTTCACATCGGGATCAAGCTGAACTAAGTCGTGCGCTTGCTCTGCTGGAATACATAAAGTAGCTCGTTCAAAAAAATCATCAGTCAGAGGTGGAATATCCGAGTAGTCAATATTCTTTTCTGACCTTGACTCCAAAGCGGCCCAATTAGTACGAGAGGTACTTTTCAAATCGTCTCTACTCATGACGGTTGGCTCTTCGTGCTGAAATGATTCGGAATACATTCTTGTGACGTTCTGTCCAGACTACTACTGCTATTCCAGAACCGAGAAAACCGATCCCAAACCAGCGATCTTCGCCATAACCAAAACGATCATCTAGCTCAATCAGCATTTTTCCATCAAACATCGTGGGAACATCAGCAAAATCAATCTCATGTTTACGAATATTTTCAAAATTTTTTGCTTCATCCCACTCAAATTGCATGAAGAATAAAGGTATGCCAGATTGAACTAACTTTTTTTAGTATCACACATTTGGCTAAAATGGGTTAGTTTTTTTGCTGGAAACGGTTTTGCAACAGATAGCAAAAAAAGGGCGTAGTGTCGTCGTCGTGTTATCAATCGAAGAATTTGAAAGATTTTCAAACTTAGAAAATGAAATTTTGGCCTTAAAAGCAGAAAATGCTCATCAAGAAGGTTTCATTGGAACTGTAGAAAGTGAAGCTTTGCTATCAGAAATTTTAAATGCTTAAGGTTAATCTATCTCGACAAGCAGCTAAACGCTTGAAAAAACTGCTCGATAAACACGCTTTATTTATTCTGTTGAGGAGCAAACCCTAGAAATCTTGCTGATTGACAAACGAAATGACGATAGATTTTTGGGCAAGGATTTTTTCAACTTTAAATAACAAGAAATATTGTTTTTGGGTGAAGAATGTCAATTGTAGGAAACCAAATTGAGGAAAATATCATCTTCTAAATAATCATGTCAACGCTAGGTCGCCTAATCTTTATATGAGTAATTCTGATTTCTTTTCCTTGTTTTCTGAAGATGAGCAATCATCGGAGTCATTGACCTCTTTTTTTGAACTTGAACAAGTGCCGACTTTCTCGGAGAATGGTATAATTCAGAATAAATTGGAGTCTTTGGATGATATTTTTAGTAATTTGACATTTAATGCCGATGAACAGCCATCTTTATTCGATGATTTGGAGAATCAAGCCGAAAATCAATTAGCAGAACAATTAAAAGAAATTCCGCGATCGCAGAAAAAATCCAAATTATCTCCTCTAACACCGCCTTTTTTGGTAGAAATTCAAGAATATCAAAAAGCATTAATTGAAGCTGAACAACAATTGGAAAGTCAAGCTCGGCGATCGCGGAGTACGGATCAGTTAATTAATCAACAAGCTGAAGAATTAGTTAAAATTCAGGAACAATTGGCTTATACCGTCGCAGAACGGCAGGTTTATCAAGAAGAAGCCCAACGCCAGCAATTACAAATAGAAAACTTTGCAGAAAAAATTGCCATCAGTCAAACACAAACGGCTCAATTAGAACGAGAATGTTCCCGTTTACAAGAAAATTTTCAAGAAAAAGGAATTCAAGTTAAGTTTTTGGAAGATCAATTAGAAGAATTACAGGCTCGTCTTCAACGTCAGCAACGTTATTCTCTGCAATACAAAAAAGCCTTGGAGCAATGTTTAGCCACACCCAATTGGAATCCTTCTTCCGATCTTACTCTCGCGATCGCTTCTCTGACGGGACAAATAAAACCCATCCAGCCTTGGTCAAATCAGCAACTTGATGACTCCACACAATTTCAATTCATCAGCAAAAATCTTGGTGAAAATCTTGAAAATGCTATTCCTGAGACTTCCCCGTTGACACCTTTAACAGAAGATCTTGCCAAAATTGCAACCAACGAAAATCAAGAAATTGTAGTCCCATCAGAAATTCTGCCTGAAGTTATCCAGCTTAAATCTGAAACGCCTGAACCCGAACTGATAGATAACTTTCCTCCCAAACGCGATCGCTCTTTTTTGAGTTTTGCCATTCATGCTCCAGTCCAAACAACTCGTCGCCCCGTTGATTTGCCCAAGTTTATGCGTCAAACATCAGTAACTCAGTGAAGCTTTCTCAGAGTCCGATAGAATAAATGAAAAGACTTCGGATTTAACGCCCTGAGACTATGCCTCCGACAGACCTAGAAACACAAACCCCGCCCGCTCTAGAAAATTTTCTTAATGAGCTTCCTGATGATGTGGAAATGTCGCTTTTTGATCATCTTGAAGAGTTTCGATTGCGCATTTTTTATTCTTTAGGAGCGATAGCCCTCGGCATGGTGGGATGTTTTATCGTAGTCAAACCCCTAGTCAAAGCCCTGCAAATACCCGCCCAAGAGGTTAAATTTCTTCAACTTGCTCCTGGCGAATTTTTCTTTGTCTCTATTAAAGTTGCGGGTTATAGCGGAGTTCTCATCGCCAGTCCCTTCATTCTTTATCAAATTATTCAATTCGTGCTACCTGGCTTAACCCGTCGAGAACGTCGTCTTTTAGGCCCCGTTGTCCTCGGTTCCAGTGTGCTTTTTTTTGCTGGATTGGGTTTTGCCTATTTTGCCCTAATTCCCGCCGCCCTCAACTTTTTCATTAATTATGGCGAAGATGTGGTGGAACAACTCTGGTCAATTGATCGTTATTTTGAGTTTGTTTTATTATTAATGTTAAGCACAGGGCTGACTTTTCAAATTCCTGTTATTCAATTAATTTTGGGATATTTAGGCATCGTTTCTTCAGAAAAAATGTTAGCGGGCTGGCGTTATATCGTCCTAGGCGCAGTCGTATTAGGTGCGGTCTTAACCCCCTCAACTGATCCCTTAACCCAATCTTTATTAGCTGGAGCCGTTTTAGGATTATATTTTGGAGGGGTTGGCGTGGTTAAATTAATCGGCAAATGAACGGGAAAATTTTTCAGAAAAATGCCATTCTCCCATCGTTTTGTCATCTCGGTTATATTAATAAAGAGCAATGCAAATCATCATTTACCTTTGTCAGAGAAGCAATCATGCGATCAACATCCTCTCTTGCCATTAGAGAACTTCCTCTTTTTCCCCTGCCCGAAGTCGTCCTTTTTCCTGGTCGGCCCCTGCCGCTTCATATTTTTGAATTTCGTTATCGCATGATGATGAATACCATTTTGGAAGATGATCGTCGTTTTGGCGTTTTGATGATTGATCCTGCCACGGGAGAAATTGCTAATGTCGGTTGCTGTGCAGAGGTCTTGCGTTTTCAGCGTTTACCTGATGATCGAATAAAGATGCTAGCTTTAGGACAACAGCGTTTCCGCGTTTTAGAATATGTCCGAGAAAAACCTTATCGGGTCGGTTTAGTTGAATGGATGGAAGATGAACCAACCAGTCAAGATCTTCGCCCTCTTGCCAAAGAAGTTGATCGCTTGCTCCATGATGTGGTTAGACTTTCTACCAAATTAACGGATCAACAATTGGAATTACCTGATGATATTCCCGTTTTGCCCGTTGAACTTTCCTATTGGGTTGCAGGAAATCTTTACGGTGTTGCGGCAGAACAACAAGCTTTATTAGAATTGCAAAACACATCAGAAAGATTGCAAAAAGAAGCCGAAATTTTGATCTCTACCCGTAATCATTTAGCGGCTAGAACGGCTCTTAAAGATGCTTTGGCCTAAACTGAACTTGAGGATTTAATAGCTTCAAGAACATAAGAAAATGTTTTTTTGCGATCGCGATTTTAATAATTGAATAAATTCATAGCAACAGACAAAGTAGATCCTAAATGCCAACAATCAACTCCTATTGATTAGTAGAAATTGGCATTTTTTAAACTTTCAGGACTTACGCAGAAAGAAAAAATAATATAAGTTGGGAAAAGAGAGAGGGAGGGAAAAAAATGAAAAATCCAGTAACTCGGCTAGATTATTGTCAATATTTACTAGTGAGTCAAATTAACTACACCCTAACGAACTTTGCTGAGCATAGCGAGAAATTTTCTCACGATCAAGTAAATCGGTATTTGCGAGGGGAAAGAATTACACCGAGGTTAGTATGGGAAAACGTCTCTAACCAAGTAATTCAGACAGAAAATGGCTATGTGATTTTTGACGATACGGTCGTCGATAAAAACTACTCTACTTCGATAGAGTTGGTGAGAAGACAATATAGTGGAAATGCTCACGGTGTCATCAAAGGAATTGGAGTAGTGACGTGTGTGTATGTCAATCCAGAGTTAGATGAGTTCTGGGTGATAGACTATCGTATTTATGACCCAGAGGGAGATAGGAAGAGCAAACTTGACCACTTACAAGAAATGTTGAGCCATACAGTTTATCATAAACAATTACCGTTTAAAGCCGTTCTAATGGATACATGGTATGCGACCAAAAACGTGATGCAGTTCATTGAGTCCTTGAAGAAAATTTACTACTGTCCGATGAAAGATAATCGCCAAGTAGATGATTCTGAGGGACAAACTCCCTATCAACGAATAGATAGTCTGTCTTGGACTGACAATGAACTTCAACAAGGTAAAACTATCAAAATCAAAGGATTCCCTAAAGACCATAAAGTGCAGTGTTTTCGGGTTGTGGTGTCTACCCACCGCACGGACTTCGTTGTTACTAACGATGAGTCTCAACACTCCACTGAGGCTACCCACGAGGTGTGTGGCTTTCGTTGGAAGATTGAGCAACTGCATCGAGAAAGCAAACAACTGACGGGCTTAGAAGCTTGTCAGTGTCGTAAATCTCGCATCCAGCGTAATCATATTGGTTGTGCTTTATTAGTTTGGGTCAGGCTCAAGGCTCTTGCTACCCTTACTCAAAAGACAGTTTACCAATTGAAGCACGGTTTACTTGATGATTATCTCTGTCACCAACTTAAGCATCCTTCTTTACACATGGTTCTTGCGTAAGTCCTGACTTTAATTAACTCAAATTATTTGAGCGTATTGACTTCCTGTAATAACCAAAATCCTGCAAAAGATTCCGCATTGGCATCAGATTGAATCGCTAGGAAATGAATGTTTTGAGCTTTTGTTTTAGCGAGTTCAAAGCCTTGGGCTTCAGACAAAGTATTAGGATCAGTCAAACTGGCAATAATCCAACTATCGCTGGCTCCTGTTTCTAGGCGAATGATTGGCTCAGGAATTTCACTAAATTTGAGATAGCCCAATTCTAGTCCCGATAACCAAGCGGCAAAGGGCAGGGAGCGGGGAGAAAATAAAATTAAGCCAGGAATGCGTGTGTCAGGACTCAGACCCATTTCAGAAAGCGGAAAAGATTCTCCAAAACCGATTTCCCATTCCGTCATCTCATCAAATGCTGAGGCTTCTAAACTGACTAATGCCCACTGATCGCCGCGATCGCCCCTGATAGCATCGGGTAAAAAGATCGGATTGAGTTCTAAATATTGAACCGAAGCTGTGGGAGCGAGTTTGTCGTCATAGCCTGGTTGTTGGGGATAAAAATCCGTCAACCGTTGCTCTAGCCAGTGATTGAGCAGATAAGTGCGGCGACTGGGAGAAACGGGAATTCCCAAATCTTCACAAGCTTTGGTGATCATATTGCCCATTTGTCGTCGGAAAAATCTGATTTTTTGGGGTGTTTCTCCTGATTCGGCGATCGCGGTTTCAATAGCTTCTTTGAGCCAAAGAGAATTAACTGTTGTACTAGGGCAAAATTGACTATAACGAAATAAATCTTGCGGCGATCGCGCGATCGAAAGGGGAGATTCACAGATTAAGACTTCCCAAACCTTTTTTTGCCGTTCATCTAAAATTGGACGCGAATAAAAATCTAGTTCCCAAACAGTTGCCATTTTGACTCAAACTCATAACATAAATTCCCACTTATCAGTTTCCCATGACTCGCGGAGAATCGCGTGATGTATTTGCAAAAGGCATTTGTTTTTGAAACTAGATTTTTAGTTTTGAGAGTGTGGCTTTAAAAATAAAAAATATTTTAATAGAGCAAACACTGTCCATCGGGACATAAATCGACTAATTCAATCGGTACGGCTTTAATATTCCAAATATCGTCACAATATTCTTGAATGGAACGATCAGAGGAGAATTTACCCATGCGAGCGACATTCAAAATCGACATTTTCGACCAATATTCAGGATCTTGATAAGCTTTGCTCACTTTGTCTTGGCAATCTAGATAGGATTGATAATCGGCAAAGAGAAAATAGGGATCGCTAAATAACAAAGAATCAGTTAAAGGTCGGAATAAATTGGTGTCTCCGTGAGCGAAAAAGCCTGAATTGATTAAGTCAATCACCGATTTTAATTCAGCATTGTCTTGATAATAATCGTGGGGATGGTAGCCTTGTTGTTGTTGTTGCTGGACTTCTGCTGCTGTTAAGCCAAAGAGAAAGAAATTTTCGGCACCAACTTCTTCACGGATTTCCACGTTCGCGCCGTCTAAAGTGCCAATGGTTAATGCGCCATTCATCGAAAATTTCATGTTTCCTGTGCCAGAAGCTTCTTTTCCAGCCGTAGAAATTTGTTCTGATAAATCGGCTGAGGGATAAACTCGTTGCCCTAATTTAACGTTGTAATCACTCAAAAACACGACTTTAAGGCGATCGCCAATAATAGGATCACGATTAACTACATCACCGACTGCGTTAATAAATTTAATTATTAACTTGGCCATGAAATAACCTGGAGCCGCTTTACCGCCAAAAATAAAGGTGCGCGGGGCAATATCCAGATTAGGATCATTTTTGAGTCGTAAATACAAACTGACAATATGCAGCACGTTCAAATGTTGCCGTTTATATTCATGAATGCGTTTTACTTGCACATCAAATAACGAATCAGGATTAACAAGTAAGTCGTTTTTTTCTTCAATATAAACAGCAAGATCCTGTTTAACAGATCGTTTAATTTGTCGCCACTGAAAACGAAAATTACTATCTTCAGCTAGACCTTGTAATTGCTTTAATTCATCTAGATGTTTAACCCAAGTTTCCCCAATATTTTTTGTGATTAATTGGCTTAATTTAGGATTACTTAAAACCATCCAACGGCGAGGTGTTACCCCATTCGTTTTATTACTAAATTTGTGCGGCCAAAGTTGATAAAAATTGTTTAAAGTTGTTTCTTTGAGCAACTCAGAATGCAAGGCAGCAACACCGTTAATGGCATGGGAACCAACACAAGCTAAATGGGCCATACGCACATATTTTTCACCATTTTCATCAATGATAGATAGACTTTCTAACTTTTGAAGATCGCCTGGATAACGAATACGAACCTCATCTAGAAATTGTTGATTAATTTCATAAATAATTTCTAAATGGCGTGGCAAAATGGAGCCAAAAAGAGCTAATGACCATTTTTCTAAGGCTTCTGGTAAAAGAGTATGGTTCGTATAACTCAGAGTTTTTTGAGTGATTTCCCAAGCTTTTTTCCAAGAAAGTTCATTTTCATCAATTAATAAACGCATTAATTCAGCAACACTAATAGCAGGATGAGTATCATTGAGTTGGACTGAAAAACTTTCTGCAAAATTTTCTAGAGAGTTTTGTTTTACAAGATGAATACGAATCATGTCTTGTAAGGAACAAGAAACAAAGAAAAACTGTTGCATTAAACGTAATTCTTTACCTTGAATTTGTTCATCGTTGGGATAAAGAACTTTGGTTAAATTCTCTGAAGAAACTTTTTCATTAACTGCTCCATAATAATCTCCTGAATTAAAGCGTTGAAAGTCAAAAGATTCTGTTGCTTCAGCTTTCCAAAGTCGCATACTATTCGCTGTACTAACTTTGTAACCCAAGATTGGCGTATCGTGGGGAATTCCTGTCACCACAGTCCCTGGAACCCAACGCACGCAATAATTTTCCTTGGCATCCACAAAAGATTCCGTATGACCACCAAATTTAACTTTGACAGAGGCTTCTGGACGGGCGATTTCCCAAGGATTGCCGTATTGTAACCATTTATCCGTAATTTCTACCTGCCAACCGTCATGAATTTCTTGGTCAAAAATGCCAAATTCATAGCGAATACCGTAGCCGATCGCTGGAATTTCTAAAGTTGCCAAAGAATCCATGTAACACGCTGCCAAACGACCCAAACCGCCGTTTCCTAAACCTGGTTCTTCTTCAATATTGATAATTTCTGTTAAATTGAGTCCAGATTCTTCAACTGCTTGTTTAACTGGTTCCCAGAGTCCCAAATTAATTAAGTTATTGCCTAAATGGGGCCCAACCAAAAATTCTGCTGATAAATAGCAAACGACTTTAGTTTCTTTTTTGAGATAAGTCTGGGCGGTGTTGAGCCAGCGTTGCAAAAGGCGATCGCGGATTGTATAAGCAAGAGCCATATAGCAGTCATGTTTGGTGGCAATCCCTGGAAATTTTCCTTGAAGATAAAACAAGTTATCGGCGATCGCGCGTTTTAGAGTTGTGATACTTAAACCAGTACGGTCATCTTCGACCTCAATGGTCAACAAAGTTGATGAAGTTGATGAAATAATTGTTTCCATAACAAAAAGCTAAGTATTGGGAAAAAGAAAATGTGTATTCAAAAAGATCTATTTCAAAAGATCTATTGAAATTTAACTAATTATATTTATGTTGGTTTAACGTTGGTTTAACTAAATTAAAACTTAAACATTTTTTGTTATTTTTAATATCATCAAACTTATTTAATACTGTAATTTCTGGTTATTTTTGTAAGTATTATCCTAGTTAATCGCTAAATCTAAAAATTAAAACAAATATTATTAGAAATTTTAAGTTAAACGCTTGAAAACTAGAGTTTTTGTTGTTTGATCCTCATGCCAACTTAATAAATGAGCAGTTTGTCCCACTGATAAGCCCGCTAAATTGATCGCTTTTCGAGGTGCTTCTGTTGCTAAGGCGATCGCCGATTCGGGTGAACAAATTCCCCAGTTTACTAAATTATTAACCCCTGATAACAAAGGTAAAGTCGTGCCTGATAAAGTTCCATCTGTCAATTTGGCCGTTCCTTTTTTGACTTCAATTTGTCGTTCATCCCAAGGATAAATGCCATCAGCCAATCCCATTGGAGCTAAAGCATCACTCACCAAAAATGCACCTTTTTCGTAATAACTCGCTCTTAAAAAAATATTAAGCATGGTAGAAGAGACGTGTTGACCATCTGCAATAAAACCACAATAAACTTGAGGATTACAAATAGCAGCAGCCAAAAGTCCTGGTTGACGATGATGGAGCGGGGGCATAGCATTAAAAGCATGAGTCACCATGGAAGCACCCAATGCAAAAGCGTTTTCGGCTTCGGTCTCGGTGGCTTGAGAATGGCCGAGACTAACAATAATTCCCAAAGATTTAAGATAAGGAATAATTTTATTGGTGGAATCTAATTCGGGAGCGAGAGTTATAATTTTGATCAGATTTGGATTTTGACCTAGAATTTTATTAATATTTTCTAAAGACGGTTTCAGTAAATATTGAGATGGATGTGCGCCCCGTTTTTCAATATTAAGAAAAGGGCCTTCTAAATGTATGCCTAAAATTTGGGCAGTTGGTTCAGTAAAAGATTTTTGGGCAGTTAAAAAAGTTTCAATCACAGATAGCGATCGCTGAATATTGTCGAGAGAAGTCGTGATCAATGTGGGTAAAAAAGCATCAACTCCTTGTTTCCACAAAAATTGACTAATGTTTTCTAATTGGTAAAGATGATGATAATCTAAATTAGTAAAGGCCAGTCCTAAACCGCCATTAATTTGTAAATCTATGCCACCCAAAGAAAGCCAATTACTATTGAGATCAATAACTTTATCAGATTCTTGAGAATGGTTAACTTGATATTGAGGAATAATAGCTTCAATTTTTCCTTGGGCATCTATTTGAAGTTGTTGGAGATCTGAATATCCTGATAAGCGAGCGTTAATTAATTGGGTGTTTTTCAGCATTGAATTAATAATTATATTAAGATTTATCTATAAAATTTATGAAAATTATTGCCTATATTTATAGTGATCCCCTATTAGAAGAAAAACCCGATATTAACATCTGGGGGTTAGAAGTTGATCGCATTTATGAAGATTTAGGACAACATCAACAGCTAGAAATATTAATCCAAAATTGTCAAATTGATACCCCAGATTATTTATTAATTCGTCGCTTAGAAGAGTTGGGAAATTCGATCAAAGAAATCGGCGATCGCCTGAGTAAATTAGAAACATTAGGAATTGAAATCATCGCCCTTGAACAAGATTATCATACATCCCAGGTGCAACAAAATTCACTAATAGAATCTCGTCAAAAATTCATTCAATTACTTCAAGAAATTCAACAAAATCAACGAAAAAAAAGATTACAACAAGGTCATGCTCGTAATCGTCTTCAAGCCCTACCTCCACCAGGCAAAGCACCCTACGGCTATCGTCGAGGCAAAGACCGCTATATTTTAGATCGAAGTACGGCTCCAGTTGTTAAAGATTTTTTTGAACAATTTTTATTATTTGGTTCTTTACGTGGGGCTATTCGTCATTTAGAAAAACGTTATGGCAAAAAAATTGCAGTTTCCACTGGTCAACGCTGGTTAAGTAATCCTGTTTATCGAGGTGATTTAATCTATCACAATCAAAAAATTATTTCAGATACCCATATACCCATTATTTCGAGAGAAGAAGCGGCCCAAGTTGAACGATTATTAAGACGTAATAGTCAACTGCCTGCTCGTACTGCTAGTGCGCCCCGTTCCCTTGCGGGTTTAGTTATTTGTCAAATGTGTCAATCGCGCCAAACAATTACCCATGTTACTAAACGAAATAAAACACGAGAATATCTCTATCTTCGTCCTACAAATTGTCCGTTGCAACCAAAGTGTTCAGCGATCGCCTATGAAGAGATTTTGACGGCAACAATTACAAGAATTTGTCAGGATTTACCTCCGACAGTCGCTCAGTTAAACTTACCTAATTTAGAAGTTTCTAAAAATAATTTAACGCAAGAAATTCAACAAAAAGAAGATAATATTGAACGATTAATAGTATTAACAAAACAGGGGATTTTAGATCAAGAAACGGCTGACTTGAGATCCTATAAATTGAAAACAGAAATTTCTCAATTACGAACTAAATTAGATCAATTGCCACCAGGAGATTTAAAAGTTATTATAAAAGAAGTTTCCTTACCTCAATTTTGGTTAGATTTATCGGAAACAGAAAGACGTTTTTATTTTCGTGAATTTATCCGACAAATTGAAATTGTTCGTACAGATTCTAATGATTGGCAATTAAAATTAGTTTTTGTTTTTTAAAAAAATAGCGATTTCAAAGTAAAAATTCTCAAGGTAAACAAGATAATATTAAAACTTTTTACAAAAAAATTACAAATTGCGAAATTAGCTCTAACTTCTATCCTTAAAATTATTGACAAAAAATTAAAACAATTAGTTAGCTAAAATTAAACTTCAAATACTCCAAAATATAATTTATTTACCTTCAATTAATCATGCTACTACTAATTTATTATCTCCTTAAATTTATTAATCCTATTCTGATTCCGCTTTGCTTTTTTTTGGCGTGGACTTTTCTATTTCTTTTAGTGTGGACTCTCTGGCAAAATATTCGAGATCTGACAAAACAGGCAAGACAAATGCACAAAATTCCCTGTACTCATTGTCAATTTTTTACGAATATTTCTTATCTAAAATGTACAGTTCGACCTGATATTGCTAATACAGAACAGGCAATTCATTGCTTAGATTATTATTCCCAGGATTTAATAAAATCATGAAAATTGGTATTGTTGGATTGGGATTAATTGGCGGATCATTAGGCTTAGATTTTCGCGCTCAGGGTCTTTTTGTTATTGGTATTTCTCGTCAAGAAACGACTTGTCAAAGAGCAATAGAAAGAGGAGTTGTTGATCAAGCTAGTGTTGATTTTTCTCTGTTATCTCAAGCAGAAATTATTTTTATTTGTACTCCTATCGCCGCAATTATTCCTACCCTAAAATCCATTATTCCTTATTTAAAAACAGAAACTCTCGTCACAGATGTGGGTTCGGTAAAAACGGCGATTGTTGAAGAATGTTCTAAGCTTTGGGCAAATTTTTTGGGTGGACATCCGATGGCAGGAACCGCAGATCAAGGTATTGAAGCAGCACAATTGCAATTATTTACAAATGCTCCCTACGTATTAACACCTACGAATCAGACCAGGGCGATCAGTTTAGAACGAATGATTAAGTTAATTAATTATTTGGGTGCAAATTTCCATCAATGTACTCCTGAAAGTCATGATCAAGCAGTGGCTTGGATTTCCCATCTTCCCGTGATCATTAGTGCGAGTTTGATTGCCGCTTGTCTAGGTGAAAACGACCCAAAAGTCTTACAATTGGCTCAACATCTTGCTAGTTCAGGCTTTCGAGATACCAGTCGAGTGGGAGGTGGCAACCCTGAATTAGGTGTAATGATGGCCAAATATAATCATTTGGCTTTATTGCGATCGCTGTTAGCTTATCGTGGGCAATTAGACCAGTTTATTCATCTGATTGAAGATAAAAAATGGCCAGATCTAACAACACAATTACAAATCACAAAACGCGATCGCTCGTTGTTTTTATGATTTATTTTTCACATATGAAAACTTATTTCTAATATTATTTTTAACCCTCTAATTCTATGACGAATACATTATCTTCTGCTCATAAATTACCGCCAAAACCGAAACAAGCGATCGCCGCTAAAACCTTCCATTGGCTTAACTTAATTAGTTTGACTTTAATGATTACCAGTGGACTCCAAATTTATAATGCAAATCCTGTATTTGGTGGCAGAGCTGGGTTACATATTCCCTCTTTATTTACATTAGGCGGTTGGTTAGCAGGAGGAAGACATTGGCATTTCGCAGCTATGTGGATATTTTCTCTTAACTTATTAATTTATGGAATTTATATCTTCATAACTCAACGTTGGAAACATCGTTTTTTACAAAGTAGTGATTTAATGTCTTTACAAAAAAGTAATAATCTTAAACGCAAAAATTATGCTTGGCATCGGTTAATTTACACTATCATTATTCCAATTTTGTTATTATCTATTTTTACAGGATTGGGAATGTATAAACCCGCTCAACTGCATTGGATTGTCGATTTTTTTGGCGATTGGCAAGCTTTACGAATTGTACATTTTGTTGCTGTACCTATTTTTATAATCTTCATGATCGCCCATTCTCTCTTGGCTTTAAAAGTCGGGACTTCTCGTTTAGTTGAATCCATGTTTTTTAAACTTTAAGTAACAAAAATTACCCTCAAAAATCTAACTACTATTCTCTAATTAAGCAAACTTATGTCAACTATTGAAAACCCAAAAATTTATCTTCCTCGCCGTCGCTTTTTACAATTATCAGGCTTTTCTGGCTTAAGTTTACTATTAAATAGTTGCGGTCTAAGCTTGTTTGATGAACAGATTTATAACGTCACAGAACCCCTAAATCGAACAGTAGAAGAATGGTTACTGAATCCTCAAAAACCAGTTCCCGAATTTCCTGTAAGTGCCATTGAAAATGATAAATTACTGATCAATACTTTTGACTTTACACCTCAAATTAATCGTGAAACTTTTCGACTTAAAATTGATGGAGAAGTCGCTAATCCCTTAAGTTTAAGTTTGCAAGATTTGGAAAAAATGCCTTTAAATACGATGACAATTCGCCATGTTTGTGTTGAAGGTTGGGCGGCGATCGCGCAATGGGGAGGAGTTAAATTACGAGAATTAGCAGTTTTAGCTCAGCCTTCTAATAACGTGCGCTACGTTTATTTCAAATCGGCAGATGGCTATTACGAAAGTTGGGATATTGCCTCAGCTTTGCATCCCCAAACTTTGATGGCCTATCAAAAAAATGGAGAATTATTGCCTGTTGATCATGGCGCGCCGTTACGTTTAGCATCACCGATTAAATTGGGGTATAAACTCAGTAAATGGGTAACACAAATCACATTTTTGAGCCAAAAGCCAAAAGCCCTTGGTTATTGGGAAGATCAGGGCTATGAATGGTTTGGAGGGATTTAATTTTTATTTGATTTTTATCAGGTGTTGATTGAGCAAAACCAATTACATTTTTGAGTTTTATTTGTTTATTATGGAAACAACACAGCGATTCTAGTTGTCTTTATTAGATTAGCTAAAATTTAAAAAATAATAAAAATTAAAAATCATTCTCCTCTTCTTGATTTACTAAATTTACTCACACATCCGCGCTCCTTATTTTTTGTATGAAAAAACTTCTATTTATTACCTTATTTATTGTCGGAATTTGGTTTGCTATTTCTTATTTTGTTAGCACTAAAGGATTAGCTAATCAAGGTAAATTTGATTCTATTATTATTAATTTTGAAAATGATTTGCCTACAGAAAAATTAAGCGAAGAATTGGCGATCGCCTCCCAAGCAAGTCAACAAACTCCAAGTTTAAATAGCATTTTTTCCATTGATCAACATCTTTATACCGTCAAAGGAAATCAAGCTGTATTAACAAAACTTCGCGCTTCATCACTTAAAAAATACACTGAATATATAGAACCAAATTATATTTACAAAACCTTAGAAACGGCCAATGATCCTGATTACAGCAAACAGTGGAATTTTCGCAGTATTAATGTTGAAAAAGCTTGGGATAATAATCACGGTGAAGGCATAACTGTTGCGGTGATTGATACAGGCGTTTCACGAGTTCCCGATTTAAAAGATACAGATTTTGTAGAAGGCTACGATTTTGTGAATGATCGTCTTGATGCCAGTGATGATAATGGTCATGGAACCCACATCGCAGGAACGATCGCCCAATCAACTAATAATAATTATGGGGTAGCAGGAATTGCCTATCGCGCTAAAATTATGCCCTTAAAAGTTTTATCAGTAGCAGGAGGAGGAACCGTCTCAGATATTGCTGAAGCGATTCGTTATGCAGCCGATCATGGAGCCAGCGTCATTAATCTCAGTTTAGGTGGCGGTGGAGAAAGTACGGTTTTAAAACAAGCTATTGATTATGCCTACGAGAAAAAAGTGGCGATCGTGGCAGCAGCAGGCAATGAAAGTCGTAATTCAGCTTCTTATCCTGGGCGTTATCCAAAAGTGATTAGTGTGGCCGCCTTAGATGCAACAGGTCAAAAAGCGTCCTATTCCAATTTTGGGGCAGGAGTTGATATTTCAGCACCAGGAGGAAGTGAGGGCGGAAAAGAAGGAAAAATTCTCCAAGAAACAATTGATCCCACCACAAATCAACCCGTATTTATTGGTTTTCAAGGAACTAGTATGGCCGCTCCCCATGTGGCAGGAACAATCGCCCTAATTCAGTCTTCCCAATTGCAAATAGCAAGACAAGAAGCCACTAAAAATCCTAAAGCGAAGATTAAAGCAGATGACCTAAAAGCTACCGATGCCTCTAATCCCGCTGAAATTTTAGATATTCTTAAACAATCTGCTAGCAAGGTTCAAAATGATAGTTTCAATTATTATGGAGCGGGTCAATTAAATGCAGGGCAAGCAGTAACTTTAGCTGTTCAGGGAAAATTAAGTTTTAAAGATTTCTTTCGTTGGCTACGGGATAATGGTTATTTAAATCCGCTTTTTTGGTTTGATGGTGGCGCGATCGCCTTGATTCCTAAAATTTTAATGGTTGTCGGTTCCTATCTTCTCGCCTTCTTGTTAAGGGTTTATGTTCCTCTTCAATGGACAGCACCATTAAATTGGGGTTTGATTTTCGGAAGTTCGGGCTTATTTTTCTTGCAAGGTTTTTATATTTTTGATTTACCCCAATGGCCTTTTCGAGTGATGGGTAGTTCCGTTGCTGAATTAGGTAATATTTTTCAGGGAAGTCATTTTCTTAATCCCTTTTTTGCAAGTATCTTGATTCCCTTGGGCTTGATGTTGCTCTTATTGGGACATCGTTCTTGGAAAAATTTTGCGATTGGAATTACCTTAGGAGTTGCCTCTTATTTAACTGTTTCGGCAATTTTTAACCCATTTCTTTGGCTTTTGGGAACAGGAATAATTGCCCAAGTTTTTTTAGGAATTAATGCTTTATTGTGCATTGGTTTAGCTTGGTTAACCACAAAAGGAGAACGGAGATTCGTATGAAAATTACTGTCACAGGAAAAATAGAAAAAAAAGGCTTTGGTTTTGGAGTTTGGGCATTGGTATCGGAGGAGGGTAAAACTTATGAATTACAAAATCCCCCCTCAGAATTGTGTCAAGCCCATGCCAAGGTAAAAATTGAAGGCACGATTCAGGAAAACGTGATGACCCTGGCGATGATTGGCCCCGTATTAGCGATCGCAAGGTATCGTATTCTCGACTAAAACAGGTTCTTGCAGCTTTTTAAAGTCGGGCAATGGAAACAGGAACTCTGCCACGTCGCAAGCTACCGATTTGTTTGAAGGCTGCTCGACTTAAATCCAAGGAACAGGAACATCGATCTGTCACCGTCACAACAACTGATCGCTTAGTTTTACGATTAGTAACTTTTAAACGAGTTCCGATGGGATATCTCGGATGAGCCGCAACCATCTGATTTTGGTTATAGCGTTTGCCGTTTGCCATTTTTTTTCCATGAAAAGAGCTTCCATAGTAAGTCGCGCTACCAGCAAAGGCGGGATAGGTGAACATTAAGCTGATCAATGCAGCCAAAATTGGTTTTTTCAAATTTTCTTGTCTCCTTAAAAAAAATCACTAAGTCATTATACCTAGTATTTTGGGATACTGCTTAAGGGGCTTGAGGTTGATAATTAGCTTGATTTTTCAGGTGAATTCCGGATAAAGATAACAATTGCTGTGGTTTATTTGGATTTAAGGAAAAAATTAGTAAAAGCGATCGCCAAGATTTTAGGCAGAAGTTTGCTGAGATTGTTTTTTTAGTTGAGATAAACCATTGAAACCCAAAAGCCAAATCACGACAACGATCCAATGCAGCACCGCAATTGTCCAGATTGAGCCTGTTAATAAATAAGCGATCGCGCAGAAGAGTCCGAGCAATGCCGTTAAACCTAAAAATACAGGATTAAAAAAAGTTGGATTGCCTGCTTTATAAAATATTCGAGCATTCAGAGGATGATAAAGCACAAAGATAATCACGTTTAATAAAACCAGAACAGACTGAAGACCCCAAGCAACTGAGCCATCGGGATAAGGCAAAAGAATTACCCGAAAGATTAATTCTTCCCAAAGAGCAGGTTTCAAGAATAAGGCAATTAGCATGATCAGCAGTGGGATCGGGCTTTGCAATTTAGGTTGCCATTGTAAAAAATTTAATTTTAAACCGACTGGAATTGCGATCGCAGCATAGAAAAGTAATAACCCCAAAGTTATGCCCCAACTCTGAGCATTTGGTAAGAAGATCAAGGCCGCTAAAATGTGACGCAAAGTCGAAGAGATAAAAAACGTATCTCCAAATAAATTAGTCGGAGCTACAGGAAAAATCTCTGGCATCACTCCTCCAACTTGATTGCTACGTAAAAACCAAAGACTGGCTCCTTGTTCTAGAAATAGTTTACTGATAACGTCATGACTAACACGCGGTAACATCGATTGCCAACTCAACAAAGCATTAGCAAGAGTACTTTTTTCAATAAAGGGATATTTCTGGTCTTCAGTAACAACAGCAAGAGTTTGGGCATTCTGTTTCCAGTCTGGTCGAATCACACCTTTCGGGACTAAAATTTCCGTTAAGTGATCGCCTAGTTGAACTAAACGCTGAAATCGTTGGCTTTGGGAATTACTAGGATTATTAGTTAACCAAGTTGTAATGGCAGAATTTTGGGCTACTTGTTGCTTGAGAACTTCGATAGTGATATAAAGAGCTTGATTAGAATCTTGCACACAAGAAGCCGCAGGAGTAACACTAGCACTACCTGTTCCATCACCTGTTCGATAGCGCGCCATCATAACTTCTAATTGATGCTGTAATTCCGTCAAAGGAGAAAGATAAACACCACCAAAATTATAATCTTCAAGCACATCGAGCTTCATGATCACATTAGAAACAGGACGCGAATTGAGCCAGCCCCGTCGTAAATTTCCCAAATAATTTTCCCAACTTTGACTGCCTGCCAAAATGCCCTGGGGATTGTGAGCATAGACTTGATAATAATTAATATCCCATTGCAATTCATCAGTAAAGCGATCGTGGATGACTTGAGGAAAGAAATAGGAAAAATGTCCAGTAACAGTTCCTCCCACAATAGGTTCGCCTTTTTCGCCACCAATTCCTCCAAATAAATGAATGCCTAAGCCGCGATCGCCTTCTTTCCAAGATTTAAGCGCAACTTCAGAAGAATCACTGCGAGGATCAACTAAAACTCTTTGGGCTGTTCCTTTGCGTTCAGGGGTTTTGTGCCAATTTCCTGAATCAATATAATCTGAACCTGCTGATTTTCCCAAGACCGTTTCAGTAGTTTTAAGTTGAAACAGCGATCGCGGCTGGAGAGCTTGCACCGTAAATAAACCATCTTTTCCTTGCGCCCCATAAATGTACCAACCTTCCTTTCCTTCGGGAGAATCTGCCAATTGACGAGGAGTAGAAATAAAGCGTCCGCCCGATACCAAAGGTTGTTGGGGAATGCGAATAGTTTCCTCAATTCCATCAAATTTACCTGATTGGGGATTGTAGTGTTGAACCCGCATTAATTCACTCGGACACGGGGAAGCACCAGGACATTGAGCAGGAATATCTTGAGGAGATCGGGGTTTGGCGAATCCCAAAATACGGACTAAGGCAACATAACGACCCGTCACCATCAAGGGCATTTTTTCGATCCGAATGGTTTCTATTTGTTGAGAATTGGCAATAATTTCAGCTTGGGGAAAACTCACTAAAACATCATCTATTGGTCTCGCTCCTGCTAAAGCTTGTAACGGCCCGACTTGGGAACGCCCATTTAGTCGAACAGGCAGTAAATTACCTTGTTTTTCACTTTCTTTTGCGGCTTCTGTAAAAGTTATATTTGTCGTCACTAAATTTAAATAGCGATCCAATAATTTTGATCTTTGCCAAGCTAGACGAACTTTTTTTCCGACTAAATTTTTGTATTTTAAAGGAGCTTCATAAACTTCTAACCAAGCCCAATCTTGATCCAAATTAGCATCTTTCTTAAATTCTTCAGGTTTAGGTAAAATGAGGCGACCTACCCAAGAATCTCGCGATCGATAATAGTTCGGATCAACCGTTTGCTCTATCGGGAAATAACTCGGCTGATTGACTGCTAATTTTTGAGACAATTGATAATCAGAAATTTGAGGCAAGGTCGTCGGTTTCGGAGTAAATAAAAGAGCGAAGAGTGCAACTAAACCCGCTAAGGTCACAAACCCTAAAATGCCAAAACGGATCTTTTTACTCAAAATATCAGAGCCTCACTATTTCAACTGAATTAATTCTTCACTCAACCAAAGATTCCAGAATTGCCTGAATTGTTTCATTAAAACAGAACACGAAAATGCAGTTTTGCAGAATGAATTAAATTATGGGTAACAATTTTTAGATTTATTTAGTTGAGAAATAATTCCTAAAATATAGTAACGCACACCATGACTACTGCAACTTTACTGATTTCTTGTGCCGACTAAAAAAGTTTATTTTAAAATATCTGATTGGCTTTTGTATCGAAAAAATAGTTTCCTTAACAAACAAAGTCCAAAGAAAACGCGATCGCCAGAAGAGACAAAATAATGTATTTAAATTAAGTTTAAATGAGGATCAATTAAACAACTAAAAAGCTTTAAATTGCTAAGGGAAAAACATTTCTAATTGCTAAATCGAAAATTATTAGTTAATTCTTACCCAGATTCTAGATCAAAAAACTTCAGCCGTTAAAGAATTTTGTAACTTCTGTAACCCTTTTTTTAATTGTCTAGAGACAGTAACAACACTAATGCCCAACTTATCAGCCGTTTCTCGTTGAGTGAAATCATACAGAAAAATAAATTCTAAAACATTCCGAGTTCGATCTTCTAATAGCTCCATTGCTTGCTGTAAGCGAATCTGATCTTCTTGGCTCAATTGAAAACTACGATAATCACCATCTGCCAAAGAATCACCTAAATTAGTAAGACAGTCACCATCTTGATCGACTTTAATATCTAAACTGATTGGCTCTCGATTCTTAAAAGCCAACTTAATATCTTGCCACTCAGCCAGAGGAATTTCTAAAACCTGAGCTAATTCTGAATCAGTGGGTTGACGATTAAAACGAGTTTGAAAATTTTTCGTCTCTGCTGCTGCTTGTTGACCTAATTCTAACCAACGTCTGGGAATTCGCACGCAATAACCTTTATCTCGCAAATAATGCTGGATTTCGCCTCGAATGTAGGGAGTGGCAAAACTACTAAAAGCATGACCTTTTTCTAAATTAAAACGTTCGATCGCCCGAAGCAGACCCAAACAACCGACTTGAACTAAATCATCATAATTTTCAAGACATTGCCCAACCCAGTGATGAGCCTCTTTACGGACTAAGCCAAGATTAAGCTCCATAATTTGGTTGCGCAACTTAGTATTACCGAAAGATCGGTATTCCTGAAATAAATTCAAGGTTTCAAGTTTTAAGGATTCTTTAGTAAGGATAGACATATTTCTGAAGACCGCAAAGAAAATCGATTGACAATTAACAAGAGCAACTAGGACAGATCGCTTTAACTAAGAGGGTTTTAATGCTTAATTAACTTTATTCTTCACAAAGTCTATTCATAATCAGGGAACAAAACATCAGAAGTTTTAACGATCTCTAGAACAAATGAATAGAATTTATCCCTGATTATACGGAGATAAAAATTTAAAATCATTAAGAAATAACGTTGATCGAAGATTTTGCATCCCATAGCCGTTGGGAAAATTCAATACTTCACAGCAAAAAACTCCTGTACTCTAGAAGGTATCTCACGCCAACTAAATACACGGAGTTTTTGTGCTTGACGGACAAAGATCTGTCAGTCAAAAATCTGATGATTCTATTCTACATTGTTCCCCTTCAGATGAGTACACTTTCTTAGCAGCAATTCTCATTTTAAAACATTTGTACTATAAAAACTTGTCAAATTTACCAATACAGTTAAACAGGTCAACGATAGAATAAGGGTTTCAGGCATTGTAAAGCGATAGATTCATGAGAATCATTCTCATAATGAGAATT
>JANNLO010000148.1:0-22643 GCA_031396835.1 Snowella sp. SOY_38_metabat_116
GTTGAGTTCTTTGTTACAAAATCTACTTGCTTAACTCCCCGAAACACCTATTGAGCCTTATAAATTATTTCTTAAGAAGCGATCGCGTAAAGCATTTTTGACTCCAGCAAAATGTATAATTCTTGAAGTAGCATAGGTAAAGATAAATTACAAGACTAATTAAAACTGGAACTCGATACGGTAACATTTAGTCGGTCAAAAAAGCTAACCATTATGGTGGAGATAATAAGATGGTGTTTCAAATGCATAAACCCTTGTTAGTCGGGGGAATGGGACTTTCTTTGTTGCTGTTAGGATGGCAAAGTTTTCATACTCAATTCCTCGATTTTAGTCAATGGCTTTTTTGGGGAATGGCTGGTTTAGGATTTGTTTCTTGGAAGTTGAAGAAGCGATCGCCATCTTTTTTTTTAAGTCCTGTAACGCCTCTCTATCGGGAAAACGTTGATGCTGCGATCGCCCAGGCTCAAGTTATGTTGGATAATTTAGCCACAGAAGCTCCTGAGCAAGAGATTACAGGTTTGCGTCAAAAACTAACTTCATTGATGAGTGAATTTGACCGTCAAACTCTAAAAATTGGCATAACAGGCGGTAAGGGAACGGGTAAAAGTTCTTTGCAAAATTTATTAGTTCAAAAATTTATCGAAAAAGATTTAAGCTTGCAGGAAACTGAGTCTTTATTCATTGCAGAAAACTTAGAAAGTTCTCTTGAAAATTTGAGAAATTTTGATATTTTATTATTTTTAATTACGGGCGATCTAACAGATTCAGAGTGGCAATATTTACAAAAATTAAATTCTTCCCATCATCGCTTATTGTTACTTTTTAATAAACAAGACCAATATTTACCTGAAGAAAGACTAGAAATTTTACAAAAGATTAAACAACAAGTCGCAAGTATTCTCCTAGAATCAGACATATTTAGTATTTCTGTTGTACCCAAACCTCTCAAAGTAAGACGACATCAAGCGGATGGAACCATTGAGGAATTTTTAGAAGAAACAAATACTAATTTAGAACCGTTAAGTCAATATTTATTAGCATTAATTAATCAAGAAAAAGCAAACTTAATTTTAGGAACGATTTGGCGAGAAGCGAAAAATATTAAAAAAACAGCAAGAGAAAGATTAAATCAAGTCCGACGCGATCGCGCTTTACCGATTATTGAACAATATCAATGGTTGTCAGCAGGAACCGCTTTAATTAATCCTATTGCTAGTTTAGACTTGTTAGCAACTGCCGCAATTAATGGTCAAATGGTCTTAGATTTGAGTGGAATTTATCAGCAAAAATTTTCCTTAGAGCAAGCTCAAACCGTTGCGACAGAACTAGGACAATTAATTTTAAAACTCGGATTAGTAGAATTAACAACTCAAAGCTTAGGCAGTTTATTAAAAACCAATGCAGTGACTTATTTAGCGGGAGGCGCGATTCAAGGCATTAGTTCTGCCTACTTAACTCGTGTTGCAGGATTGAGTTTGGTGGAATATTTTCAAGCACAAGAAGTTAGTATTCAAACAAAAGAATCAATAAACCTAGACAAATTTGCACAAATATTACAACAGATTTTTGCTCAAAACCAACGCTTAAATTTATTACAAGATTTCTCTAAAAAAGCCTCTTCTTACCTATCAAATTCAACTAGAATAACTGTCGAGAATCCTGTTTCTTCAAATGCTGGGTAAACTTTGATGAATCCTAAATTACCCCGACAACGTTGGAAAATCCAAAAAGCCGATCGCGCCCAAATTCAAGAATTAGTGGAAAAAACAGGATTGTCTCCCCTTCTCGCCCAGGTTTTAATACATCGAGATATTACTAACGCTGACTTAGCCCAGGTCTATCTCAATCCTGAAAGCGAAGATTTACCCGCGCCCCTGACCGAATTTGCCGATTTAGCCATCAGTGTGGAATTTCTCAAAAATGCGATCGCCAATCAAGATAAAATTGCCATTTGTGGAGATTATGATGCCGATGGTATGACCAGTACGGCTTTGTTATTGCGGGCATTACGCCATTTTGGGGCAAATGTGGATTATGCAATTCCTAGTCGGATGAAAGATGGTTATGGGATTAATCAGCGCATTGTTCAAGAATTTGCCGACACAAATGTTCGCCTTATTTTAACAGTTGATAATGGAATTTCTGCCTACGATGCGATCGCTTTGGCAGTGGAATTAGGCTTAAAAGTTATTATTACTGATCACCATGATTTACCCGAAAAATTACCGCCCGCCCAAGCTATTTTAAACCCTAAATTGTTAGCTAAAAATTCTCCTTATGCAGGTTTAGCAGGTGTGGGAGTTGCCTATATTTTAGCTATTTGTACCGCTCAAAATTTAGGAAAAATAACAGGTTTAACAGAACAATTATTAGAGCTTTATACATTAGGAACAATTGCCGATTTGGCTTCTTTAACAGGAGTGAATAGACGCTGGTTAAAACGAGGATTACGCAAATTACCCCAGTCTAAATTAGTGGGGATTCAAGCATTAATGCAAATGGCGGGAATTAGTGAAGAACAAAAGCAATTAAAACCCGATGATATTGGCTTTCGTTTAGGGCCTAGAATTAATGCGATCGGACGAATTGGCGATCCTCAAATAATCATTGAATTACTAACAACAAAAGATGAAGGAATTGCTTTAGAAAGAGCAATGCAATGTGAACAAATTAATCGTCAACGTCAAGAACTTTGTGAACAAATTGAAACCGAAGCGATCGCATATATTGAAACTACGCCGATTTCTTGGCAATTAGACCGTATTTTAGTGATTGTGCAATCCCATTGGCATCACGGTGTAATAGGAATTGTCGCCTCTCGATTATTAGAACGTTATGGCGTTCCCGTATTTATTGGAACCTTTGAAGAAGAGGAAGACAAAATCAGAGGATCAGCAAGAGGAATTGAAGAATTTAATATTTTTGAAGCGTTAGAATTTTGCAAGGATTTATTAGGAAAGTTTGGAGGACATCGTGCCGCAGGAGGTTTTAGTTTAGAGGCAAAAAATTTAGAAGCTTTCCAACAACGTTTGCGAGAATTTGCCCATCAATGTTTGGAACCTGAACAATTAAAACCGTTAATTAAAATTGATGCTCAAGCGAATTTAAGTCAATTAAATTTAGATTTATATCGTCAAATTGATGGACTTCAACCCTGGGGAATGGGTAATAATTTTCCGATTTTTTGGACACCAAATGTTCGTATTTTAGACCAACAAAAAATAGGTAAAAATCATCTTCGTTTAACCATTTCTCAATCGGATAAAGCTGAACCAATTAAGGCGATCGCCTGGCGTTGGGGTGAATATTTTCCCTTACCTTCTCCTGTGGATATTGCCTATAAGGTTCAAGAAAATAATTTTAATGGAAAAATTAGTCTTCAATTAGAAATTGTTGGTGTGAGATTGTCTAAAACTTCCCTCGAAAAAATGATTCAATTTCATCATCAGGGAAGAGTTTATTCTTCTGGTTTTGGAAGTTCTATCAATGAATTACGAATTGAAAATGATCGGGGAACAATATTAGCTATTCAAAAGGGTCAAAAAATAGGATTGCTAACTACAAATCAAAGTAATTCTCAACAAGTTGATGTCACTAAAAACCATTATTTTCAACTTATTAAAACTGCGATCGCGAGCATGGAATCTGATCAAAAAAAGTTTGAATAGAAGTCTCATTATTGCTAAAATATTGGTATTAAAATAATTAATTAATCTTCTTAAAAATAGGCTCGTGTAATTATTCATACATCTTTGAATTTAGCCAAAAAACTAGCCCAAATCATCAAACCACTAATCTTTTGCATACATTTAAATTTAAACTTGCCTATTCAAAAAACTTGCGTAACAATATTAATTAGTAGTTTTAATGATTTATTGATTGAGTTAAATTTCCAAAATGTCTCAACCATCAATCCCGTTCTTGGATTCTTCCCAAACCTATGATCTGACAATTGTGGGAGGTGGAATTGTTGGTACAACCATAGCCGCCGCCTTAAAAACATCGGGTTTAAAAATTGCAATTATTGAGTCTCAATCATCTGAAAAATCACTTGTTAAACCTCAAGCTTACGCCCTATCCTTACTTTCAAGCCGCATTCTAACAGGAATTAGTGTTTGGGAGAAAATATTACCCGAAATTGGTAAATTCAAGCAAATTCGTCTTTCAGATGGAAACTATCCTCATCTTGTCCCTTTTGAAACCCAAGATTTAGGAACAGAAAATCTCGGCTATGTTGGAGAACATCGAGTCATTTTATCTGCCCTTCAAGAATTTTTAAAAACCTGTCCTCAAGTTGAATGGATACGTCCCGCCGAAGTTGTTGCTGTTGAATATTTAGGCGATCGCACTCAAATTCAGATCAAAAAAGATAATCAAGAAATTTTTATTACTTCCAAATTAGTGATTGGAGCAGACGGAGCAAAATCTCGTATTCGTCAACTAGCAGGAATTAAAACGCGCGGCTGGAAATATTGGCAGTCTTGTGTCGCTTTTACCATTCAACACCAAGCAACTTCCAACAATATTGCCTTTGAACGTTTTTGTGAAACAGGGCCAATGGGCATTTTACCTTTACCCGAAAACCGTTGTCAGATTGTATGGACAGCACCCCACGCCCAAGCTAAAAACCTTGCCGAGCTTAACGAAGCTGATTTTATTGCCCAACTTGAAAAGCGTCTCAATGGCATATTGGGGCCCGTTCAATTGGTTAGTCGTCCCATTTTGTTTCCCGTTCAATTGATGCAGAGCGATCATTATGTACAGTCCCGATTAGCATTAGTCGGCGATGCGGCCCATTGTTGTCACCCAGTCGGTGGTCAGGGTTTAAATTTAGGAATTAGAGATGCTGCCGCTTTAGCTCAGATTTTACAAGAAGCTAACCAAAAAGGACAAGATATTGGAACGTTGCAAGTTTTAAAACGTTATGAAAATTGGCGAAAATCCGAAAATCTCCTCATTCTAGGCTTCACTGATTGCTTAAACCGACTCTTTTCTAATAATTGGTTTCCCCTCGTTTTTTCCCGCCGATTAGGTTTGGAAATGATGCGTAATATTCGTCCTTTAAAAATCTTTTCATTAAGATTAATGACAGGATTACTCGGTCGTCATCCTCAAATTGCTCAGCGAGGTTAAACCCAATTAAACCCAATCTAATTTGAATTATTAAGAATTGAAAGTGATCGCTCTTTCAAGCTTATGGTTTGTATAACCAAAGTGGTTGTCCACTCGTTGAAACCTCAAAATTCAGCCAATTTATTAAGCTATTAACTTGTTGATTGTGGAGTGAAAGTTGACTCCGCCCTAAAACTTTTTTCAAGAAAGGTTTTGGTTCTTCGATGGTGTAAAGCTCTGCTTTTTCGGGATTTAATCCTGCTAATTCTGCCGCCCAAAGCCTTGCATCTTCCTCTGTTCCTACGCGATCAACTAATCCTAACTCAACTGCTTGTTTCCCTGTAAAAATACGTCCATCGGCAAATTGTTTGACTGTTTCAACAGATAATTTCCGTGCTTCGGCAACGGTTTCTACAAATTGTTGATAGGTGTTATCAATCATTGCTTGTAAAATGTCTTCTTCTGCTGGGGATAATTCTCGATCAAAAGCCAAAATATCTTTATAAGGCCCCGACTTAATAACTTGAAAAGATACGCCGACTTTTTCCAATAATCTTTCTAAATTATTTCCCCTTAAAATCACACCAATACTGCCCGTAATTGTGCCAGGATTCGTCATAATATGCTCGGCTCCCATGCCCACATATACACCGCCAGAAGCAGAAATATTGCCAAAACTTGCCACAATTTTGACCGTTTCACCTAATTTTTTCAGGGCTTGGTAAATTTCATGAGAATCAACTACCGTCCCACCTGGAGAATCAATTCGTAATAATAAAGCGGGAAACTTCTTTTCTTTGACAGTTTTTAGGGCTTTCAGTACTTGCTCACGGGTGTTTCCTGCGATCGCGCCAGAGATTTCAATGCGGGCAATTTGTTTGGTACTTTTGGGTTTGAGGGGCCAGATCATAGGAATTAAATAAGAAAATATGTAGTCAGAATCTTGAGTGAAATTGCGCGGTGTGAATCGTCAATATCTTTTTTGCAAAAGTGAACTACCTACTGCGTACACAATAGGATTCTTTCCCAACAAAAAGCATTGTAGTAGATTTCTTGCGTCTTCTATTATTCTGACTTATTCTGGACAGAAAGCTTTATCTCTCTTTCCATGGCTCAAAATTCGTAGTCCTTGATTGCGGATATTAATTGCGGCGTTAATATCTATATCCTGTTTGCAAAAACATTTTTCACAAGTCCAATGTCTTATCTGAAGAGGTAAATTACCAACCTGATTTGAGCAGACATGGCACAGTTTAGAACTAGGGAAGAATCTATCAAATTCTTGATAAAGCTTCTTCTCATTTTTTGCCTTGTGTTTAAGCATTATAGAAAACATTCCCCAAGCAACTTGTGCAATTGCTTTTTTGCTTTCTTTAATTGAGGAATTATCTTTTTAACTTCGTATCCAGATAAACCTTTTCCAGTTTTAAGATATGTTTGGTTTATTAAATACAGAAAATAATTCCCAATCCAATAACTGCGGTTGTTGAACATTTGGGTATAATCTGACTTTAAATACTTTCAACATCTTAGAGTAGAATTAACTTACTGCAAATAATCTAGCACAAATTTGTTCGTTTCCGACCTGTTCTTCCTCCCATTCTCCCGCGCTTTCGGCATTGGTCAAGGACTGTAGTCAACTCACGCAATAATTCATTTCACGCTTCTCTGGCGGTAATACGTGAGGCTTCTTGCTGTTTAAGCTAAAATCTTGATGAATTTGTTTGAATTGGCAATTTATCTTTCTCTTTTTCTAAAATTATGACAATAAATTCTTCAAAATCTTCTGAAGTACAAAAACTTTATAATACTTACCCTTTTCCGCCAGAACCGCTTTTTGATGAGTTTCCACTTGGTTACAATTGGCGTTGGAATTGGGTGGCTGCCTATAATTTCTGCACGGGACAAAAACCAGCGCGAGAAGATATTCGTATTTTAGATGCAGGCTGTGGTACGGGTGTTAGTACAGAATATTTGATTCATCTCAATCCTCAAGCAGAAGTTGTTGGTATAGATTTAAGTGAAAAGGCTCTAGAAGTTGCCCAAAATCGTTGTCAACGGTCTGGTGTGATGAGAAATAAAGTCACTTTTCAGCAGCTAAATTTGGAAAATGCGGCTCAACTTTCGGGGCAGTTTGACTATATTAATTGCGTTGGAGTATTACATCATTTACCTGATCCGATTAAAGGAATTCAAGCTCTTGCTAATAAACTCGCTCCTGGTGGTTTTTTTCATATCTTTGTTTATGCAGAATTAGGTCGTTGGGAAATTCAACTTATGCAAGAAGTGATCGCCTTATTACAAGGAGAAAAACAAGGAGATTATCGGGATGGGGTTGCAGTTGGCCGACAAATTTTTGCTACCTTACCCGAAAATAATCGCATTCTCAAACGGGAAAAAGAAAGATGGTCAATGGAAAATCATCGAGATGAATCCTTTGCAGATATGTATGTTCATCCTCAAGAAATTGACTACAATATTCATAGCTTATTTAAACTGATTGAGGCTTCGGGTTTAGAATTTATTGGTTTTTCTAATCCTCAATATTGGCAACTGGAACGCTTACTAGATAAAGCACCTGACTTAATGGAACGGGCTGAAAATTTAGGTAAACGCGATCGCTATCGATTAGTTGAACTGCTCGATCCTGAAATCACCCACTATGAATTTTTCTTAGCTAAACCACCTTTATTAAAAATAGATTGGTCAGACGATCAAGTATTATTATCCGCCGTTCCTGAACGCCATCCTTGCATGACAGGTTGGCCAAGTAAAAGCTTCTTTAATCATGATTATCTGCCGACTGAAATATCTGAAGAAGAATTTCAATTTATTCAAGCTTGTGATGCCAATCTGGACGGCAAGCAAAATTTAGAAACTATTTTAGAGACAGTAAATCTAGATTTAGAAACTGTCCGTTCCTTACAGCGTCGTCAATTGATAGTATTTTCTCGATAAATCTATCTAAACTGCTAAAAAACAGAGTTAATTAGGATAATAACTGGTATTTTATCCTTAAAGCGATGGCTTGAAGTTTGCCAAAGTATTGACTAAATCTGTTATGATAATTGAGCTATTGTCGTGGCGGCATAGCCAAGTGGTAAGGCAAGGGTCTGCAAAACCTTCACCCCCAGTTCGAATCTGGGTGCCGCCTTTAATACGATTCGTTTAACGACCAAAACCTTGCGGTATATGCTTTACAGCTAAAAGTCTAGGGATAGATTGACTGAACTATCCTGTCAAAGCATTAGCCACAAGTTAAACAAAAAAAGCTTTTGTCAATAGGGTTTCAAGATTCACAAAATCCGCCATTAGGTCAGTTTTATAACTATTTAGGTATTTCTACTTATTAGCTATGCTTTTGCAAGTAAGCTCATATTTAGTGTTCGTATTATTTTCAAGAACTAAATATAGTAGTTGGCAAAGTCCGAAATTCCTTAACTTGTGAGAAATGGATATTAATGGCGATCACTTCTCTAATATCATCTTTTTAAATCAAACTGTTGAGAATGCTCAAAATTACAGATTTATTAGAGGAGTATTCTAATTTTCACTCTTTAATAAAATATTTATCGTATAGCGATCGCAGTTTTTCCCGAAATAGGTTTCTAACGGAATCAGGGCTAATAATTTGGCAGTCTTCCCAATAGGGCGCAATGTCTCGGAAAAACCAAAAGGTGCTGTAGATTTTGCGGGTAATGGTGCGTTGGGGTGGATCACCTTCAATCTCACTCACCGTTAGATCATCAGATTTATTACGATTTTTGCCATAGTTAAAGGCAAGACCACGATAAACCTCAAATTGGACAGTAATCTGGTCTAATTCAGGTTGCCAGGGCAGTTTAATCGGATTAACAACCGCTTCTTGAATGCGATCTAATCGTAGTACCCAGTTATAACTCAGTTCGGGAATGTCCTGATTTCCTTCGTTTTCGTCGCAGCTACAGACCAGATATTGATGATTGTCCAAGAGTTTAATATCCGCATGGACAACCGTAAAGTTATGGGTGCGATCGCTGGCATCTTGATAGGTGAGACGAAAGGGTTGTTTTTGATGAATGAAACCTTCGATATTTTTGCGCCATCGGGGAATTGGTTTTTGCAGAAAAGTTTCCAGTTCTTTGCGTTGCAGAATTTGAAGTTCGCTACGTTCCAAAAGGATACGGGCAATTTCGACCGCTTCAGGAATTTTGCCCATATCCACCAATAATCGCCAGGCTTGTTCTAGGGCTTGGATTTGCGTCTCTGTCCAGTTGTCGTTGGTGGTTAACCGATATTTTTGTTGGGCGATCGCGGTGATCAGTTTCGAGATATTGGGTTTATCTCCCCAGGTGTAACCAAGGCGATCGGCTAGGGCTTCGAGGGCTTGCTTTTCGGCTTCTTTGACGGAGAGGGTAATGGATTGGCCTTTTCTGGTCATGGTGTGCGGACACTTTATTTGTGTAAAAAATCAAAATACTGGTTTCGTGTGTTAAGATAAATTGAAACCGACTAAATTTAGTTTATGCTAAAAATTAGCAGGGGTAAATCTAATAATGTTTGAATACAAAATTCATTTAAACCCCGTTTACTCCTGTCCTGCTTCGGAAATTCTTGACGGGATTAATATGCCAGAAAAATGGCAACTAGCTTGGCATCAAGTAGAAACAATCAAAGCGATTCGTGATCCCAGCATTGATATTATTTTTAATACAGCAATGACTGGAGATGGGAAGAGTCTAGCTGCTTATTTAGAAACCTTACAATCTGGATCGCCAACGATTGGTTTATATCCAACTAACGAGTTAATCCGAGATCAATTTAATCAAATTCGAGGTTATTTGTCTGAATTTAATTTAGAACAAGAACCAAGAATTAATTTTCTAAACGGGCCTGCATTAGAGTTATACGCTCAACAGGAAGGCATTTCTAAAGCTATTGCTCTGGAAACTCGTAGTAGTCAATCAGAAATTTTACTAACCAATCCTGATATTTTTCATTATCTCCACCAGGGGGCTTATTTAACTAAATACGATAACCCTGATAAATTATGGCAGAGAATTGATAAGCTATTTAAGCTCTTTATATTTGATGAATTTCATGTTTTTTCTGCACCTCAAATAGCGAGTATTCTAAATATTTTATTATTGATGCGTCGCACTAATCGTCGTAAACGCTATCTCTTTTTATCGGCAACTCCTAATCAGCAAATGTTAGAAAAATTAGACAAAGCAGGTTTTAATTATTATTGTATTGATCCTGTTGCGGCTTTAAAATATAAATCTCCTAAACAGTTTAGCCAAATAAAAAAGTTAGAATCTCAAAACTGGCGGCAGGTTTCTCGAAAAATTGATTTGAGTTTTGTTGCTTTAGAATCTAGTTTTCAGGCTTCCGAAAATTGGTTAAAAATCAATAAAGATTGGGTTTTAGGATATTTTCAAGATTTTCCCCATAGTAAGGGAGCAATTATTTTAAATTCCATTGCTACGGTGAAGCGTTTAGTGCCTATTTTTCGAGAATTATTGAAACCTCACGGATTAACAGTTGGAGAAAATACAGGTTTATCTGGTGCAAAAACTAAGCTAGAATCTCTTACTTGTGATCTGGTATTAGGAACTAGCACGATTGATGTTGGGGTTGATTTTAAAATTAATTTCCTTATTTTCGAGTCTTCTGATAGTGGTAATTTTATTCAACGTTTAGGACGTTTGGGCCGCCATGATGGTTATAGCCAAGAAGGTGAGTTTTTCAAGTTTGCTCATTTTACAGCGATCGCCTTAACGCCTAAGTTTTTAGTGGAACGTTTATTTCTTAAAGATGATGCGTCTTTGGAAATAAAAGGAGACTATGATCGTCCTTATTTCAATGAAATTATTAAATCTAATTATCGCAAAATTAATGATTTTGAAGGCTATTATCAACGCTGGGGAGCCGTTCAAAGTTTTAAACTATGGTTTGACTTAGCTAATCCTACAATTAAAGATAGATATACAGAAAGTCGAGAAAAGTTTAAACAAGATTGTGAGTTAGTCTTTAAGTCTAATTTTAAACAGATTGCAGGTAGAGTGATGGGTTGGAAAAATGACTGGAAAAAACTTTCAGGACATTTAGGAAATCCGATCTTTGAAGATGTTTCTAGTTTTCGCGGTTCTAGTCCTCTGCAATGTGGTTTATATGACTTGACAGAAAGCAATGAAATTGATCGCTTTAAAATTTATGATTTACCTGGTATTTTAAGTAATTTAGAAGTTGAAAGCTGGACAAAAGCACAATTTTTGCGATCGCTAACCGAAACTGCCGAAAGAATGCAACAACCCATTGCCAAAGGCCGTTTTAGCCATTGTTTAGGATTTTTGAAGTTAAAAAAATATCGAGAGGATCGTCTAAATTGGCGTTTTACCTACGCAGGTAATTTACAAACAATTGCTGAGGCTTGGAAGGTACAGATCTTGGTTGGTATAGAAATTTGGCAACCAGACAATCCCTGGATTAGCAAGATTAGTGAACAGTTAAGAAAAACGGGTTTGGTCAGTTATGTTTTACCCTATCCTGTCACAGAAATAAGACAGCGATTACAGTTACCGATGCACTTTTCTCTCTATCCCATCAGTGATGAAAGAAGTGTGCATGATTCCACATCGCCCTATTCTATTGCGATCGGTCAAGCGGCTTTGTTGTTGGATACGTTAGCCTATAGATTCAAAAAAAAAGGAGGTGAAATTTGGATTTGTTAGCAACTACAAAGCATCTTACAGGAGAAAAAACTAATGATTAATGCTAATCCCGTTAAAACAAATCCTAGTGATTTAGATTGGTATGAACAACAATTATTGATGTTAAATCCAGATTTTGATGATTTAGACCCAGAGGAACAAGAACTTCGTGATTCCATTGATCAAGGAGAATGGGTCTCTGAGCTAACTCCAGAACGTTTGCAAGATATTCGGGAGTCAGCCCACAATACGCTAATGGAATTACGAGAGCATAATCTGCGGAAATTACTGGCTACTTTTCAGGATGGCCAGTGGCATTCCACAGATGAATTGGTTGTTCTGTTAGGCGATCGCTGGGGGCAGGCTCTCTCAGATGCTTATCAGCAAGGGTACGTTATTGATCAACGCGACAATGCCGACAACCGTTTTGAGTATCGGATGCCGTTACGGAATTAGGTTTTTAGGGGTCAATCCCTCTTAGGGAGTAGTGTTCGAGGCAAAATAGCAATCACGAGACTAAGGAAAGGACAGAGTTTCAATCCCTTATAAGGGTTCATTTTGGTTCTGCCATGTTATGGGTATCTTCTTTACATTACCGTATTTTGCTCACTCTTGGCAATTGCCTTGTCTCTGTACTTTCTTTAGTTTAAAAATTTGCAAGATTCACAAGGTATGGTTATAATCATAGAGGAGAAACTTCCCAGACCCAGAAAAAGCAAACACAAGACTAAAGATAGAACTTCAATCCTCCTCCCTAATATTCTGGTTTTTACGGCGGCTTGGTGCATAGAACTACTTAAGCTTTTTGTCAATAGCAAATTCTGTTGTGGAATTTCTCAATTATAAATTTGAGGAATCAAAATGAAAAATTCAAAACCCGATTTGCGCCAGTTATCCCTTCCTTTGTATTTAGGAAAACCTTTCTTAAAGGTTAAAGGACAAATTCGTAATTCAAAAGCACGAAAAGAAATTGAGAAAATTGAAGGAGCTGGTCAAGAGCTTCAGCAAATTCTCAATACTGGAGGCATTCAATCAACAGATGCTTGTATGGAAATCAGAAATTTTTTGAGTATCTTAGGAATCAAATAATTTTTTGAGTATTAACAATTGAAATTTTTTGGGCGCAAGCCTTGCGCCCCTACAGAACATCAAACCTCGGTAAGGGCGAATTGCGTTCGCCCTTTGACAAAATTACGGGACAAATTTATGAGCAAGAAATCTAAAAAGACAGACAACACTCAACAATTAAGTTTTTTTGATTTAGAGAAAAGCAATCAAAGCGATACTGATAAATTTGAAGATGAAGAATTTGAAGAATCATTTAATTTTGAATTAGGTGATTTAAGTCCTGAATCATTAGGTTTAGAAGGTGATAATTCCAGTCGCGTTGTTGAAGAACAGCGAGAACTTCTTACCTTAAAATTACTCCGTAAAGCGATTAAAGCAAAAAATATTAATGATCCAGTAATGTCTGATTTTGCTGAATATGTTTTGCCGAATCTATTAAAATTAACCATCGGTATTACCGCAAAAGGTGGCAAGTTTTTTGATGCGATTGATGCTCGTCGTCTTGCTGAAGGAAAAGAAAAAGTACGGCGCGATAATGCGGGAGATCAATCTCTTTGCACTCACTTATTAAATGGTTTATTTCCTGCCAACTTAATTAAAAAACGTCTGCAACAACTCGATACAACCGTTAAACGAGTTATTAAAGAATTAGAAAGACGCATTGCGATCGCCAGTTTTATTCTGCATGATTTTGAAAAGTTTGAGTATAAACTCTTTGTCAAAATGCCAGAAAAATATCAAGTTATCAAGGCTGATTTTGATCAAGATATTCGTAAATTATCTATTGAAGATCACCGAGAAATTATCAAAATTATGGTTTCTCAATTGGGATTAGATACCTTTCTTTTTCCTGAGAATTCAGAAAAGTGGATTGAATACCTCGATGATATTTTATATATTATTTATAATACTCAACGCCGTAATGACACGAATTTAAATCTTTCAGAAGATGGTTTAAATCCTATTCTTGATGATCGCAAATTAGACTGTTTAGCCGATTTATCTTGTTTAGCTGATCGCCTTGCTTCAATTGTTAAACATCCCCAAGATGCTGAAAACAAATCTCTACAAGATATTTTGTATAAACTCAGTAATAGTCAATTAAAGTTTACCTATCATAGCATTGCTGAAAATCGAGGTGTTTTAACTAATGTTGTTAATAACGCTGTGATGGAAGCCTATCAAGAAATTGATCATTTACCGTTATTATATTTACCCACAGGAGTTATCTATTTAAGTAATAGCAATAATCAGACTTTCTTAGATGCTGATTCCTTACCTAATCGGGTAATTACGACTATCAAAGAACTTTGTCGGGGAGAATTATGCCGCAAACAAACAGGATTTGGGCGCGATGGTAAAGGCATGAAATATGCAGATTACTATAGCCAATTTTTTGACGATCTAGGTTTAATGCAGGTCGCCCTTGATGCCACACTTCGCATTTTAAGAATAGGTAAAAGTTCTGTTGCTAAAAGTCGTAGTGAAAAATTGATGGAATTTCAAACTAAAGGCATTCTTTCTAAAGATGATAATTTTCTTTTTGAGGATGATCTTAGGATTGATCAATTAGCAGAATTTGGTGATGTTGTCACCCGTAAAATTTGGGGCGATCGCCGAGAAAAAATTGAGCTTGCCCGAAAACAAAATAAAGATAAAAAGTTGTCTGCTCTACCTGAATTAAATTTAGTTTTAGAAGCTGCCAAACTTTGGAAATTAGAATCTTATCTTCCTCAAATTAAACAAATTCAACGCATTAATGAAACCCTCAAAGAACATAAACTTAAAGGTAATACAGGCGGCGTTCCCCTTGATTGGTATTATTTGGCTGCTAAATATCTAGAACATCACCCTGGCTTAGAAAATATTCGTGAAGTTGGGGAAGAACTGATTCACTTTATTGCTTCTAAGATTGAGTTCACGATCGCTCAATATGATATTCCCGATGGCTGGAATGATTTACGTCAATGGGTGCGTTTAGTCGTGATGTTACCCCAACAAATCAACTCCCAACAAACCTTAGAACAATCTCAACTTTTCTTAAAAGAACTGAATAGTTACAATCATGCGAAAAAAGACGGTCGCGGTCGTCAATTGATTTGTTCCCTTTCTAATTCAGCTTATACTGTTACCGAACAAATGGAGTCGGCGGTGTTATTTACTCCCCAGGTTTATACCAATAAACAACGCTTAAATGGTTCTAATGCCAAGCGCAATATTTCCAGTATTGCAGGCACAGAAATGATGCTTCGGCAAATTTTAATGAATCAAACTCAAACAGTTGGAAAACGTTTTGAAGATGGTAAATATCGCTATCTCTATTTTTATCCGACCTATTATTTTACGCCCGAAACCAATAATTTTTTGCAACAAGCTTATACCCAAATTGCTCAAACTCGTTTTGATACTTCAATTCGGAATCACTTTATTAGTAAAGAACTCAATGCTGATTTTAGCCGCGATCGCTATCAGACCATTGATGCTTTTGTCATTAATGAAAATTTGCACACTCAAACCCAACTTCCTACCGATGACCCAAACCACAAAACAGATCGCACCTTTAAATTATCCTATCCCGATGATAAACCGCTTACTTTTTACTTCATGGCCTTACCGCCAGGACGCGATCCCACTGATACCGAATCCTGGGTTATGCCGACCTGGTTAGCCTTAGCTTTTCCCCTAATTCTAGATGTTAAAACTGTCGTTTCTGAGTCTTCCATTCCTCCCTATCGAGATGGATCAGAATTTGAAGAAACGGTTTTCCTTGATAGTGCGCCCCAGGCATTTCGGGTTTTAACTCAGGGCGATCGCTTTCGTTTAGATTACATTCTCGAAGGTTGGTCTGATGCTAACGGAAAACAATATCCTGCCCCTTTAAATGTTTTAACGGCGGCCTATTCTATTCATTTAGATGTCAACGCCAAGCGTGGGAAAGCTGGCTACGATGCAAACTGGGGAAAACTAACAGAATTAGCCAGCAACTTAGAAACTAGTCCCCTCTATGTCTTTTATTATTTAAAGCAATGGACAAGAGGCAAAGATACGGATATTCCTAGCATTAGCCGTATTAAACTCTACACCTATGATTTTTATCCCTGTTTCGATCCCTATGTTCACATTGACAAAAATACGGAGAAATTTACCTTGAGTGAAAAATCTGCTTTAAATCATCCCAAACAATTGACAGAACTTTATCGCGAATTTTACCGTGCGAATAAACAATATAATCCCAAAGCTAATGCGGTTCTAAAACCCATTGATATTGCTGGTCAAACAATTTTAAAGGCAGAATCCACTGTATTTAATGGAGAAGTTCTTGTTCAAGTTGTTGCGGCTGAAATTTGTAAACTGATGGATCGGGTTCATAGTTCGACAGCAGAAGGTCGTTGGGTTTTTAATGGACAAAAACGGGACAAAGAACGAGAAGCAGTTTTAGCTTTTGCTCAATACTTTGTCGTTGAAGTTTTTGAAAAATCCTTTAAAGGCGATCGCGCCAGATTAGCAGGTCGTCAGCTTAACTTATTGCGTGATACCTGTGAATTTCTCTATCGGCTTGAACAGGATAAGGAAAATAAAGACAAAAAAGCTATTGAAGAAAATTCTAACGAAAGTTAGGGGCTTAGCTTCATAAATTACTTATTTTTTCATTAAATCAATTAGGAGTAAATCAAATGGCATTGCTAAAAAGTCTCGATTCCAAATTCTTTCACACAGAAATTCCCTACAAACCAATGGGGAAATACGTTCATTTTTTAACAGTTCGTGTAACAGAATCCTATCCTCTCTTTCAAACCGATGGAGAACTAAACAAAGCACGAGTTCGGGCAGGTGTTGATAAAAAGAATGCTCATACCATTAGCCGCTTATCTATGTTTAAACGTAAACAGTCAACTCCTGAGCGTTTAGTGGGTCGGGAACTGCTCAGGAAATATGAGTTAATTAAAAATCCTGAACACTGTGAATATAACGTTTCTTTTGCCATGAATAACCCAGATTGTATTATCTATGGCTTTGCGATCGGAGATTCAGGTTCAGAAAAATCTAAAGTCATTGTTGATACGGCTTTTTCGATTACAGCCTTTGATGAATCCCACGAAACCTTTACGCTCAATGCTCCCTATGAAAGTGGAACAATGGCATCTAAAGGAGAAAAGGGTTCAAAACAAGGAGAAATTACCAGTCGAATTAATCAGCAAGATCACATTCGTCCTCAAGTCTTTTTCCCTAGTATTGTCACCTTAAAAGATCCAACAGAGGCCAGTTTTCTCTATGTTTTTAATAACATTATGCGTACTCGCCACTATGGAGCGCAAACAACTCGCACAGGAAGGGTTCGTAATGAATTATTAGGAGTCATTTTTGCTGATGGTGAAATTGTTAGCAACTTACGCTGGACTCAAGCAATTTATGACCTTATTCCCGCAGATATTTTAGACTCTATTGATCCTTTAGATGAGGATTTAATTATGGAAAAAGCGACGGCAGCAATTGAATCTTTATTAAGTCAAGAGTTTATCGTTCACACGGATTTTATTGGTAAAAACTTTAATTCATTATTAACAGAAGTAAAAATCCTAACCGCTTCGGAAGATGGAATTATCTCTATTCTTAATCAGGCAGATAAAGAAGCTAAAACTTACTTTGGAAAACATATCGAAAAACCAGACAAAAAAGAAAAAGCTACAACCAAGTAATGTTTTAAGGGAGATAAATTGCTAATTAACTAAAGGGTTTTTAAATGACAACTATTTATCGCTGTGAAATTGAATTACACGATAGTTTATACTATGCCACTCGTGAAATAGGTCGCCTTTATGAAACTGAAGCTATTCTTCACAATTATTCGCTCTGTTATGCTCTCGGTTTGATTAAAAGTGACAGTTATCGTTATTTCTGTAAGGAGCAGATTCCCCAATATGAAGAGCATTTAATCCCGCTAAATGAACAGAAAATTTATGTCACACCTGCTCGTTCAGTACGTCATGCTTCTATCTTAAATACTTGGAAATATGCTAACAATAATTACCATGTAGAAATGACTAAAACTCAGAAAAATATTCCCAGTTTTGGTAGGGCTAAAGAAATTGCTCCTGAAAGTATTTTTGAATGTTTTGTTATCTCTCAAAATTTTCTTAAACTTCCTAAATGGATTCGTCTAGGTAAATGGATGAGTAAGGCAGAAGTAAAAATTACAGAGTTATCTCAAATCAAAATAAAAACAGGAAATTTTACTTGTGCTTACCCTTTAAATCCTTTAGATGTAATGTTTACAAATCAAGTTATCAGCTATGACGTGATTAATATGCCACCTGTGAGTTTAATTCGCAATGTCACTCTCAATGGTCAATATTATGAAGGGTTAAATTTACCTGTAAATATGGCTTATTGTTTCTCATAAAGCCATTTTCATTACTCGTTTATGCTGATACTTTTTAATTTTTCTGCTAGAGAATGATCCTCATCAATAGATAAATGAGTTAAGGAATAAAGGGCAGATACTGGTTTTTTAAGATCTTTTTTGATCAAGCAAAGAATTCCTCCTTCATCATTAACATTGATCCTGATCAATATAATTATTTTGAAAATCTTTTTGAGAATTTTTTTGTTTAAAAATAGCAGGATAAACTTTAATCGCCTGCTCATAATTATCACTAGCGACTTCAATTTTATTATGCCTCACAGCCTCGTTTTTAATCTTCTTCCCCTATCACCCATTTATCCCGATTACCTAAGCGGAAGACACTTACACGCTTTATTTCTTACCTTAGTCAGTAGTGTTGACCTCGAATTAGGCAATAGCTTACATTTTTCTCAAGCAGAAAAAGCTTTTACCCTCTCTCCTTTGCAACTTCATCAGCCCCACATCCCCAAAAAATTACGTTGGAACTACGAAAACGCGATCGCGGCTAATAAAGCCTGTTGGTGGCGAATTTCCCTGTTAGACGACACCTTATTTGGCCAACTAACCCAATTATGGCTTAATCTTAACCCTCAAAAACCTTGGCATCTAGGCCCGACGGGTTTAATGATTACCAGTATTTTGGGAACACCCCAATCCACTCAACCCTGGGCCAATGTTTCTTCCTATACTCAACTCTATGAACAAGCATCAGATCAAGAACGAATTTTAGCTTTTCAATTTGCTACACCCACAACTTTTCGTCAAGGCAAGTTTGATACCCCTTTTCCGACTCCTGAATCTGTTTTTAATAGCTTATTAAAACGTTGGCATAAATATAGTAATCTCGAATTCAATAATTTCTCATTAGATGCAATTTTTCCTAGCTATTTTGATATTAAAACAGAAGTTGTTATCGATTCACGGAGTAAATTAATTGGTTGTGTGGGACAAGTAACTTATCGAATTTTAGGAGACATTGAGCCATTAATAATTAAGCAATTAAATACTTTAGCAAACTTCGCTATGTACTGTGGAATTGGTCGAAAAACAACAATGGGAATGGGAATGATTAGGAGAATTGATAATTGATAATGGAGAATTGACAATGGAGAAATTAATTATCTATTATAGGTTTCTGAGTTTTTTTAGGTTGTCTTTTATACCTCTTAATTATCAACTGTCAACTTTCAATTATGAAAAATGTTGTTAAAGAAAAAAGCCTTGAGTTTGCTATTCGTATTGTCAATTTGTACAAGTATTTAACAGATTCTAAAAAAGAATTTATTATGTCGAAACAATTACTCCGCTCTGGAACGGCGATCGGTGCTTTAGTTAGAGAATCAGAACACGCAGAAAGTAGAGCTGATTTTATTCATAAACTATCCATTGCGCTTAAAGAAGCAAATGAAACTGATTATTGGCTCGAATTACTCCATCGAACAGAATATCTTACTAAAAAACAATATCAGAGTATCAACGAAAATATTATTGAATTGCTTAAACTCTTAATCTCAATTATCAAAAAAAGCAAAAACAATGAATAGTTGATAATTGATAATGGACAATGGATATTTCGCCATAAATTTCTAATTTTTTCATCATCATTACTTAAACTTTCTAAATTAAATTTCTCAAAAATTAATTATCAATTATCAACTGTCAATTATCAATTAAAATCATGATTTCTATTGCATCACTAAATCAATTTAGCTTTTGTTCTCATCGTTGTTGGCGAATGTTCTGTCTAGGGGAATTTGAAGACAATCAATACACTATTGAAGGAACAAGTTTGCACGATCGCGTCCATACTTTAGGAGATAATAACCGAGAAGAAGTCTGGCAGATTCGAGCAATTTGGCTTCACTCCGAACGCTATCAAATTATTGGAAAGTCTGATCTCATTGAAGTAGAATCAGGGCAAATTTATCCAGTGGAATATAAGCGGGGTAAAAAAGGCGAATGGGAGAATGATGCTTTGCAGGTTTGCGCTCAAGCATTATGTTTAGAAGAAATGACCAGTAAGATTATTACAAAAGGTTATGTTTATTATGCTCATTCTCACCAACGAGAACTCATTATAATTACTGAAAAATTACGCCAAGAAACTATTACTACAATTGAAAAAGTAAGACAATTAATCGAAACAGGAAAACGACCACAAGCTATCTATAACAAACGCTGTAAAGGCTGTAGTTTATATTCCCAATGTTTACCTCAAGCCGTCGAAAAAGTAAGGCGTTATCAAGAAATTTCCTAATCATAATTATCCCTTATCCCTTATCCCTTATCCGTTATCCCTTATCAATTATCCCTTATCAATTATCAACTAATTATGGGTACAGTTTATTTAACTCACGAAGATGCTTTTATTGGCAAAACAGATGAACAGTTGACCGTTAAAGCTGACAAAAAACAGCTATTAGATGTGCCTTTTATCAAGATTGATGGGGTTGTTATTTTAGGAAGAGCGACCTTATCCCCTGCGGTTGTCAATGAGCTTTTAATGCGTCATATTCCTCTCAGTTTTTTGACTGCTAATGGTAAATATTTAGGACGTTTAGAACCAGAATTAACCAAAAATATTTTTGTTCGTAAGGCTCAATGGTCGGCGGCTGGAGAATCGCCTAAATCCATTCATATTGTCCAAGAGATTGTTCGAGGAAAGTTAAAAAATTATCGTAATACTCTATTACGCCGTCGTCGCGAATATTCTGAAGTGAATTTAGATCAGGCGATCGCGAAAATTGAACAGGCGATGGAACCGATTAAAACGACATTAAATATTAATTCTTTACGTGGTTTAGAAGGTGCGGGAAGTGCGGCTTATTTTGGTGTTTTTAATGAGTTGATTAATGGTTCGGATTTTGAGTTTAAATCTCGTAATCGTCGTCCACCCAAAGATCCTGTTAATTCATTACTCAGTTTAGGATATGCTCTACTGCGTCATGACATTCAAAGTGCGGTAAATATTGTCGGTTTTGATCCCTATTTAGGTTATCTCCATTTTGACCGCTATGGTCGTCCTTCTTTAGCGTTAGATATGATGGAAGAGTTTCGTTCTTTGGTGGTTGATGCTGTTGTGTTAAGTGTGATTAATCAAAAGAGATTAACGCCTGATCATTTTATCAGTGAGCCGTTAAGTCAAGCAGTTTCTCTTACTCAAGAAGGGCTTAAAATTTTTCTCAGACTTTATGAGGAAAAGAAGCAATCTAAGTTTAAGCATCCTGTTCTCCAAAAGCAATATACCTATCAGGAATGTTTTGAAATTCAAGCTCGACTTTTATCTAAATATTTAATGGATGAAACGGGTAAATATCCCCCTTTATTTTTAAAATAGTAATGTATATTGTTATTAGTTACGATATCTCTGAGGATAAGCGTCGCACTAAAATTCATAATATTTTGAAGTCCTACGGACAGTGGGTTCAATATAGTATTTTTGAATGCGATTTGACGGAATCTCAGTATGCCAAGTTGCGATCGCGTCTCAATAAGTTGATTAAGTCAGAAACCGACAGTATTCGTTTTTATTTTCTCTGTGCTGGTTGTCAAAAAAAGTTGGAGCGAATTGGGGGTGATCCTTTGAGAGATGACACAATTTTCTTTGTTGAGTGAAGGTCTGTTTGGCATTGGGTTCTCCCCCAGAGATCTGCTTTGTTTGTTTGTGAAAATTCGATAATTGCGCGGAGGGGTAGCTGTAATTTTATGTTTAGTCAAAAATTTGTCTGTAATATTTACGGGAGAACCTTTTGGAGGAGTTTTTGTTAATGGAGCACCCGCGCACCTTATACCACAAGCTTTTCAGCATTTTAACTTGTTTTTTGGATCAAGTTTATGATATTTTAAGAAGAGATTCGCGCAACAGAACCTTGAAAACTAAATACAGTAAGGTTTCGACAAGCCCGCCATTTCAACTAATATAAAACCCTATGAGGGATTGAAACGAGTTTCTACTGGTGGCTCTAAAGAGGCTTTTTATTTCAACTAATATAAAACCCTATGAGGGATTGAAACAAGATAGAATCAATTGCTAAGCAAAGATTAGATTATTTCAACTAATATAAAACCCTATGAGGGATTGAAACAATTTATTGGGAGAATACACCTATCCCGAAATAATTTCAACTAATATAAAACCCTATGAGGGATTGAAACGCGAGATGCTTTTGCCAAGGAGTGGGATGGATTATTTCAACTAATATAAAACCCTATGAGGGATTGAAACAAGTTTAGACTAGCCTAATCATCCAAACAAATTAAATTTCAACTAATATAAAACCCTATGAGGGATTGAAACAACTAAAATAATTCGTGAAAACCAAACAATTGTTATTTCAACTAATATAAAACCCTATGAGGGATTGAAA